>DATDYZ010000069.1:0-4303 GCA_035288905.1 Candidatus Anderseniibacteriota bacterium | reverse complement strand
AAACTTATGACCACTCAATCTTTTTCCGCGCAAGAAATACCACAATCGTTGTTCCGGTTCTGGAACTATTCTCCTTAAACTCCTCCGTACTAGTGTTGATCGTGCTCTGTTATGTAATACTCCCACACTCATATTCTACACTCAAGTCATATTCCTCTTGGGTTGCCCTCACCCTCCCGCCTGATGGCGAGGATCCCTCTCCCCAATTGGGGAGAGGGGAACTGTTCTGCAAAACAAAAAATAAGCCCTGGAGCAACAAGTGCTTCAGGGCTGGGCTTTGGTCCGGAGAGGTGGGCAATTTGGACATTACGTCGGTGGTCTTGCGAGTTTCAAGGCTCGCCTTTCTGTAAACAGGGACTGTGCGTGCGGTTAGCCGATTGCTGCGACCTTGGCAGCGACGATCTTCTTGCAGCTTGGGTTTTTCTGTGCCGGCTGCGGTTCGTGATGAGCTTTTTCTGTGCGTGTGTGACGGATTGGAGGGCCTGTGCCAATGTTCATAATGCTGCTCCACTGTGTGCGTACTTGTTCGTAAAAAGCAACGATGCTTTTTCTTACTAAAGTACAATGAAACGATCAACCATATATAATATACTGCTGGAAAATATTGGTGTCAAACAAGATAACAAAATAAAACCCCGCCGCAATTTAAATATATGCTATAATATGCTGTATTATGCCTGTTTCTCGCATTGTTTCCGCTCTCGTATTTTCTCGTAAAAACACGGGAGAAGCTGACCGATTAGTGACGTTTTTTACTCGAGAAGAGGGGCTTATGCGGGTTATTGCGAAAGGCGTTCGGAAAATCCCATCTGCCAGAGGTGGGCACTTAGAGCCTTGTACACAGGTTTCTGTCACTATTAACGACAGCAAGGCTGGTATATATGCAGGGAAAGTAGAAACAGAAGAATATTTTCATGCATTACGTGAAGACAGTGACGCGTTTTCTCGCGCGTGCGGACACATTCAATTATTTCATGCACTGTTTGATACCGGGCAAAGTGCTCCGGAAGTATTTGATGCGTTGGTTGCGGCATGGCATGCATACCCAACTCTTTCATTTGCAAAACGAATTGTTATGGATGCTTCTCTTGCGCTTCGTATAGTGCAGCACGCGGGGCTGATACCAGATATGCGTTTGTGGAATACAAATGTTCCGGATGATCGATCTCCTGCAGTGATAAAATATCTTGCGGAGAACCCAGACCATGCTGTACGCCTCACGCTTTCCAAGGAAGATGCAATGCGGTTGCAGAGAGGAATGAAGGATCTGCTTACCCGAACGATTATGGTATACTCGTAGAGAATGGACGATCCAAAAAATACTAGTAACAAAGAAGATGAAAGTGGCATTTCGATGCTGAGGCGTAATTTGTATTCCAAAGAAGAGCCAATCGAATTAAAAAAACGAACACAAGAACTGTTAACGCCAAAGCAGCCTACAGTACACCCAGAAGCTATTGCCGCTAGTAGGCCAGATTTGATAAATATTATGGATATACGAGCCCAGTTACGGCGTAAATTCCTTATTCGAACTGCGCTTATTATTACTGCGCTTGTTATTTTTGTTGGCGGAGTATCGCTTACGATTTGGTATAGAGGTACGCAACAAGTAAAACAATCGCAACTTGCTCTTACTATTGGTTCGCCCGAGCGTTTTACTGCAGGAGGCATAGTAACGTATACCGTTGATGTCACAAACAACAGTAACGTAGATTGGGGAACGGTTGACGTTACGTTTACTACTCCTGAAGGTTTTTTCTATGAAAGTTCTACTCCAGCAGGGCAAGCCAGCGAGCAAAATATCACCGCTTCATTAGGTGAGCTTCTTTCGAAAAAGAGCGTTTCGTTTACGGTTACCGGAAGGTTAATCGGGGAAGAAGGTGCAACAGCATTAGCACGTGCAGAAGTTGCTATAAGCCCGAAAAACTTTCCGAAAGAAAAAATTGTTCAATCGCAAACTGCAAAAACACTTCTGGCAGCAATTCCTCTTGAGGTGTCTGTAGAAGCTGGTAAAAGCGCTGCTGTTGGTGAGCGTATTGCTGCAATTATCCACATTCGTAATTTGAGCAGCGCTCCTATTGAAGGCGCAGTATTAAAGCTGACTCCAGCTCCTGGTATGCAGCTGGCTATTGAAGACACTGGCTTTAGTGCGGATTTTTCGGTCATCGATTCTTTTTGGAGGCTCCCTGTTATACAGCCACTGGATGAAGTAGTTCGATATTCTGTGTTGTATGTAAGTGGCAATTCCGGCGATCAGCGTCAATTAGATATTGCGGTATTGCAAGAACAAAAAAAGAAAACATTCACGCTTCGGGAAATTTCTCATGTTATTTCCCTGATAAGTTCGCAGCTTACCGTAGCTCAAACGTTTAACAAGAACGAGAGCGGAAAATTAACGGTATCTGCCGGAGACAGAGTAGATGGCGTTATTGCGTACAAAAATACCGGCGGGGGCGGATTAACAGACGCCATTGTAAAAGTGAAATTTGAAGGCACGGGTCTGGACGCCTCTACTATCAAGCTGAACTCGGGAGCATACGACCCAATTAGCAATACTATTACCTGGACGGCCTCTTCCGTACCTGCGCTTGCGAGGATTCTTCCGGGCACGGGTGGGCAAATAGCATATTCGTTTAATATGTTACCGTACGATAAATTCCCACTTGCGCCAAATGGGAAAAATCAACAACTCATTGCAACTGCAACGTTGGATAGTCCAGACCTCCCGAAGCCTACCGGAGAGATTCGTCAAGTTATTTCTGACCGCTTCTTTTTACCCGTTACTACCTCGTTCTTATTGGGGAGCGATGCATTTTACGATGACGGCAGGTTGGGTATCACAAGTACGGGGCCATTGCCACCTAAAGTTGGCGAACAAACAACATATACCCTTCGTATACGAATGGGGTCTTCTTTAAACGATATTGAGCAAGCGAAAGTTGTAATTGTGTTACCCGATGGCGTTTCGTATACAGACACTATGTACAAGACGGCAGGCGACATAGATTTTAATAGTCGAACAAATACTTTTGTCTGGACTATGCCGCTCTTGGAGGGGCTGGTGGGTAGGGCAGTTCCATTACAAGAACTACATATGCAAATTGCAATTACTCCGGGCGCAAATGTTCGTGGGCAAATCGTACAATTTGTAAAAAGTATTGACGTTGTGGGTATAGATTCGTTTACTGATCAGCAAGTGAAGGGGAGTATAACCAGTCTCCCGACAACAAGAACTGCAGACAACAACAACGGGGACGTGGAGTAAATGAGGTTGTAGGTTATAGGCGTTAGGTTATAGACTATGATCTATGTTTAGCTTCCGGGTGCAAAAGAAATTAGGGAATGCGAGACTCTCGGAGCTTACGACGCCACACGGAAACATATCGGGGCCGTTTTTTCAATTTGTAGCAACACAAGGTGCTATTCGCGGCCAAGTAATGAGTGAAGATATGGAAAAACTAGGAGCAGATATTATGCTCGCAAATACATATCATCTCCATATGCGCCCAGGGGAAGATACGATTGCAAACGCAGGTGGATTACACAAGTTTATGCATTGGGATAAGCCTCTTACTACCGATTCTGGCGGATATCAGGTATTTAGCCTCGGGCAACATGTAAAAATAGACACAGATGGCGTAACATTTCAAAGTCCACTGGATGGAAGTAGCCACCGGTTTACTCCTGAAATTACCATGCAAATACAAGCAAAATTAGGGCCCGACATTGTGATGCCCTTAGATGTGTGCACACCATTTTCTGCTGGAAGAGAAGAAGTAGAAAAAGCTATTGCGTTGTCTACACAGTGGGCAAAAAGATGCAAAGAAGAACTTATAAAAAGTTCCGCAGGCCTGCCTGCCGGCAGGCAGGGATTATATGGCATTATTCAGGGCGGGGTGTTTCCGGATTTGCGCGAAAAGGCTGCACAGGAGTTACGAGAAATCGGATTTTTTGGATACAGCATTGGCGGAGAGTTGCAAGAAAAGGGCGAAAAAGAAATTAAAAAAATAGTTCGTATTACAACTGCACAGATACCAGAAGATGCACCTCGGTATTTAATGGGGTATGGAAAACCGGAAGATATTGTAGAAGCTGTGCGGCTTGGAATAGACCAGTTTGATTGTGTATTGCCGATTCGTAATGCGCGGCATGGGCAAATATTTTTTAACCTAAACAAAGAAGAGCTTACAAAATATCTGCAAGACTCTGAGTATCTCATAGACCCAAAAAAGTTATATACGATGATTGATATTACAAAGTCCGTGTTTGCAAGTGATAAGAGTATATTTGCCCCAAATAATCC
>DATDYZ010000068.1:0-4923 GCA_035288905.1 Candidatus Anderseniibacteriota bacterium | reverse complement strand
AATTGCAGCAGGATCCTCAACTGCAACGAGCAGAAATTGATCAGACTGAATGGTCGGTACTTTTCGAACTTCAACCCATTGTCCGGGCCAAAGTGGAAAACTTCCTTGAATGACAACACGCTTTTTGCCCATGTTCAGACTCGGTACATCCTGACGCTTGGAGCGCCAAGAACCATTTGGGTAGTCTGGAAAAGTTGCATTGGAAGCGGGGTTGTGAATCACAGCGTATTCGCCCGGTTGGATGATCACAAACGGATAAATATGCTCTCGAAGGCTTGAGTCACCATCGACGAAGGTTACCTGACCTGGGCTGTCTGGGTCTGGAGCAATAATTCTGTCGTCATCTGTCAGCTCTAAAGGATCAGGGCCGATGATAACCGTGGAATTGCCACCCTTTTTGGATGTAGTCCACAAGTAATGATGTTGCAACAACGGAGTCTTCATGTTCGGATCGACGGCCATAGATGCCTCTCCTTCTCTAAAACAGTTTTCAAATTGTCAAAAAACACATCAAGCATGCGCAAACAAGCATTGCCTGACCCAGAAAAATAGCATCATTGATTTTTTCTGTCAATAGGGCGCAAATCCTGACCCTCCTGCACTTTTTCTGGCTTAACTGAGATACAAAAGAGCGTGTTTGGTAAAATTGAGGAATCTAACACCTTAAAATAGGCATATTCAAACCCGAAGGGTTTGTTTTTGACTATACCAATGGTTGGAGTGGTGATTGTGGAGTTTTTGGTTCTTCTTCACTCTCAGCTTCTGGCTCTTCGCTCAGTATGTCTTCTTGCAGTGGCGCTGTATTTTCTTGAACAGGAATTTCGCCGGCAGCGCTACTCTCCTGTGCAGCTTGTGCGTTTTCTTGTACCTGCTTTGCTATCATTTCCTTACCTGCCTGGGCTATGTCTCGTGCGGCTTCTTTAAATTCTTCTTTTGCTGATTTACTCGTACTTTTTATGCCACTGCCCTGCATCCATGCGGCTTTGTCTTGCTTGTACTTTCGAAACCCACCCCAAATAAGGCCGGCAAGAAATACAAAAAACCAGATTATATTAATAAAGTCCGCGAGAATTTTAATTAACAGAAGTACAGAAGCTGCAATAATTCCATACACCAGCGCCCAATACATAATAGGGTAGATATTTGGTTTATATTCCATAACAAAAGTATGTGCTATTTCACCTGCATCTTCAAGAGGCGCTCTATTTCTGCAAATTGTGCATCTTCGCTGATATCGTTCATGACAACCGCAATGCGGTCTTTGTGTACTCCCGCGCCTTGTGTTACCAAGCAGTACCCGGCTTCATACAGAAACCCTGTTTTACTTCCCGTTGCTTCCATATTGCCATCTGCAATGAGTTTATTTGTATTACGAATGGTATGTTCTCTCTGTGTGCCGCGAACAGTAAATGTATATTTTTTTTGAGAAGTTACTTGTGATATGTCTGGATACTTTGTAAACGCTTGGTGTGCGAGAATTGCAACTTCGTATGCAGTAGAAACATTCTTCGAGTTTAGTCCTGTTACATCAAAAAATTCTGTTTGTTCTAAATTGAGTGCTATAGCTTTTCGATTCATTTCTTGTATAAATTCTTCTTCCGAAACTCCTAGCTGGCGCACATAGGCGAGTGTTGCGTTATTTGCAGAGCCTAACAGCGACGCGGTAAATAAATCTTTTAGTGAAACTGTTTCTCCTGGATGCAACAGGAGTTCTCCACCCACTCCATATTCCTGTGGAAGAATGTTTGCTTCTTTGTCCCACGGAATGCCATGGTCGAGGGCTACCATTGCTGTCATGAGCTTTGTAATACTTGCAAGTGGCCTGCGTTCAAATGCGTTTTGTTGGAACAGAATCGTGTTTGTATCGGTATTAAACAGGATTGTGCTTTTTGGGTGCGCGAGTACGGCGTTATCTTCTTGTTCATGCTCTGGCAAACCGAGAACAATACTTGAGCCGCCTGATAACGGGATGGTAATATGCGAGTCCTGCGTAATTTTTGATACAACCATACCGATGCCAAATGCCAAGAAAATACTTACACCTGCAAACAGAAGAGTCGCTTTGTGCATATAGGAGGTAGTGTACAATAAAAGAAGTTATGTATGCTACTAAAACAACAGATATATCGTATGCGGTAAAGATTATTATGGAAGGTAGAATTGTCGCCTTCCCCACTGGTACTTCGTATGGTTTGGCCGTAAATGCGCTCTTCGGGCATGGTTTACAACGTTTACGGAATATGAAAAAACGTCCGCAAGAAAAGGCATTCAGCGTTTTTATGAAAGAATCTCTACGGGATGAATACCTGGATCTTTCAGATAAAGAACGAGAAATTCTGGAAAAATATAAAAACACAGCACTCACTCTCTTGGTTCATTCGAAAAAGTCTCTTGAACATCTTGCGCAAGACGGTCTGATCGGCCTTCGTGTTATCGATCACCCTATAATGCAACAACTTGCCGATGCAGCAAATCTCCCGCTTACTGCGACCAGTGCAAATATTTCAGGTGAACCAGCGATTTATAACCCAGATGAAATTGAAGCTGCTTTTCCTGGTAAAGTAGGTACAACGTACGATTTATCTTTGGGGTGCATTCTAGACGGTGGTAATTTAGAGCCAGGAAGTATTAGCACTGTAGCAGAGTACAAAGACGGGAAATTTATTGTTATTCGACAAGGCTCGCTGATTCTTTCTTGAGATACCGTTGATTCATCTTGAGCGTTGCGTACCCCACTGCGATTAACACAAATCCAGATAGTATCAGTGAGATCGGCCAACCAAGGCTGTCACTAAAGTATTCCGCAGTAATTTTCATAATGTAACCCATAAGGTACAGGCTCCCTAATACAAGCATTGCGCGGCTCTTGAGTGTAACGCTCAAAAATAAGATGCCGAAGTTTAACCCAATATACAGAATTTCCCATGCTTTATTTGCAGAAGGTGCGTATCCGCCAAGAGCAAGAGCAGCGCTTAAGAACATCATGGTTCCAATTGCGTACATCCAAGAGGTAAGAATGGGCGCAATCTTCTTCCAAGCGTATGCTAAAGCCAAGTAGCTTATACCTAAGAACAAAAATCGGTATTCAAATGCCTTGTCTATTGCTATGGCAGGATTTCGTTCCAAAAGTGCTCCTGTTGCACTAAAGAAGAACAGGCTTCCAAAAATCACAGAAAATACTCGAAAGATATTTATTTTTAGGAGGAAAAATGATGCGAGCACCCACAAAAACATGATTGAGAAGATAATATTTTCATATCCTAGTATCGGCGAACTATAGTGCATTGTATCGAGGGTGATATAAATTCCAAACGGTGAAACAAGTGCAAATATAAGGAAAAGGCTGGTAGCAACTCCAATAAAATCTTTTACTCGCATGAGAAATATGCCAGCGAAGTATGCTGCAATTCCAGAGCCAAGAGTTATAAGAATACGTGCTGATGAGGAAAGCGTTTCCCATCGTTGCTCAAAAAAGAGGATGATGCCAATGACTACAATAAGGCCACCGAGCGCGTACAGGATGTTGATGATATTGAGCTTGCTTCGAGCTGGCTGAGCTATTTCCCCCTGCCCTTTCTGAAACGCAGATACTACTTCTTGCTGTGAAATGCTTCGAGCTGCGGAAGCGTGTGTGATAGCCGTTAAAAGGTCATTCTTTTCCATACTTATTTATCTTCAAGAACCCAACCAACGAGTTGGAATGCGTACATGTTTTTTGATGCATCGGATGCAAGGCTGATTTCTTTGCTTGCTGTTTGGTTTGAGAGATATGCATGTTCGCTATTGTCTGGCCCACCGTCAAAGAAAAATGGGAATACGCCGTATGATCTTCGTCCAAAAGAAACAGTAAAACCGTCAGGAGACGTTGTTTCAGAAGAAAGTTTGAATTTTTTTGCTTGCTCTAGGGTAAGTTCTCTATTGGTATTTTCTTGGGTGTTATGAAGATATATATGAGGAAGTGATTCTTTTTCGTATGGATATGGTGGATAGTTGTTTGCCGCGCGGTAGCTTTGCTCAGTATCAGTAAGTACCCCATTTTTTACTGTCAGATCATGTTGGGTTACCGTATCCCCATTTCTTGTTGTGTAGCTTGGGTAGGAGCCTGTTGCATATATGAAGTCTGTAGTTGGGTTAATGTTCCTGCCAGGTAGTAATACGGCCGCAGCTATAGCAAGCACCATAACAACTGGTATTGCGAGCCCCACAATAAGCGAAATATTGGATGCTTTGTTTTCCATATGTTATTTCCCCTGAATTATAGTCCAAAGTGTTGTAAGAAGTGCACCCAAGGCAACAAGAAGCGCGACAGACACGAGTATAAATCCAATAAAACCAAGAAGTGCTAACAAGGCAACTATCACCGCGCCAATAATTGTATTCTGCCAAGCAATTCCTTCTTTTTTAGTAACAAGGCGGTACACAACACTTCCTGTTACTGAAACCAAGATCCCAAATGCAAGGAAGGACAGTGGCAGTGTTACTGAGATAATAAATAATCCCAAATATATTCCAATACCTGAGGCGAAAAGCAGGAGAGTTGCTGGTATGCACGCAAGAAGCCAGAGGAGGCCAATGAATCCCGAGACTAACGGTGTACCCATAAAAGCTTCTTTATTTTTTGCAACAAGCACAGGTGCTCCAAATAAAAGTGCAAGGGCAAAAACTGCTGTTGATACCACCGAGGCGATAAACGCTCCAAGCTCAAACGCTCTTGTAGAGCGTCCTTCGGTTTCATTTGGCCCAATTGTTTTTACCTTTCCAGTTACGGTAGCGCCAGGTTCTATAACAGGTGCGCTGCCTCGAGCTGTGATATTCCCCATCACAGTTCCGCCGTTTGTGACAGTTATACTATTCCCTGCTACAAAAAGATTTCCATGGATTGTTCCAGAAATTGTAACGTGTTCTCCTCCAATATATACATCA
>DATDYZ010000067.1:0-4083 GCA_035288905.1 Candidatus Anderseniibacteriota bacterium | reverse complement strand
GGCGGGCGCGCTTCGGCGCGGCTCTATAAAGGCAAGCTTGGATTCTTGTGTGCGCGCAGCCTTTTTTAGCTCAATCCCCAGCTTCCTAATATTCAGCGACATATCTACGTAACCCAGCCCAATCTGCCATTTAGGTGCTAGTGGCTGCACGGCATCCAGAATTTCTTCTGGAGTTGGCATTGTATTCCAAGTAGCAACGTCTTGTGAGATGCGAATAGTCCCACCAAGAGTTTTTATGAGATTTGCCGGGATAGTGCTTTCCGTGTTGATGCGGATGTAGTGCTTTTGCGTGCTGATAACAGTAAAAGGGATGTTGTGCCTGCCCAGCACGGCTGCAATTTCTAATCCAGACAATGCTGTATTCGTACCGAGAAAGAAAGTATACATAGTGATACTATGAAGCTATGGCGATCTCGAAATGGCACATGTTTATAGCCAAGCACGACAAAACCATAGGTTTTAGCATAGGCGCAATCCTTATATTCCTTCTTGGCTGGCAAGCTGGGCGTGTCATGTCACCGTATTATGCATCAAGCCAGATTGTATTTGAAGACCGAGTCTGTACAACGTGCCCGTCATCCGTCGGAACTCCTGAAAGCCTCCAGGAGCTCAAAGAAGGTACTAAACCACCTGATGCAACTAGTAGTTCTGCTGTAGCCGATTCTAAGGGTCTATATGTAGGTAGCAAGAATAGCTCGTTATTTCATCATTATACTTGTGCCAGTGCTAAGAGTATTAAAGCGGAAAACCAGGTTTGGTACGCTTCGTATGATGCAGCCGTTCAAGCAGGCCGTTCCCCAAGCGCTTGCACCCAAAAATTGCCTAAGTAGGGCGGGGGAGAGCCCTCCCCCTAGATCTGAAGTGGGGAACACTGACGTATTTATGAGATATTTACGTAGGGGAAGTGCGTATATTATATATAAATACGCTGTAATATAGGCAGTATAGCCATAAATTGACACGAGTACGTTTTGTGTTCGTATCTGTGGAAAACTACCATGGAACGTACGTAATGTCGTAAAAGGTACATTTTCAGACGTTATAGCGATATTAGAAAAAGGCACCCCCGGTGCTTGCGTCGTGTCGTCCGTAGTCTAGTTGTCTCTCGTCTATAGTCCACCGCCTTTCATCCTCTCCCCAATCCACTTCCCTGTATACGAACGAATTAAGAACGTTTACTTCTCTTCTTTACAAGTTCATGAAATAAATATCGAATAATATAATACATTGCGTAAAATGGCCCCCAAAATGGTAAAAGCTTCTCCGCCCAGTCTTCGAATATTTTGTCAGGATCAGCCATAGATGTATATTATCTCGCTTCTAAATAACGCTCTGCATTTACTGCAATGTTGTTTTTTCGAACTTCAAAATGAAGATGAGCACCAGTAGAAAGTCCAGAACCACGCGAACCCGCTGCACCGCCGGTATATCCGATAATATCTCCTCTTTTTACAAATTTTCCTTCTTCAACTGCAAAGCCTGAAACGTGTCCGAATACTGTTGAAAATTCTTCGCCGTGAATAAGCATAATATAACTATACCCTCTTCCTCCAGAATCGTGTGCACGCCCCACATAACCGTCTGCAGGAGCCTTGATGGGAGTTCCGACGTTTGTAGGCATGTCGGTGCCACTGTGAGGCCCTATGAGATATTCATAGGGGTATCCTCCGCAATGGAAGGGGCATGAAATTCCAAATATAGGTTCGATAGGCCAACTAAAAGATCCAACAGTACCTAAATTCCCTACTCCTCGTGCCCGTAATTGTTCACGAATTTTGCTGTCTAAATCAGAAATTGCTGCTTGTGCTGCCTTTGCATCTGCTTTTGATTGCTCTAGGAGTTCCTGGTACTGGGATTCTTGGGCGTTGGTGAGTTTTAATACTTGTTGTTTTGATGCGTTTTGTTCAAAGAGAGCCTGTTGCTGTTGGCGCTGTCTTGTTTTTAATGCATCGAGTGATTGTTTAAAGTCGTCGAGCTGAGCTTTCTTTTCTTGAAGCTCCTGCTTTTCTTTTTGTATTTTTATTATGGTGTTATGTGCTTGTTCTTGCAGCTGTTCTACGGTGCTTGATTCTGTAATGGCATCAGATAGTGTTGAGTACTTCAAAAATACTGCAACAGATGATTGCATATCAAGTGTTTGCATTTGGCGAATATAATCCGCAAGAACTATCTTTCCTTTGTCGATAGAATCTTCTTTTTTCGCAATGTCGTATTGTACGTTCTCAACCTCTGCGTCTGTTTGATCGATTTGCGCTTCTGTTTTTTTTATAGATAGAGTGATGTTTTCTATTCCATCGTTAATAATTTCTATTTGACCTTGAAGTGTTTGCGCAGTGGCGCGTTTTTCTTGTACTTTTTGCTTGAATTCTGCAATTTTGGCATCTATGTCTTTTAGTGTTTCTTTTTGAGCGTTTAATTTCTTCTGCAGTTCATCTGCTACGTCTGCACGGAGAGAAAATGGTGCAAATGTAAGGCAGGCGCATGTTATTGCGCAAAGGCCTGTATAAAATACCCTACTTGCCATACTCTCCTAGTAAAACGATAACCCGACCATGCCAAAACCGATAACAATAACAAGAATGATGTATATAATTCGAACCCACTTTTTTTGCCGCTTATGCATATGTTCTATAGTATACCATGTGCAAGCGTAAGTCTTCGTAAGGCATCTTCTTTTCCGATGACAGCAGCTATTTCAAACGGTCCCGGCGAATGTTCACGCCCCGTAAGCGCGTACCTCATCGGCCACAGGGTATCTCCCCTACCGTGATTATTTGTATCTATCCAGCTCATCACATATTCTTCTAATGTAGCCTTTGTAAAGTCACGTTCAGGCAATTCTTGCAAGAGAGAAATAAGATCCGTAAGAATACTGCGTGTTGCTTCTGGTGTACTTTTTTTCCACACAAGGCTTGGAGCGCTAAGGGCAGGCATCCAAGATTTTTCATGCCAATTCATGGCTTCACAAAGATCAGTACCGCCAACATCGTACGATGCAAAGCGGCCAAGTTCTGTTTTTAGTGCGGCAAGTAATCGTGTGGTATCGCTAACAGTGATATTTTTTTGATCATAGTGATGTAGCCCCCATACAAGTAGTTCATCGTCAGATAATTCTGCTAAATACTTTTTATTCATTGCGGAAAGTTTGATCATGGAAAATATCGCACCGCTTTTTTGTACTCGCTCTAATGTAAATGCTTCTGCAAGTTCTTCGTGCGTGTAGTATTCCCTATCGTCTCCATTGTTCCAGCCGAGGAGTGCGAGATAGTTAACCATTGTTTGTGGTAAGAAGCCCATATCGCGATACGCAAGCACATTCGTTTCCCCACTTCGTTTGGAAAGTTTTTTGCGCTGTTCATCTAATAGTAATGGCAAGTGTGCATAGATTGGTTGGGAATATCCAAGTGCTCTTTGAATTAAAATATGTTTGATGGTGTTATGCAGATGGTCTTCTCCACGGATAACGTGTGTTATCGCCATTGCATCATCGTCACAAACTACTGCGAGATGAAAAAGCGGATCGTGTATATCGCGCGCTATAACAAAATCTCCTCCAAAACTATTAGTATGTACTTTTATTTCTCCTCGAATAATGTCTGTAAATACTACAAGCTCTGGTGTTACTTTTAGCCGAATAACTCCTGTTGTGTTATTTGCTTTGTCGCAAGCACAAGAATGCACAGGAATATCCCCTGTTGATTTTTCCTTTGCAGGGCAGGTGCATCGGTATGCTTTTTTAGTATCTAAAAGTGTTTGAAGTGCCTTTGCATATTCTGGCGTACGTTCTGACTGCCTATATGGCCCGTACTGCCCACCAATATCTGGCCCTTCACTCCAAGATATGCCAAGCCATGTAAGGCCTTCTAAAATACTTGTTTCGTATTCCGATTTTGACCGTGCGCTATCAGTGTCTTCAATGCGGATAATAAATGATCCGTTATTGTGCCGTGCAAACAGTTCATTAAAAATTGCCGTACGTGCAGTCCCAACATGTAAATTGCCCGTAGGGCTGGGTGCAATCCGTACGCGCACGTGCGTTCCCCTCTCCTGTTCTGGGAGAGGGCTAGGGTGAGGGGCGTGTTT
>DATDYZ010000066.1:0-33577 GCA_035288905.1 Candidatus Anderseniibacteriota bacterium | reverse complement strand
GCAAGATACATGTACACCCCAAGTAGGATGGCAAGCAAAAACAAAAAGACCCCTGTTACCGTCCAGGCAGTGTGAGCAAGCGCAAAAGACTTTATACGATCAAACATAAGGATAATAGTAATGAAATAATTCTTTCATAATACCGCATACTTCTACCCAATATCAAAAAGGGATTCTGAAAGGTATTCTGCAGAAGAAGCATCTTCTTTCTTTTTTGGTGTAATAATTTCAAACCTTCCTAGTATATCCTTTTCAACAACGCTTCGAGACCGCCCATACAACGTGCGAGATGATTCCCGTACCTGCGACGCAATTTCTGGATTTCCATGCAGAGGAGCGGGAGAACTTGCAATACTACATGCTCGCTCGGGCGTGCCGCCTACAAGCAACCTTGCAACCGCAGTAAATTTCCGAAGATTCACTAAATCGTATTGCGTAAACACGGGTGAAAACTGTTTCTCCATAAACTCACTATCCTCTACGCCTATGCGGTACGAAAGAAGTGTCCCCACATTTCCAAATACTGCATCCCGAATAGGCTCTTCCAGTTGCTTAATAAACTGATGAGTAAGATTAAGATTCAATTTATACTTGCGTGCTTCTGATAGAATAACCGCTATGCTATCTGTCGTGAAGTTTTGAAACTCATCAAGGTAAAGATAAAAATCTTTTCTATCCGCCTCTGGCATGTTAGATCTCCCTAGCGCGGCAATTTGAATTTTAGAAACCAAGACAAATCCGAGTAAATCTGAATTAATATCCCCCAGCTGTCCTTTTGAAAGATTGCAAAGCAATATTTTTTGAGTATCCATAATTTCCCGAACATCGAACGAAGAATGGGATTGTCCAATAATATTACGAACAGTCTCGTTGCTGATAAAGCGACCAAGCTTACTAATCACATAACTTAACATATCTGCAGACATCTGCCCGCGCTGGGATTGAGCGAATTCTTGTTGCCAAAACTGCAGTACGGTTGGGTTTGTAATGTTTGCAAGAATTGCGGCACGAAACTTCTCATCTACAAACATCCGGGGCACATCAAGCAATGTTGCACTTGCATCGTTCGCAAGGGCAAGAAGAGCGTTGCGCAGATAGTGCTCAAACATTGGCCCAATAGATTCCGGATTAAGCCGAGCGGCCAACTTCTGCAAAATCTGAACCACCTCATTCACAATGAGATCTTTTTGATTTTCATCTCTCGCTTCAAGAATATTAAAGCCGAGCGGCATGTCTTTATCTCTTGGATCAAACAACACAACGTCGCCCGTTCGCTCTTCTGGAATATGCTGCAGTATTTCTTCTATTAAGTCTCCATGAGGGTCAACCACACCGACGCCTTTCCCTGCTTGTATATCTTGAACAATCATATTTAAAAACATAGTCGTTTTCCCTGTTCCTGTTTGGCCAATAAGGTAAAGGTGTCGACGGCGATCTGCATCATCTACGTATATAGGTGTTTCTACCCCTCTATAAATATTATTACCAAGCAATACGCCGCTTGTCGGCAGGCCACCTGGAGCAGGTGCAGCCTTCGCACCCCGCCATGCAATATTTGGAGTTGCAGTAGTTGGCAACGGAAAATGGTACAGTGACGCAATTTCATTTGTTCCGAGTATCGACGCCCGTTTTTTGTTTGGAACACGAAATATAAGCTGCTCAATAAACTGTTTTTTATTCTTAGGAATACGCACGCGAAGCTGATTTAAATCTGGTAAGTCATATTGAGCAAATGCCCCAACAATCGCCTGAAATACCCTCGCAGAATCTTCAGCATTACGTACCGCAACTCCAACTCGAATATTTACTGAAAACTGTTGCTGTGCCATTTTTTCTTCTACCAGATCAACCCGCTGCTGCATTCGAGAAGTAAGCTGGCTCGCCTTCTGTTCTTTTCTATCGCGATCCGACTTAGATACTACAAGGGCAGATCGAAGTGAGGAGAGGGAAAAAGAAGCGGAAGAAACATCCGCCTGTTTTCCTCGTATCGTGCGAGCTGCTGCCAGTGCAGCACGGCGCTGCTCTTTTCGAGATGCTGCTTGAAATACATACTGAATTACGGCGGCGTCAGTATTCTGAATTTTTGCAAGTGCACCAGTAAGTGCCTGCATAGGGTCTGTTTCTAATTCCTTATACGTAGCAAGGGGTAAATAGTTCTTACGACGCAGTTCTAGCGACGCAACGTTGACCGTGTCATACTGATGAAACATGGTGTAATCGGGAGCCAGAATCACTTCCGCTTCCGGATAATGTGCATATATTTGTTTTTCCAAGTGGTCGATATATTTTCTTTCTGTGCCTGCGTAAAAAACAATTCCTCCATGAGGCAGTGCAAGCATTTCAAAAACAATCACAGGAGAACCGTATAAAAACCGCTCAAACGATGAGTTGTGTAGCACAGAAAGAGTTGAGAGAAATTGTTCTGCAACTGCAATCCTTTCTTTTATTGATTCTCCTATGCCCTCTTCCCGTTCTTCTAGTTCCATATCTTTAGGAAGAAGGACCTGTAACATTTGAATATCAAGCGAACGAGCAAAATGAGCTCTTTGCTTGAGAGTAGAAGCAATAATAATTACAAAAGTTCCCATTGCGCCAAGCAACAAAAATACTATAGCTCCCTCCAAAAAAGAAATCATATGGAAAAGGAGAATACAAGAATTACTCCAAGCAGAAGAGCAAAAAATACTGCGATCATAACAATAATCCAATATGGTATATGTTGGGTGTTGATACGGGCACCAACAATTGCATCATACATTTGACCCGTGAGCACATCATGAAATAAGTCCATATTACGAGGAAAGGATGGGCTTTTTTCTGCCTGAGCAATAGCCGCTGTTAGGGAAGAATGAAACGCAACATCCACCAATGCTTGAGCTTCCACATGTTCACTATCGCTATGCTCCCAAGGAGTAGCAAGCAAAGAAACTCCATGCCCTTCTGCCTCAAATTTTTTCGCCAACTCTTGCGACACAATTTCACGATTATTTGATACTCCCATCTTCCGTTCTTGTTCAATACGATTTTCAACAGTACGTGTAAAGTCGGAAGCTAGTTCTGGTGAATGGAAAATAAGACGCTCTTTGTTCATGCAATGTAGTATACGCCCTTTACGACAAGCTATGAATATCGTTCCAGTTCGGACCAATCCCAATATCAACAATAAGCTTCGCATCAAGTTGCATAATACTTTCCATAATCTTTTTCATACGAGCCGCAAATTCTTGAGCGTGTTCTTTTGGTACTTCGCACACCAATTCATCGTGTACGGTTAAAATAATCGCACTGCTTGGATATGTTGCTTGCATCTCTGTATACAAGCGTACCATCGCTTTTTTCAGGATATCCGCCTCAGTACCCTGGATTGGAAAATTAAACGCCATGCGCTCTGCAGATGAACGAATAGCCGCATTATTGGAATGCAACTCCGGAACATATCGCTTGCGCCCAAAAAGAGTCTCCACATATCCGGATTCTTTTGCCTGGGAAATCGTGTGCTCTATAAACGCTTCAATGCCACTGTATTCTCTCTTGTATCTATCGATAAATGAACGAGCCTCTTCCACGCTTACCTGCGCAGAGCGCGCAAAGCTTTGGGGGCCCATTCCATATAACACTCCAAAATTGAGTGTCTTGGCTTGCCTGCGCATATCATCTGTTACGCCATCCAAAGAAACACCAAACACAGATGCAGCCGTGGCTCGGTGAATATCCTGTCCAGATGCAAACGCTGCAAGCATTTTTGAATCTCGCGCCATATGGGCCGCAATCCGAAGTTCTAGCTGCGAATAATCCGCTTGCACAAGCACAAAACCGTCTTTTGCAACAAATGCTTCGCGAATTTCTTGCCCGAGTGCTGTACGCACTGGAATATTTTGTAAATTAGGATCCGTAGAAGAAAGTCGGCCCGTTGCTGCAATGGTTTGGTTGAATGTTGCGTATATTCGCTTGGTACTTGAGTCAATAAGCTCTGGGAGCGTATCAATGTACGTACTCTTCAACTTCGCTAATTCACGATATTCTAAGAGAAGATCAATAATAGGGTGAGCACCACTGAGTAGATCGAGCTCGCGGGCTGCAGTAGAATAGCCCGTTTGAGTTTTCTTTATTCCAACAGTTGAAAGATTGAGGCGCTCAAACAATATAACTTGCAATTGCTTCGGAGAATTGATATTGAAGGTTTCGCCTGCCTGTTCCCAAATTACTTTCTCCAATTCAGAAATTCTTTGAACAACTTTATGACTCAACGTAGTTAACACGCGAGAGTCTATTTGAACCCCCGTCATTTCCATATGAACCAACACATCAAGCAGCGGCAGTTCAATTGTTTGCAACACATCTAATAGTTTTTCTTCTGTAAGTTGTTTAAGAAAAAGATCATACAACCGTAGCGTCACATCGGCATCTTCACACGCATACCTCGCAAGCTCAAAAAGCGGAACTTCTTTCATGCTTTTCTGATCTTTGCCGGAGCCTATTAAGTCCGTAATTGGAATGGGCGTGTAATCAAGATACACCCCAGCAAGATCATCCATAGAATAACTTCGGGTACCTGGTTTCAATAAGTAACTTGCGAGCATGCTATCAAATGCAATACCGTGAAGAGCTATACCAGACTGCGCCAAAACTTCCATATCGTATTTAATATTATGCCCTGTCTTTTTTATTGCGTTATCTTCAAAAAAGTCTTTCCAAAGCAATACAGACGCTGCGTCGCTCGGAACATACCATGCGACTATTTTGTCGCCTTGGTGGATAGCAAAGCTCATGCCAATTAGCGGGCTTACTCTACCACCTAGACCATCTGTTTCCGTGTCAAATGCAATAATAGTTGCACTGCGTAATTTCACTTGAAGTTCAAGTTGTTCTTCTCTTGATGTAGCCAAAAAATATCCATCAGGAAGAGTCTCTTTTTCTCCTACTTCCATGTGGAGTGTGGGTTGAAATCCATCTTGACTTTTTGGCAATCGACTTATCAAACTACGGAACCCGAGCTTCTGAAATACCTCTCGAACTTTCTTTTCTTCATACGCTACAAAGAGCGCATCTTCTAGCACAATCGTTGCATCTACCCCCTGATCTATCGTTGCTAATTTACGACTAAAAAATGCATCTTCTTCATGGCCACTAATAAGCTTTTGAGCTCTAGGTTTCAGTTCATGAACATGCTCAAAAATAGACTCTAGCGACCCATATGCGCCCACCAGATCCTTTGCAGTTTTAGCACCAATGCCCGCAACACCCTTTATATTGTCGGATGGATCCCCAGCTAATCCCTTGTAGTCAGGAATATATTTTGGATCAAATCCATACTTTTCTCGCACCATTTCCGGGGTGTATAAAATGGTATCGGATATCCCTTTTTTCAGCGTAAAAACAGATGTTTTTTCTGAAACTAATTGGAGTGTATCCATATCTCCTGTCACTACAACAATTGGTATTTGATCTTCGAGTGTGCGAACAATGGTTCCAATTAAGTCATCCGCTTCGAATCCTTTCTTTTCAAAAATAGGAATAGCGAACGCACGTACAACTTCACGAACAATATCAAACTGAACAACAAGATTGTCATCCAAAGGCTTCCGGTGCGCCTTATAATCTGCATACTCGACGTGCCGAAATGTAGGCCCTTTCATATCAAATGCCGCAATGACATGCGTCGGCTTCACGGTAGCAATCATTTTTAAGAGCATGGTCGTAAACCCATATACGGCATTTGTAGGCGTCCCATCCTCGGTACTCATAGGCGGCAAGGCATGGTACGCACGGTGAATGAGCGCATGTGCGTCTATAATCGCAAGTTTCTGCTTCTTTGCCATATGTATAAAGTGTACGCCATAAAAAAAAGAAGCCCTAGTCGTTCAAAGGCGAACGACTGGGCTTGAAAAACTCATGCATTTGGAACTCCAAATACAATCTCATCATCACGCTCAAAACGACGATCGGGAGGATCTTGGCCCAGAAGATTAATAGGCAACGCATGGAGACACCAAGTACAACCATCGTGACTCAGGTTTTCCCTGAAAATCCGTAGTTCCCCTTTACTATCAGCAATTGGCTTCATAATGTACCAGAATGTTCCCTTGTTCTTTTGTGTATTCATCCGAAGATGTACACGCAATGGCACTTCAGGATCACAAGAGCTATAACCTATATCCCGAAGACGATCCTGAATCTGCTCTAACGTTGGACTCCCAGAGAGACTAAGATCACGAACTTTGCAACGAGCAAGTTTCAGGTTCCGTTTTTCCGAAAGAACTATGCAAGAATCCTGCATAATTACATCTTTTGCGATGCTTCCGATAAACAGCACGCCTTGACTCGAGGCAATTAATGCTTCCTTAGCACTTCCACCAATTTCAATTTCCATCCAAAACTGTAATCCTAGCACAGGTAATTGCATGGCCCTTCTCCTTCTCTATTGGAAAGAACACCGATAGAAACAATACTGTTCTTTACACGAATTTTGTCAATTGTCGTGTAAGACGCTCCCTTCTCCCCAATTGGGGAGAAGGTGCCAAGAGCGAGCGAAGCGAGTCGAATGGCGGATGAGGGCAACCCACAATACGACGACAGCCCTCACCCCTGCCTGCGGGCTAGTCCCTCTCCCCCATATGGGGAGAGGGGAACGATTTCGAAATCGTCACCACCCGATCGTTCTCCTTAGCACCTTGCTTAAACGCAATACGCCACGTGCGGTTGGTTATTTCACTATTTAATAATTCTCCCCATTCAATTACGACAATCGCTTTCTGTTCTTTGGCGCTTTCTAAAACTTCTTGAATATAATTGTTGTTCAGTGCTGTTTGTTGGCCTGTACGGTACAGATCGATATGAATAAACGTTGAAATCGTCGGATTATTGAAAGTGGGATATTCGCCAATTAAAGTAAATGTCGGCGATGTAATATTGTCCTGAACACCAAGCTCTTTGCCCAAGAACTGAGTAAACGTGGTTTTTCCTGCCCCCAGTTCTCCTTGAAGTAACAAAACATCCCCTGCACGCAACTCCCTTGCAATGCGCATTGCAAGTGCAGAAAGCTCATCTAGACTTGTCAGTTGTTCTATCATATGGCCCATACTACAACAGTTCCCACAAAAATAAACTAGTTCTCCACATATTCACTGTTTCATTTATCTCTAAAGCAATATACGATGATATGATTTCCTATGAGCCTACCTGAAATACAACAAGCGTTAACCGTACTGAATAAATCAAACAGCGTGCTGCTTCTCGTACCAGAAAAACCCTCTGTTGATGCATTTTCTTCCATGATGGCGCTGTCGCTCGCGCTGATAAAAACAGGCAAACAGGAAGTCCACAGTGTAAGCCCATCCCATGTACCGCTTGAGCTGCAGTTCTTACCCGGGTCTTCGCAAGTTCTTATGAACCCTCAGTTAAAGCCAGGAATAATAATAGATATTGCGAACGTCACAAAACTTGTAGAAATTAAACAAGAGCAACTCAAGGGCGGTATGCGTATCCAGCTTGTACTAGAAGAAGGAGTGGAAGCCACTGCCGATTTGATTGAAACGCACGTTCGCCAAATGCCATACGATGTAATTGTTATATTTGGAGCATCCGATCTTGTAGACTTGGGCTCACTATTTACCAACCATGCTGACTTTTTTTACAACACACCTGTTATAAATATTGACCACCGCGCAGCGAACGAACACTTCGGGACTATCAATATTGTAGATATTACGGCATCCTCCATTGCAGAAATTACATATGAATTAACGCTTACTATTACAGAGCAGAATATAGACGCGGATATCGCAACTGCACTCTATGCGGGCATCGTAGGAGCCACGCAGTCGTTCCAAAAACCCTCCACCACACCCCATGCGTTCCAAGTGGCTGCAGATTTAATGCAACACCAAGCACATACAGAGATAGTTATTCAACAACTTATCAAAACAAAGCCACTTTCATTACTAAAACTTGCTGGCAGAACATATGCAAGGCTTCGCCACGATGAACATGGGCGGTTATTCTGGAGTATTTTACGCGAACTCGATTTCGTAGAAAGCGGGTCATCCTACCAGCATATTCCTCTTGTTATGGCAGAACTTACGAATAATATTTCGGGATACAACGCTGCGTGTATATTGTATGAAGATGGCGCAAAACAATACACACTCTATGTATCACTTGGTAAAGGACTAGGAAAAAGAACAAAAGAAATTCAAGAACAACTTGGCGCACGCAAAGAAAATAAGCTTCTTGTAGTTTCAATTGATGCACCATCTCTAGAAGAGGCGGAAAAACGATCTATTATAAAGATGCAGGGCATCATTCCCGTATTTCAAGGTTAGAAGTTATTCTTGAGACACTCGTTCCACTTCTTCAATTGTTGTCTTTTTATCAATCACCTTTAAATACGCATCTTGTGCGATAGTTGTCATACCATCTTGCAATGCCAACGCTTGAATTTCTTTGCTACTTGCACCTTGAAGTACAAGGTTTTTCATTTCGTCCCGAACAGCAAATATTTCAAATACTCCTAATCGTCCATGAAAACCCGTATTTCCACACGCATTACACCCCACTGCACGCATAAAGGTAAGAGCAGGGTCAGAGAGTATAGCTGGGTTAAAAACATCTTCTCGTACACCGCTCATTGCAGTCTGAACACGTGAAAGGGTGGCTGCATCTGGTTTATATTCTTGTGCACACGACGTACAAACTACCCGAACCAACCGCTGCGCAATAACTAAGTTTAACGCGGGAGCGAGCACATAGGGACGAATTCCCATGTCGATAAGTCGAGGTACCGCACCCGCAGCATCGTTAGTGTGCAATGTGGAAAATACTAAATGCCCAGTAAGCGCTGCGTGAACTGCCGTTTCTGCAGTTTCCACATCTCTCATTTCACCAACCATAATCATGTCAGGATCTTGTCGTAAAATAGATCGAAGGCCTATTGCAAACGTATAGCCTGCGTCCGCATCTACCTGTGTTTGCTCAACTCCGGAAATACGATACTCAATAGGATCTTCCAGTGTAATAATTTTTAGCTCTGCGTTATTAACCTCCCGTAAAAAAGATGCCAGTGTTGTCGTTTTTCCAGAGCCGGTTGGGCCAGTAATTAAAATCATTCCATTCACTTTCTTCAATTCTTCTTTTGTAATATCAGAATCACGCTTCTTCATGCCAAGCGCAGCAATTTCTACTGCTTCAGACTTTCTATCAAGGAGACGAATAACGATATTCTCTCCGCTTCCTCCTGGCAGAGTAGAAAGACGCATATCGAATGTCTCATCTCCAATACGAAGTACAAAACTCCCGTCTTGCGGAACATCGCGAACATTTAATTTTAATTTCGCCATCACCTTTACTCGAGAGAGGATAAGCGCCCATCCCTCCCTATCAAACGATGTTAAATCCTGGAGTACGCCGTCAATACGAAACCGAAGTCGTGCTTGTTTTTCTTTTGGTTCAATGTGAATATCTGATGCGCGCAGCCGAACAGCGCTAATAACAATGGCACTTAATATTTCTGTCGGTGGCATGGTAGTAATTCGAAGCCCTAGTTCTTCCAAATTCTTCAGCTCTGTAGAAAATGCGTCGGCAGCCTCTTGGTTAATTTTCAGTTCCCCCTGTGGAGCAATATCTTCATTCGCCTCTCTTCGATACCTGGCAATAGCAGTAGTAATACTACGTGTTGATACTACATACAGGTGAGGTGCGTACCCAATGCGATCTTCAATGTGCTTTGCAAGCTTCTGTACTTCCGCGGAATGTGGGTCAACCGCCCCAACACGAACATCCCCACCTTGCTTGTAAAAAAGTACCGCCTTTGCGGCAATAGCATCTTGCTTCGGTATACGCTCGAGTACATCCGAGTCAATAGGAAATATAACTAAATTAATATAGGGAAGTCCAAGCTGCTGGGCACGATGCTCCGCAAGGCGCTCTTCTTGGCCTTGGGAAAATGTGGAAAGCCGAGCGCCAAGCTCTTTGTGCTGGTCTGCTTCGGAACGTACTGGGTCAAATACCATACACTAAATAGTATACCGAAATATTTTATTCATTGCGCTGTCGTCGTGCACAAGCACAGGACGAGGAACTGTATCTTGCGCAAGTTGCGGCGTTGTTATTTTTTTAGCAACATTCACGCGTTCTACTATGTAGGAGTGATCCGTTGCTGAAAAATCAACCCATGTCTGCCCTGGCGTAAGACCAATATCTACACGTCCAGTATTTGCAATAACAGTGTCGACTGGTCGCTTTAGATACGACTCATATACACGTATAAAATCCTCACCTGACCATCCAACCGTGTGTAATGGTGTTGTAAGAAGAGTCATTACGACAATAATATGAGCCTTACTATCTTTCAGTGCGTTTGTATTTCCTAAAGACAATGATGCGAGCGTGGGAAGAATAGATCCATATGTATGGCCCGGCGCAATAATAATATGTGTTGCTTGATCCAATGCTTTTTTTGCCCTTGGATTAAGTGCTGCGTCTTCTTCTTGAAAACGTACACGGATATCTTCTGGTTTCCACGCCGGATCTTGTTGAACATTCACATTCCAAGAAATAAAATGTTGTCCACTTCCGAGAAGTGTCTCGGTACCATTTTTGTGTAAAGCTACTTGTTGAGTAAGTGGCTTCAGCGTAGTTGGAATCACTCCTGCGTGCTTAGGAACCTGCAACACACGGGCAAGCGTAGCAATAGCAGCATCGAGGTTGCTCGTTAGCTCAAGGGCAGCAAGCAGCGTATTACGCAACGTATGACCAGCAAAATCTCCATTTTCAAACCGATACTCTAGTGCTCGCAAAAATTCATCTCCACGAATGTCTCCTCTGAGGCTACTCAAGGCAAGAAGACACTTCGTGAGGTCTCCCATTGCTCCTACGTCGTATTGTTCTCTCAAGCGACCAGTAGAACCTCCATCATCGGCCATATGAACCAATGCATGGAGTGAGCTAATACTTTTATCGGAAAGTAAAGGAAGAAGAGCAGACAAAAGTCGAGAAGTCCCGTTTCCACCACCTAACACAACAACTCGTTTCATGTTGCATAGCGTACACTGGTCAGCTTACTTCTGCCAGATTCTTTCCTTATGTGAAATACCGCTTACTAATTGCATACCAGCAACAGTCACCCCAAACGCTACAAATATCCCCTGTTTAGCTCGAAAGGGACGAGTATCAATCACACTACGAGTAACAACCCCTTCTTTATGGCTGGCTTCTGGCCAAGGTAACATACTGGGGCTCGTTATTGCCGCTAGAACACGTGGAGGGTTTTGTTGTACAGGGATAGATGTTTTTTTAGGTGTCGCAGCTTTTTTTACTGCCTTTTGTTTTGGTGTTGGGCTAATCTTTTCTTGAATATAAATGGTGTTCTCTTTGCCAGGCGTTGGTGTATCACTCCATACAAACGTTTTTTCAGGAGTACTACTGTATGACTGCCCTTCACTAAATTTTTGCTTATATTGTATCGATGAAATAATTTTTCTATTTGGATCTAGTAAACGAACACTGTCCGTATCATTGTTTAACGCTAGCTTTGTTTTCGATCGAAATAATACAAGAATTTTTCCAGGAATAAGTATGTCTTTTTCTGTAAAATGATATGGTTTACTTCCCCCTTCTTCATCATCTAGTGTCCACCCAAACAGATTAATAGTCTTGGTATCTTGGCTTTTTATCTCGATAAATTCAGCTTCTGCATCTTCTCCAATCGGATTTGGAAGAAGTTCGTTAATAATTATTTTTTCAGAAAAATCATAGGCAACAGATTCTTTTTTATCTTCCTCGTCGTCATCTGACGGCTTCGGCGCTGGACTACTTACTGCGGTAAAAATATTTGTTGCATTCGGCGATATTGTAGAACTTTGTTCGTATATACCTGTATCAGTTCTATTATATGAATGCTTCTCTTTTGTGCTTATATATGACACATCGCTTTGAATTACGCCATCTGGGCGAACAAGTCTCACATGATCACTATCGTTGTTCATAGATAATTTTGTTTGGCGCCTATAGAAGGTTACGAATCCATTCCCAGATATACTGGTCTCTTCAGGAATACTAAACGGCGAACTACCAGTGTCTGTAATGTCATCAATTATCCATTCAGATATATCGATTATTTCGCTCCCAGTATTAATAAGCTCTATAAATTCACCTACAGCGTCGTCTCCTTCGGGATTTGGTAAAAATTCATTCACATAAACCAAACTAGAATACACAGGAGGGGATGGAGACGGACTAGGGCTTATAGAAGGGCTTGGTTCGGGGGTAGGGTTGCTACTATTTTTCTCATTCGGGGTTGGAGTGACGTGTTCTTCGTACGTACCAGTATCCGTCCGGTTATATGAATATCCTTCTTTACTTGCCGTGTACACAACATCGTCCTGCACAACACCATCTGGCCGTATAAGTCTGACATGATCTCCTGCATCATTTAATGAAACATGGGGGGAAGTTGTGTAAAAAGCTATATACCCATCATCGGGAAGCATAGTCTCGGATGGTATTATAAAAGGATTACTACCACCCGTCTCGATATCATCCAATATCCACCCAGATATGTCTTGGACCGCCCCCGACGTATTATGAAGCTCAATAAACTCTCCTGTAGTTCCACCTCCCGCAGGATGAGGAAGAAATTCAGAAATGTGAATATCGTTTGAATATGTAATTCCCTGTGCCGAAGCTATCTCTAGGATTCCCAAAAAAAGCAGGACAATAATAAAAAAAGGAGACATAGTTACAACCGACGTAAATAGTCTACAGCTACAAATCCACCCCACAGCCCTACAACAGCGACAACTAGTTGACCGCCAGGTAATCCACTAAAAAGCCATAGTATACCAATTCCTTGCATAACACTTAAAAGCTTGCCCTGCCACCCCGAAGAAATAAAAGCTCTGCCGCTCTTGCGAGCCGTAAGCGCCATTATAAGACCAATATCTTTTACTACAAGAAATAGCCCAAATGCAGGAATATATTCGTACCGCAAAAGAATAACTACTGAGCCAACAAGCACAATACGATCGATTGTTTTATCAAGTTGAGAACCCAAGGTACTTTCTTCCCCCATATAACGAGCCACAGGCCCATCAATCGCATCGAGTCCCCATGCAAAAATAAAAAAGAGGATAGCAGTATGTGGACGGAGTGCTAGGAGTTCTTCTATATATAGAGCAAAAAATATAATCCTGGATGCCGTAATACTATTTGCCCATGTGCTCATACCCAGCATTTGTTACTTCTCTTCCGCGAGGCGTTCGCGAAAGAAATCCGCACTGAATTAAGAAGGGTTCAATAACATCCTCAATTGTTTGCTCCTCTTCGGAACATATCATTGCAAGGGTCTGTAAGCCCACTGGACCGCCTCCAAATGTATTTATAATGGTCCCAAGCACTAATCGATCCGATGCATCCAGTCCCCTATGATCAATATTTAAAAGTGCGAGTGTTTGGCGAACTACATCAACCGTAATAAGACGATGCCCACCCACCTGCGCAACGTCCCGTACTCTTTTTAAAAGCCTGTTTCCAATTCGCGGAGTTTTTCTGCAACGCTCTGCAATCTCTGCGAGTGCGGCATCTTCTATATCCAGCCCAAGCAACTGCGCTGACCTGGACAAAATCATTTTCATCTCATCCGTGTCGTAGAACTCGAGCCGATACGTCATACCAAAGCGATCGCGGAGCGGAGCGCCTAGCATCCCCACTCGCGTTGTTGCTCCAATTAAAGTAAACGGAGGGAGATCAATACGCAGCGTTTTTGCCCCTGGCCCCTGGCCAACAACCAAGTCAAGGGCGTAGCTTTCCATAGCCGGATACAATACCTCTTCAATAGACTTATGAAGCCGATGAATTTCATCGATAAAAAGTACATCCCCTTCTTTTAGGTTCGTAAGAATCGCAGCAAGATCTGCCACTTTTGTAAGAATAGGCCCTGCGGTAACCCGAATATTAGCAGAAAGCTCCCGGGCGATAATATATGCCAAGCTTGTTTTACCGAGACCAGGAGGGCCTGCAAGAAGAACGTGTTCAAGGGAGTCACCTCGCTGCTTTGCAGCTTCTAGAAATACATGGAGACTTTTTTTAACATGCGATTGCCCTGTAAAATCCTGGAGGAGTTTTGGCCGCAGAGTAAAATCAAGTGTTTCGTCTTCAGCTACTGCGGTTGCAGTGATTATGCTTGTTTTTGCTTCCTCAATAGCCATATATTCACATACTTGCATATTTTACCAATACACGCTAGGATGGTGAGTTCTCTTCCAACTAACTGTAGACATTGCTTTTGTGGGGTTTGTGCCCAGATCGGGTTGTTGTGGTTTACCCTGAGTTTATCGAAGGGCTAGGCGACGCTTCTCCTCGACACTTATCCTTCTCATGTCTACAGTTAGTTGTATGAGACCAATACTTCCAGTGAGCATCGCATTGCTATTCTTGTTTGCACCAGCATTCCAGTCTATTGCGGAACTCATACCTAATCAGCAAGACATCCAAAACATCCCCTTTCACACTCCCGTATACACAGAGGGAAAGTCATTACCTGAGCATATTATTCAGTCAATGACAGTGGGGCCAGAAGATGGGATTATTCTGATACACAAAATAATTACCGTGCATTTTGGCACAACACTAACAATTAAACCTGGAACCACAGTAGCGATAGCAGAATATGGCGGAATACGCGTATTTGGCACCCTTACGGCTCAAGGCACAGAAGAAAATCCTATTCAATTTATTTCAAATGAAAAAAATGAAGTAAATCGTAATTGGAGCGGAATATTATTCGAGAGTACCGGCAACGGGACTATCAAATACGCAGTATTTCACCATGCGTCACCTGCAATGAGCTGCGCAACTCCTGGCAAGGTTTTAGTACAAAATACGAGCTATCTATTTGGAAACCTTGACTTGTACGACGCTTGTTAGGTATATACTAAAGCTATGATCATTATAGGACTAGATCCCGGCATAGCCCGCACGGGATACGGAGTTATAGACACTTCTCAAAAACAGCGGTTTATACGATGCGGCTGCATTACAACACCGAAGACAGATTCAATTGAAACCCGACTCGCGAGCATCGCAGCTGATATTACGCAGCTTATACGGGAACATAGGCCAAGTATGGCAGTAGTAGAAGAAATCTTTTTCGGCGCAAATGCAAAAACTGCCATTACCACGGCACATGTACGAGGAGTGATCTTATACGTACTCCAAATTCACAATATTCCAATACAGAGCCTTACCCCACTTCAGATCAAGAATCGGCTTACTGGGTATGGCGCTGCTTCAAAAGAGCAGGTGCAACATGCAATTAAACAACAATTGCAATTAACAGAAATTCCTCGCCCAGACGACGCTGCAGATGGGTTAGCAGCAGCATTATCCGCCATAGAACGCGTATCACTATGAAACTATCCGTGCTAGTCCTTGGGCTGTTACTGTTCTGGGACCTTAATCCTATGCTAACAATGGCCCAGGAGCCTGAACATGACTTTTTTGTGCGTATGCGTGAAGACGTATCGCAATCATTTACTGGAAAATTAAACGATTTTTCTATTGATGAGTACAATATTCCAAATGGATCGGACCTGCGGGACATTGTGTGGAATTTTGGCGATGGTACACAAATAACCGGAGAAAAAGTAACCCACGCGTACAAAGAACCTGGAATATACACGGTGCGAGTGTCCATAATTACGGATAACGGTGAAGTTACAGATACAAGCACTAAAATCCGCATTTTTAACCATGTTGCAGTTCTCGTAATCGACAATACATTCCCCGAAGATCAAATAGAGGTCAGGCAACTACAAGCATCCCAAGAACAGGTACTCCTCACCATCATTCGAGCAAAAATAAATGGTCCGGAAGCGGCAGTTGAGGAAGCCCTTATTAATCAGCTTTTAGATGCCAGAGAAGCAATAAAAAAGGCAAATATCATCATTATGCAAACATCAGGAAGCGTAGGGGTAAATGTGCTATCGAAGCTTGCGCAACACATACAGCAAGTA
The DNA here is from genome assembly GCA_035288905.1 of Candidatus Anderseniibacteriota bacterium. Lineage (GTDB taxonomy): Bacteria > Patescibacteriota > Andersenbacteria > UBA10190 > UBA10190 > HO2-45-11b. The sequence goes on along the minus strand of DATDYZ010000066.1, from coordinate 17,570 downwards.
ATGCAAGACAAAGGCATCATCATGCTGTCAGACACTCCATTTGGAGTACTCACGCCCTCTGCCCAATTCGCTTTCAACCAATTAAAGCCAAGTTATATCCTTCTCGCAAAGCCAGATGCGCTCAAGTTGCTTCTTGAACCGCTATCGCCAGAGGCGGCAAAACAAAAAATTATTACATTATCATCAGGGCATCGTTTACTGGGCGAGTTTAGTGCACGAACCATTAAAGATATTGGTCCTACAAATTTCATGTCGTTCGGGATTAACTACCTCATCAATAAAGGAGTTCCTATTAACAGTATTTCGCTTATTTTAATGCTTCCGGTTATTGCAACAATACTCTCCTTTTCCAGGCAAGTCATTGGAATGAAAGCATTTGGAATAGTCACTCCAGCCATGACAACCTTAAGTTTTCTTGTTATGGGGCTTCCATATGGGCTCGTTATATTCTTTAGCATCTTAATTGCAGGAACAATCACGCGACTAGCAATGAGAAAACTTCACTTGCTTTACCTGCCAAGAATGGCGCTCGTACTTACTGGCGTAAGCCTTGCTATACTGCTTGTATTTGGACTTGGAGTGGCCACAAATAATACGGCTCTCGCATCATTCTCTATCTTCCCAATTTTAATACTTACATTGCTAGCGGAAGAGTTTATTGCACTGCAATACAAATCAGGTGCAAAAAAAGCGCTAACAGTAACTGCCTGGACGCTTGCACTTGCAGTAGGATGTTACTTCATCGTAAGCTGGCAAATTGTACGAACACTATTCTTGTCCTACCCAGAAATTGTACTGCTCGCCATTCCAATAAATATATTACTAGGTAGATGGACTGGTCTACGACTTACAGAATATATTCGCTTTCGAAGGCTTCTGCGATATATCTAGCACCGTACTACATATGCCTGCGTGGATAAGTAAAAATTGGGGAGATATTTTGGGCATGAATTCCCGAATGATCGATTATATCGCAAAATCAAACACGCCCGAATCTATCCGAATTGCGAACAATAAACTTGCAACAAAAAAAGCTCTGCAGCGCGCAGCGCTCAGTACGCCTCGCCTATTTGCAACAATACGAAATCATACTGAGCTGAAGAACTTTAAATGGACAAAACTCCCCCCTTCTTTCGTCCTTAAACCAACATCATCGTCTCGTGGAGCGGGTATTGTGGTTATTTTTGGTAGAAACAAAAAGGGAAACTGGGTAAAAGCAGATAAAAGCGAAGTATTTATCCCAGAAATGCGGGAACACATTATGGATATACTCGATGGTAACTTTTCAAAGAGCAGCGTACCTGATACTGCATTTTTTGAGCAACGCATTAAAATTCATACGGATCTTAAACCATATAGCATCAAGGGCATTCCAGATATTCGCGTAATTGTATACAATCAAATGCCCGTCATGGCGATGCTTCGTTTGCCAACAGAAGAATCAAATGGAAAAGCAAATTTGGACATGGGAGGAATAGGGGTTGGGATAGATCTTTCGCTAGGAATCACAACCACAGCAATACAACACAACGAACCAATAGATATAATTCCGCATAATCGCCTTCGCATTGCAGGCCTCCAGATTCCCTTCTGGGATGAAGTACTTTTACTGGCAACAAAGGCAAGCGCAGCTTGTGGACTCAACTACGTAGGAGTTGATATTGCTATAGACCGCGAAGATGGCCCCTTAGTGCTTGAGGTAAATGCTCGCCCGGGTCTTAAAATCCAGTTTGCAAACCTTGCTCCACTAAAATCTCGACTCAAGCGAGTAGAAGGGCTCACTTTTAAAAGCATGGAAAAAAAGATACAGTTGGCAAAAAACCTTTTTGGAGGAGAAATAGAACAGGAAATAGAAGAAATATCAGGACATACTATATTAGGAATAGAAGAACCTTTGGTTATTTTTGACCGAGACGGAAAGCAATTCCCTATTATTGCAAAAATTGACACAGGCGCATACAGAACAGCAATTAACGAAGACATTGCACACAAACTTGGAATAGATAAACCGATTCTTATGCAAAAAGACGTTCGAGGAGCACTTGGAAAACAAACACGCCCCATTATAGCACTTTCGTTACTACTGCGAGAAAAACATATTACCACAGAAGTTTCGCTCATAGACAGATCTCACATGAAATACGACATGATTTTAGGAAGAAGAGACCTACAAGGCTTTCTTATTAACCCAAGCAAATTTCGAAGAAAAAACACAACAAGGCCGTTGACATAATGGATGCCGTAATACATGATATACTTTCTTTATGCCAACAAGACGTTTTAACAGACACCAGCACGTTGGTGCTGAAATCCTTAGAAGGCTGTTTTCAAAAAAGATTATTCCAAAAATAGTAACTGCTTTTGGAGTATTTCTGTTGCTGGCAGCGGGCACGGTACTCTGGTGGAGCCGCGACCTTCCTGACCCAAGCAATATCCAAGAGGACTCCATTCACGAGTCCACAAAAATTTATGATTCCACAGGAAAACACCTGTTGTATGAAATAGGTGAAGCAAAGCGAACCTATGTAAAACTTCCAGAAATGTCAAAAACAATAGTAAATGCAACACTTGCTGCAGAAGATGCTCAGTTTTACAGCCACAAAGGAATCGCAGTAAGCGGCATCTTGCGAGGTATTATCTTGAAGCCTTTAAGCGGTCAACGAGCCCAGGGGGGATCCACTATAACGCAGCAACTGATTAAAAACTCCATTTTATCACCAGAGAGAACAATTCAACGCAAAGTAAAAGAAGCCGTCCTTGCTATTGAGCTCGAACAACGCTTCTCAAAAGACGAAATTCTTGAAATGTATTTAAACGCTATTCCCTACGGAAGCAGGTCATACGGAGTAGAAGCCGCTGCACAAACATTCTTTGGTGCATCATCAAAAAACCTTACTATTTCACAGGCGGCTACGCTCGCCGCGTTAGTTCAGGCACCGACGAGGTATTCTCCTTATGGGTCACACACTGAGGACTTAAAAAACCGACAAGAATATATTATTGGTCGAATGCACGACCTTGGCATGATATCAAAAGAAGAGGCCGAGAGCTCAAAAAACGAAAAACTGGTATTTCAAGCGGCTTCCGACAACATTCAAGCTCCTCATTTTGTCTTTTATATCAAAGAATTACTTGATCAAGAGTATGGCGAGCGAGTAGTAGAGCAAGGAGGACTAAAAATTGTCACATCTCTCGACATGCGGCTGCAGCTTATTGCCGAAGAAACCCTTAAAGCATACAAAGGCCGTCTCAAAACAGGTGGAGCAGAAAACGCATCACTCGTTGCAATCAACCCAAAGACGGGCGATGTACTCGCAATGGTAGGGTCTATTGACTACTTCGATAAAGAAATAGACGGGAACGTAAATGTTGCAGTTCGCATTAGGTCCCCAGGCTCATCTATAAAACCCTTCGTATATGCCGCCGCATTCCAAAAGGGATATCGGCCAGAAACAATCCTTGTTGACGTAAACACAGACTTTGGGCAAGGCTACACTCCGAAAAACTATGACCTTGCAGAACACGGGCCAGTATCTATGCGTGTTGCCCTTGGTAACTCATACAATATTCCCGCTGTAAAAACATTATATTTAGCAGGAGTTAAGAATGCGGTGAATCTTGCCCAGGCAATGGGACTTGCAACACTAACCGATCCAGATAGGTACGGCCTTTCGCTGGTATTAGGAGGCGGCGAGGTACGATTGCTAGATATCACCAGTGCATACGGAGTATTTGCGAACGAAGGCACAAGACTAGCATCAAGAGCTATTTTAAAAGTTGAGCACGATACAGAAGTACTGTTTGATATCACAAAAGAACCAGTGCAAGGTACAGAAGCACTAGATGCGCAAACCGCAAGAACGGTAACAAACGTATTGGCTGATAATAGCGCACGAGCGCTGGTATTTGGCGCACAAAGCGCACTTCAGCTTGGAGTTCGCCCCGTTGCAGCAAAAACAGGAACTACACAAGACTTCCGAGATGGCTGGACTATAGGGTATACTCCTTCCCTGGTAACAGGAGTATGGACTGGAAATAATGATAATTCCCCAATGAACGGAAAATCTGCTGGTGCCCACACCGCAGCTCCTATTTGGAATGCATTTATGAAAAAAGCACTTGAGGGCACACCAATAGAACAATTTACTAACCCAGAACCTACAACACCATCACAAAACGGCGTAATCGACGGCAAAATACCGGAGGTAAAAGGAAAATGGGTACCAGAGACACAAACGCTCTACACCCTCGACTGCCCAATAGACACAGGAGAAGTTCGGACGTTCAAGGAGCTCCATGACATCCTCTTCTACGTACGAAAATCAGATCCAAACGGGCAAGGGCCAGCACAAGCAGAGGCGGACCCTCAGTTTATTCACTGGGAAAGCGGTATTACTGAATGGATCGCAAAGCACAATCAGGAAAAAAAGGATGACCCAAACGAGCCTATATATACCACCTCCTTGCCAATCCCGTCATGCAACATTAAGGACAGCGAAGAAATTCCAAAAGTACGCATTGTTTCTCCAAGCGAAACAGTACTCAGAAATAGCCCCGTGAAAGTTACGGCTGAGATTGAATCTAGTCATCCTATTAAATTTGTACGATTTCTTTTAGATGGGCAAGAAATTGCAAAACGCGAAAAGAGCGATTCGTACGAAGCATCGTTCTCGTTCCCCTCATCATTTGTAGGAAGAAAGACTCTCGTAATACAAGCCATCACAGAAGATAGCTTAATAGGAGTTGCTCATCGAACATTTATAATAAATCCAGACAGCACACTACCTGCAATAAAACTTCATACGCCGACAAATAACACAACGATGTCGGAGTCTTCGTTTCCCCTTACAATCAAAACAACAGCAACAGATGCTAGTGGGATCGACTTCGTGGATATCCTTTATAGTAAAGAAGGGAGTAACAGCACTTCTCGGATAGCACGAGTTACAACCCCAGCGGTAAGCCCTGCAAACAGATACGATGCCACATGGGGTACGTCTCCGGGGCCAGGCACCTATACAGTATACGCCGTTGCGTACGATAAAACCGGCAATACAAAAGAATCTGCACGCCACACTATTACCATCGAATAATTTATCGTGGTTGCATATATTCTTTCCAGCGCTTATATAACTCTGCCGTTGCTATAAGATCTTTCGCATTATATTGCGCTATTTCAAGTGCTCTACCTGCTGCAAACGCCGCTCCAACGTCTTTTCCTGCGATGCCGCCCCCTTTCGGGCTTTCAATACCCATGGCCTGAGTCCATAAATGTAAACTCCCTGCACGTTGTACGGACCCATAATATTTTAGCTGATCGTAGAGATCTATATGCAGCATACCGCCCCAGGAACGATTGTTATACCGATTACTCATGAGGTCTCTCGTTACATGAACTTTTTGGGCTCCAGAGCGCGCAATAAGGTATGGAATATCAAATCCTCTCCCATTAAACGTAATACATTCGTCATATTCTACTATTCCACCCCAAAACGCCTCTAACATACTTTTTTCGCTCCGTGGCTTATACGTAATATTCCCTTCAGTAACATCCGTAGCGCTCCTATCCATAGACTGAAACGACACAACTCCCGTCTCTTTTTCTAGGTCATACGCTCCTATCACAATAACTTCGCCCAGTAGAGGAGAAAACTGTAGATCCTGCGTCGCGGCAGCAAGTTCCTCTTCAAACTCTTTTGTACTAGGCTGTGCAGTAATCTTTCCGAGAATATCCGTCTTCGTAATCTCGTCAAATGCATCAAAGCTTTTTCCAATCGTCTCTATGTCTATAATTACTCGCTTCATATGGTTTACACTTCGAGTATAGCGCGAATTTCTCCAATAAGACACTCAAAATGCGATACTGCGAAATCACGAATATCCTTCTCTCTCACAAGAATCGCTTCTGCAAGGGCGGTGCTTCCGACACAAATATCAGCCCTCATAGAAGCACCCACTAACTTACAATGAACTTTTTCTGAGTGAAGCTCCTGCTGCAAAAAAGCATCAATACCATACTGAATATCAGAATTCTCAAAATGAACATCTCTGGCAGAAAAAAGCTGAGAAATCGGTGTAAAAGCCATAACAATCATTCCTCCCTAGAAGCGAGCGGCCGCACATCTAACACAAACACGTCGCTTCTCTTTTGAACCTCCTCTGGTATAGATGTACAAGTAAGAATGGTTTGTGTAGCAGGCAAGTGAGCCAAAAGATTTTTCTGACGAGTAGCGTCTAATTCGCTTAATACTTCATCAAAAAGCAATAGAGGGTCGTGTCCTACAAGGCTCTTCATATAGCCATATGCAGCTACTTTCATTGCAATAACTAATCCCCGCAGTTGGCCGCGCGACATTACGTCTTGAACAAGCTTTCCATTAACGCGCACAATAATATCGTCCCGATGAGGGCCGTACATTGTATAACGATACCTTCTTTCATACTGCCAAGCGTCAAATAAAAGCTCCTGAAACGACGCAATATCAGAAGCGCCGGGAACAAAAGAAATTACTATATCAAGCTTTTCTGAAAATAGATCTTTATAAATTTCCGGAACATGAGACGCCAGGTACGCAATAAATAATTCTCGGTGAGCCCACACATCCATTGCATGCACAACAAGGAGTTGCGTCCAAACAGCAATATCTTCTACAGTACGAGCATTCTTTAACGCAGCGTTCCGTTGGCGAAGCACTCGATGATATTGAACAATACTTGCAAGATATTCGCGAGAACAAGACAAGGACGTATTAATAAAGTTTCTTCTTCCCCCAGGCCCCCTATTACATAAAAAAGTGTCTTCCGGCAAAAAAAGCACAAACGGAAAATGGCCAAAAAACGTGACGGGCGAAACAGGAACATTATTTTCCTCAATACGAATATTTTTTACCCCTGCCCTATATTCAATAGCTAAAAGTGAATTCTCATCTCCATGACTTACTTCACCTCGAACAACAAAGTTGTCCCTTCCCCACATAACCATTTCCGCTGCTTGTGCACGGAAAGATTTTCCTCGAAGCATCACAACAATGGCTTCTAAAAAATTAGTTTTACCACTCGCATTTGGAGCAAGTATGACCAAAAGAGGGGCTGTTGGAAATGCAATAGGTTCAATACGAGCAAAGTTACGAAACTGATATGCAGAAAAAGATCGAATATTCATATAATACGTCTACTGAGCCTGAATTGGCATAACAACATACACATACGCGTCTTCTTTTCCTTGCCTCCTAAAGACTACTGGGTCAAAAGGACCAAGAAAGTACCCCTCGCATACATTCCCAGAAAAATGCACAATACCATCCATAAGATACTGAATATTCATAAGAACATCTACATTTTCCCCATCACCCTCAATTTGTAAAACTACTTCACCTTGGCCCATTTCTCCACCAGCAACACGTGCAGTTAATTCCCCATCACCCGGCCTAATTTCCAGCGAAACGCGCCGAGACTCTTTTGGTAAAAACACAGACAATGTCTTCAGTGCTCGCAAAAACTCATCTTTTTCTATCTGAATATGAGTAGTATGGCTGGCAGGGATAATATCTTCATATTTCGGGTACTGCCCATCCACAAGACGGGAGGTTAATTGAATATCGCCCGATTCAAATGAAACATAATTATCGTGTAATGTAATAATTATTTCCTCTTTAGTATAAAACAACCTAACTACTTCCTGTGCAGATACTAAAGGAAGCAGTAATGAAAAATCAATACTAGACGACAATACAGCCGTATACTCCGCTAAACGAAAACTATCCGTTGCGGCTACATGAATACCACCATCCTTACGCACAATATATACGCTTCTAATTTCAGGGCGAGTTTCTTCTTTTGTGGCAGAAAATACCGTCTGACTAATCGCACCACAAAACATAGCACCAGAAACAACCACAGTGCCCTCTGGCGTTCCTTCTGGTAATAACGGGTACTCGTCTGGGTCTGCTGATAAAAACTGTGCTTTAAACCCCTTCGTAGAAACAAATACGCGCCCTTCTTTTTTTTCAAGCGTAATAGGACTATTTTTTGGTAATTGCTGTATATACTCCATGAAGCGCTTTGCCGGTATAACACAACTTCCCTCTTGTTCCATTTTTCCACCAACGATAGAAGTAACACCTATTTCTAAATCTGTTGTTATAAGAGATAACGTACTATGCTGCGCTCGTACAAGAATATTTTGTAAAATTGGAAGTTGCGAATTCCTTCCTGCAATTGGAGCTGCTTGAGATACACCGCGCAATAGGTTTTCTTGAGTACATGTAAACTTCATAATCTAATAATAAGAATAGTAATACGTTGTTATAGTAGAGCTAAAATCTGTGGATAAGGACGAAAAATAACTTTATATAGTGATATTTGTATAGGAAAAACTGTGGAGAAATTAAAATAAACTGTGGATACTATGGGGATTGTTCGCATGATTATGTGTATAGAATAGGTAAACGCTCGAATATGTACACATGTTTTCCTCACAAAAGACATCTTTATCCAGATGTTATTCACACTATGCATATATACGCTCTCGTAAGAAGCTAATCTCTTGTGAAAGTTCCTCATCTTGTTCTATGAGTCTCTCTATTTTTTCACACGCATGCATTGCAGTTGTGTGGTCTCTCCCACTAAAATGATCACCAATTGATGGAAATGACATGCTACTTTCTTTTCGTAAAAGATACATAGCAATTTGTCTTGGTCGTACAATTTCTTTTTTTCGGGACTTCCCTTTTAGTTCCGTGTTTGGAATATTGTAGTACGAGCTCACGGCAGTAATAATCTCATCGATATTAATTGTTTTTCGTTGACGTTTTTCAAGAATATCTTTTAGTATTTGTTTTGTATATTCAACTGTTGCGCGTGTTTTATGGAGTTCGCAGTATGCGGCAACTCGGTTAAGCGCTCCCTCAAGGTCACGAACATTACTTTGAATGTTTTTTGCGATAAACGCGAGAGCTTCTTGGTCTATAGGTGCTTCGCGGAGGTCTCTTTTTTCTTGGAGGATGGCTAGTCTGGTTTCGTAGTCTGGTTTTTTCACGTCCGCAATCATTCCTGCAGATAGTCTGGATGAAAGTCTTTCTTGGAGTGTTGGGATTGCGCTTGGAGGTCGGTCGCTACTTAAAATAAGTTGTTTGTTTTGTCCATATAAGGCGTTAAATGTATAAAATAATTCTTCCTGTGTCTTATCTTTACCTGCAAAAAATTGGAGATCGTCAATAATGAGCACATCAATGTTTCTATACTTTTTCTTAAAGGCGGCCGTTGTGTGTTCTCTGAGTGATTCAACAAATTCGTTTGTAAATTTTTCAGATGCTACGTACATGACAATAAAATTTGGATTTGCTTCCTGAATAGCGTTGCCCACAGCTTGTAAGAGGTGTGTTTTTCCTAACCCTACTCCACCGTAAATGAAAAGAGGGTTGTACGCTTCGCCTGGCCGAGCCGCAACTGCCCTACACGCTGCGTGTGCGATTTCATTACTTGTTCCAACTACAAATGTATCAAATGTGTAGTTCTTGTTAAAAGGAATTGAGGAAGACTTACTCTGCTCTCTTGTGCCAATAGCTTCAGTTGATGACTTTGGTGTTTCCTGTTGGCTACTCACCTGATCAGGGCGGTGGTTTTTTTGCGCGATAATGCGCATGTTCTTTTTAATGATACGTTTTTCGGTGCTTTTTGATGCAATAGAAAATCGGACATCTATAACTGTTGGATCAATACCTTGAAGAGTCTCGATAATAATTGGTCTATATTTTTTTGAAAGCCATTCGTATGCAAAAGGATTCTTTGTTTCCACAAATAACACTTCTCCAACACGGTCTTTTACACTTGTGTTACGAAACCACGTAAGGAAGTTGCCCTGGCTTACTTTTAACTCTAGTTGGTCGAGAGCTACTTTCCATATTTGGTCATCTTTCATATGTAAAAAATAGCGTATCATGGTTATCCACAGCTATGGAAGTAGTATTAGCACCCGAATGTGGAAAAGGTGTTAATAATCTGTGGAAAAAATAAGTGGATTGTTTGATATTGACTTGTTGCGGCGAATACATCATCATCATCACATGCCAAAACGAACCTACCAACCAAGCAAACGACGCCGTGCAAGGCGGCTCGGGTTTCTCGCGAGGAAAAGAAATAACCCAAACGTTATTACTCGTAGGAGAAAGCGTGGAAGAGCTCGAATAGTTCCAAAACAGTAAGGATGCTCAAGAAAGAAAACCGCCTCACTAAGTCTCAAGATATTGAGAATATAGTTCGAGGTGGTGCACGTTTGCGAACAAAACATATGGTTATCTATACTATGCCTTCCACGCAGGGCCATATACGATTTGCTTGTGTTGCGGGCAAGAAAGTCCATGCAAGTGCGGTTATTCGTCATAGCGTACAACGCAAAATCCGTGCTGCTTGCTCCATTATAGTTACCTCTCGCCCGGGTTCTTATGATATTGTTGTAGTGGCGCTAACGCCCGCGATTCGTTCTATGGATATTCAAGACGTAGTTCGCGATATTACACCAGGATTACCAAACGTATGAACATTTTCTCTCTTATATTTACAGAAGGCTTGTATCGGCCGTTGTTAAATTTACTGATAGGTAGCACAAACATACTGCCAGGGCACAGTGTTGGTTGGGCTATTGTATTTGTTACTATTATTGTGCGGCTCATTCTTCTTCCTTCCTTCCTACATCAAGCAAGTACGATGCGGAAAAATCAGGAAAAGATGGCAAAAATACAGCATAAAATAGATGATTTAAAGAAAGCACATAAAGATAACAAGGCAAAGCAGGCGGAAGAAACAATGAAAATATACAAGGAGGCCGGAATAAACCCTGCTGGTGGATTGTTGCCTATTTTTCTTCAGTTACCAGTGCTCATTGCGCTCTACCAAGTATTTTTTTCTGGGCTTACTCCCGACACATACCACTATTTGTATTCATTTGTTACTCATCCTACAAACTTAAGTTTTATGTTCTTTACGATAGACCTTGGCGCACCGAGTTTTCTCTTGGGAGTTATTGCGGGAATATTCCAGTTTATTCAAATGCGGTATTTATCACCTCAGCCGCAAAGCAGTCCTGGTGCAAATGAGGAAACGGCAAAAATGATGGCTTCCATGCAAAAGAATATGATGTATATCTTCCCCGCTATGACTATTTTTATTGCGTTGCGCCTGCCTGCAGCCCTCGCTCTATACTGGACTATTTCGACTCTTTTTGGAATCATTCAACAAATTATCGTAAAGCGATCACTAAAACTCGAAGCAAACCCGCCCAATATTTGATATTTTTTTGTTTTTTGCATAAGGTGCTTATATGATCGATGATCCCGCAAGTGCACTTATAGCAGAGCATGTTCGAAGGTTTATGGAAACTATGGGGCTCGATGATGTTCATTTGGAATGTGAGTCTGTAGAGTCTGGAGCGCTCCGTATATCAATTGTATCGCAGGAATTTGGGAACATGCTTATTGGTGTCCAAGGAGCAAATCTCAATGCTCTGCAACACGTCATTCGCTGTGTGCTTCGCAAGCATTTTGATGAACAAGTACATATTATTGTTGATGTGAACGGGTACAGAGTACGCAGAGAGCGTAACTTACTCGGATTTGCAGAAGAAATTGCAAAGCGTGCACAAAAAACGGGCAGGCCAGTTACCCTCTCCCCAATGAATGCCCTAGATAGGAGGACTATTCATACTGCGCTCGCCGGGCGCAAGGAAGTGGTAACAGAAAGCACGGGTGACGGATTGCAGCGTCGAGTGGTGGTTCGTCCAGTGTTCTTATAAATGGGTCAATCAATTTTTTCTAATGTTGTTATCGCGACCGTAAGTCGCGCTGCTGTAGTGTTACTCGGCCTTGCTGCTACTGGAATAACGGTACGAATTGTTTCTGTTGAAAGCTTCGGAATATATTCACTCGTGCTCACTATAGGTACATTTTTGCAGCTTTTTGCAGATTTTGGGTTGTATTTAACGGCAAGTCGAGAAATTGGGGCTGCTGGTGGGAGTAGAAATGATATGATGCGACATATTGTTTCCCTTCGAATAGCGCTGCTTCTCTGTATGTTCGCTTTAGGTCTCATTGCTTTTTTCTTTATTCCGTCTTTAAAGAACCTCGCATTGCTCTTTGGTATTTTGTTCCTTGGTCTTGTATTTCAGTCAATCAGTCAACTCATAATGGGTGTGTTTCAGGCATATGGGAGTATTTGGAAAGCAACGGTTGGAGATATAGTTGGGCGTGCGGTTCAGGTTAGTATCCTTTTGTATCAAGACAGTCTTACGGGAGTAGCTGTGGCCTTTATGGTAAGCCTATGCGTTGCATTTATAATACATCTTGTACTTGTGCCTCATCGAGGTAATCTTTTCCCCAAGGTATCGATTTCAGGATGGCGATATCTTGCAAAAACTTCTTGGCCAATTGCTCTAATGCTTGTACTAAATGTTATCTACTTTCGCAGTGATATTCTTGTTCTTTCTTTTTTTCGTTCTCCAGAAGAAATTGCTTGGTATGGGTTAGCATATAAAATTATTGAAAATGGGCTCTTTTTCCCTGCAATGGTAGGAGGGCTTTTACTCCCACATATCAGTTCTGCATTGGCAGTAAAAAATAGGAAACAAGCAAATACCCTTGTATCTCAAGGGCTCACCTTGTCTTTATACACAGCAGTGATTGTTGTTACGATGCTTGTGGTTTTTGCTTCCCCTATTATTCTATTTTTCAATTCGGAGTACTCTAGCTCTATTGGATTGCTTCGGGTGTTATCAATTGCGCTTTCTATTATGTTTATTGGGAATATATTTGGATTTGCATTAATTGCGCTATCCCAGCAACGCAAGCTCGCCGCGCTTTATGCTGCGCTTGTAGTTTTCAATATAGCAATGAATCTGCTCTTTATTCCGCGGCATGGGGCGCTTGCAGCTGCTTGGGCTACCGTTGCAACGGAAGCGATTGCTATGCTGAGCGCTTCGTACATCGTACATACAAAGATTGGATTTACGTTTCCTGTTGTCAGTACTTTATTGGCGGGCGTAAGTGCTCTTGCCGCTGCCTATGTAGGCACTATTTTTCCTAGCTACGTTCATATTGGTTTTCGCCTTAGTATCGTTGCGGTGCTGTATATCGGCATTGGGTATACTCTGGGTTTGTGGAATAAAGGGACTCTTCGTATGTTAAGAGAAGTATCTACCATATGAACACGTGCGATATTATTATTCCTACATATAATGGCCAAGAAAAGCTTTCTTATACCCTAGAGGCGCTTCTTGCACAAGATATTCCATCTGGGTGGACTGTTCGGGTTATCGTTAGCGACGACGGTTCTCATGAGCCTATTGCTGATATTGATAAGACATACGCATGGGTACACCCATGGCTTTCTCTTAGTATTATTCGTAGCTCTCATACAGGTCGTTCGCATGCACGCAATATTGCAATTGATTATGCAACAGGAGACATTCTTTTATTTCTTGCGGATGATATTCTTTTGCGTCCAGGTGCGCTACGAGAACATCTGATCTTTCACGAAACTAACAATACAAACAACATGGCTGCGCTAGGGTGCGTTGCGTGGGACCCTAGGATACACCCCACTCCTTTTATGGACTGGATGATGCACGGTGGTCAACAAAACGATTACGATGCAATCTTAGGCGCTCACACGGCAAATGCTGGCCATTACTTTTACGGGTCATTTGTATCTATGAAGAGAATGTTTCTTGAAGATAATAGGTTCTCAGAACAGTTTTCTGCCTATGGGTGGGAGGATCTTGAGTTAGGAGAGTGTCTGCATACAAAGGGGCTTGTTTTGCACGTTCTTCCAAATGCTATTTCTTTGCATCGGCACAGATATACAGCATCTGCAATTCTGGAAAGACAACGTATTGTAGGGAGTGCAAAGTACCGCGTGAACACGAATGCGACTCGAAGGGTTATTCACGGTCTATATGTGGCGATAGGAGCAAGGGCAGTAAGTTTGTATTTTATAAAAAAATGGGGAGACAAAGTCAATTTTCCTCGTTTTTTTGCGCTCGTGACTGCTGGGGAGTTCTGGTATGGCGTACATCATGCGAACAGCCTGTTGAAAAGCGAACTACAGTAAAATGGCTATGTGTAGTAATAATAAGAGAGAATACGCATCATGTTCATGAATAATGTAATCTTATCCACAGATTTATCCACAGGCATTCCACAGAGAAGGTCAATTTTTGCTATTTTTGTCCATTTTGGCCCGCAGAAAGTAACGGACGTCGCAATTGCGTCACTACAAGCAGGCACGCTCAGTCCCGATCATATTATTGTCGTTGACCATACATTTTCGGGCTCTAATACTGGCTATGCTGCCGGTCTTGTTGAGGGGCTCAAGCAAGCTGCCCTGCTAGGAGCTAAGGAAACTGACCTCTGTTTGTTGTTAAATAACGATATTACGTTTGATCAACAGTATTTACAGTACATATCTACTTGGTGGGAAAAAAATGGCGGTCCAAAAGTCTTGGCCGGAGCTGCGGGAGGGTATGTTTCGCTTTTCTCTGGTAGGGCTCATATTTCGCCGCACATAAAAAAAGCCACCCCCTGGCATATTCTATATATTCACGGTTCTTGCATAGTCGGTGAATTTGGACTTCTTTCTTCCGGCATATTCCCCACTTCTTTTTTCATGTATTGGGAAGATGTTGCGGTAAGCATGTTTGTACAAAAAATTCCATGTACCCTCGCTGTTATTCCGGGTATTCACGGGATTCATGACGATAAACTCAATCAAGTTTCAGATGCAAAGCTTTTTTATATGGTCCGGAATGGCGCATATGTGCTCGAGCGGTACACAGGGCCTATGTGGAAAATATATTGGTACGGTATAAATACGTTGCGCAGGACTTTTCACCAGAGTATTCGTAACTCACGGCACGCAATCATTGCTCGTGCACTTGCACATGCGCGTTCTCAAAAGCTCGGAAAGGCGGATATATGAACATAGGTGTTGCCATTGTGACGTATAACAATAGTCGAGATATTGCTCGCTGTATTGCGAGTGTGCGCAAAGAAGGGTTACAGCATATTGCTGTAGTCGACAGCAAGTCTACGGATGCTACGCAGCAAGAATTAACTCGTTTGGGGTGCGAGTACCAAGTTACTGATGAAAATAAAGGCTTTGGATACGCCGCAAATAAGGCGGCGCGCATGTTGAACACAGAATATGTTCTTTTTATAAATCCCGATTCTTATATTCAATCAGGCGCAGTAGCGCGTGTCATACAAACAATTACTACACATCCCCATGCCGGAGTTATTGGAATGTTGCTTTGTAGTCCGGTCGGAAAACCGGAAGCTTTTGGCTATGGTGATGAGCC
The DNA here is from genome assembly GCA_035288905.1 of Candidatus Anderseniibacteriota bacterium. Classification (GTDB taxonomy): domain Bacteria; phylum Patescibacteriota; class Andersenbacteria; order UBA10190; family UBA10190; genus HO2-45-11b. The sequence continues at coordinate 2,224 of DATDYZ010000066.1, read as the reverse complement.
AAGTATGTTGAAAATTATAACGAGGCGGTTTTTTAGGGAAAGTCTTTCAGAAAAACCATTTTATACTGACTGGGTTTCAGGTGGTGCTTTTATGATATCAAAAAAAGTATTTGATGATATTTGTGGTTTTGATGAAGGTTTTTTTATGTATTGGGAAGATGTTGATTTGTGTAAACGAGTGCGAGGTATGGGCTATAAGATACTTATGGATCCTCAAGCACGGGTTACGCATATGCGGGGAGGTAGTAGTATGGACGAAAACGAGAAAGCGACCATATATGACCAATCGGCTGACAGATACTTTAAAAAGCACTACTCTACCACTATATGGTATATTCAGCGTTTATTGCGAAAGTGGTACAGGGCTTATTATTCGCGTCCCTCATAGCTGGCCAAATACTGAGATTTAAGTTGCCCGGCCAGGGCGGCGGAATTTTGATAAGCGACATTACTGTTGTGTTGTTTTTACTAGTAGCTCTCTTGTCGTTCCGTTCTTCCAGTAAGTTCGCGTTATTTCTAATTTCGCCATTTTTTATCTGGAGTATTTCGATTCTGACTCTACGAAGCGGCGAACTGGGATATGGTAATACGTTCATTGCCCTTCTCTACTTTCTACGTCTTGCAAGTGTTATTCTTCTGTATCCGGCGGGTATAGCAATACTACGCACGGTCGAATTAAAGAAGTATGCAAAAAAAGCCTTTGTGTACACCTATATAACACTTCTTACGCTAGGCTTTCTACAACTTCTGTTTTTCCCAAACCTAGAAGGCTTCGGTGACGGATGGGACCCTCATATATATAGAATGACTGCTACTTGGCTTGACCCCAACTTTTTTGGAGCGTTTCTTGCGATGTGTTTACCAGCTGTTGTACTTTGGATACCTACAACTTTTATACGGGCAATATTTTTTTTAGTGGCATCTGTCGCAATACTTCTTACAAAATCTCGTAGTACATATATTGCGTCGGCTATCGCCTTTTGCATATGTATTGTCATCTGGCTTCTTTCAGGCTCCCTAGCTCGTCACTGGAAGAAGATACTACTACCAGGATTGGTGACAATTCTTGTTGTAATAAGTTTTGGGGTCGTTCTTTTGCAAGAACGAGCAACCCAGCTTTTTACCCATGATCCTACGGTAGTGGTTCGACTTGAAGCATATCAGGCAGTTTGGAAGCGCCTTGTAGAGCCGAATATATTTCTAGGTGTTGGGTATAATGCATACCAAATAGCTGCAAAAGACGCAGGGCTTATATCAGATTTTGCTATTCACTCACGAAGCGGCTCTGATAGCAGTATTCTCACCCTCCTTGTTACGACAGGTATCATTGGCACAGCTTTGTTCCTATTTCCAATACTTCTGGGCCTTATCTATCAGCGTTCGTTCATTTTTTTATGGGCTACGGTTTTTTTACTTGTTCATTCTCAGTTTGCAAATAGCCTACTCTACCCACACCTACTTATACCCTATATTTTTCTAGCAGTACTTACTCTCAAATGAATACTCTTATAGTACTTCTTGTCGGGCTACTGCCTACATATCTCATACGGTTTCCGTTATTTGGTATTCCAACGAACTTTTTTGAGGTGGCAGTAGTAACTGTTTTTTTAGTAACTATGTGCGTTCCAAAAACCCGCAAGCAGTTGCTCGACAGTATGCGATCAATTCCAAAGAGCGTCCTCATTTGGATGTGCCTATTTTTACTAGCTGCCATCATTTCTACTATTTACTCACCCGTTTTACGCTCGAGTCTAGGTGTTTTGAAGGGTTGGGTTGTGATCCCGATGTTTTTTGGACTGTTAGTCTATTCAGTAGCTCGCACAGTTGTCATACTGCATTCTCTTATATTGTCTGGTCTTGTAGTTGCTCTTCTTGGGTTATCTCAAGCAGATGGCTTTGAACGAATTAAAAGCATCTACGATGTGCCCAACTCCCTCGCGTTATTTCTAGTTCCTGTTTTTGTTATTGCTAGTCGGTTAGGAATACAGAAAAAAGATCGTTTCTACCAGCTGTCTTCACTAATAATGCTTATTGCGATCATCTATACCCAATCATTTGGGGCTATTATTGCGCTTGTTGGGACGGTAGTAATTGGGCATGTATTTGTATCGTGGTTCCCCTCTCCCCAATTGGGGAGAGGGATCCTCCCCCGCAGGCGGGAGGGTGAGGGCTGGTTAGGCGGCATGCTGTATGGGTTGCCCTCATCCGTCATTCGCTTCGCTCA
>DATDYZ010000065.1:0-5927 GCA_035288905.1 Candidatus Anderseniibacteriota bacterium | reverse complement strand
CAGAGGTTTGGGGCGCTGGTGGCGGAGGCGGTGGTAGCGTCAGTAATGGTGGTGGCGGAGGCGGTGGAGCATACTCGATAAAAACAATCACGGTTGTTCCGGGGAATGGGTATACGGTGAATGTTGGCGCTGGTGGCGCAGGAGCCATTCCAAACGGAACCGCAGGAGGTACTTCCTGGTTCAGTTCCTCTTCAACCGTGGCAGCAGAAGGTGGAAGCGGAGCCGTTTCTGATACGAGTGCAGCGGGTGGTTTGGCGGCCAATGGATATGGAGATACAAAATATAGTGGTGGGTCCGGAAGTACCGGTAGTATCCCTATTCCAAGTGATGCAGGATATGGGGGAGGATCTTCAGCAGGAACTGGTTCAAATGGAACTAATGGTTCAGCTATGACGGGAGGCACTGCTCCTACAGGTGGTGGTAATGGAGGAAATGGTGGATCTGAAACTGGAATTGCTGGTAGTAACGGAACTGCGCCAGGCGGCGGCGGAGGTGGCGGTGGTACTTCTGCAACGCCAGGGTCCGGAGCAGCTGGAAAAGTGACCATCACGTATAACGCCGCATCTACTGTTTCTGTGGCCGGAACGGTATATAGCGATGAAGGCACAACGCCTCTTACCAGTAAAACAATCGCAATTTCTATTAACGGTGCAGCCTCTGCAGGTACTGCGGTTAGTAATGGAGCCGGTGTGTATACAATTACAGACCTTACAATTTCTGCCGGAGATATTTTGACATTGTATATAGACGGTGCATCAGAAGATGCGGTTACAGTAACGGTCGGAACTGGTTCTAATATGACGGGAGTTGATTTGTACCAGAATCGCTTAATTACTCGACATGATAATTCTGGAAGTCTTACGAATTCGAACTTAAATACATCAGACAATAACGGTGACGCAGATATAACTGCAATATATTCGATATCAGGCAGTGCGCTTACTGTTGTCTCTGGCAAAGAGCTTATTATCCCGGCGAGCCACACATTTGCTCCAGGAGGAGATGTGACAACACCAGCGTTTGATCTTCGCGGAACATATACTGCTTCAAGCAATACGCTCACTGTTTCTGGCGACTTTACTAATACTGGCGGAACATTTACTGCGGGAGATGGAACCGTTGTGTTTAATGGAACAAACCAAACAATATCTGGAAATACGACGTTTCATAATTTTAAGAAAACTGAAGGAGAAAATAACGGAAGCGACGAAACACTGACGTTTACAACAGGATCAACACAGACAATTACTGGCAAATGGACCCTGAACGGAACAGACGGAAACGACAGAATTAATCTCGTCTCGTCTTCTCCAGGGACGCAGTGGAATGTTGATACGCAAGGAACTAGAACGATAGACTATATCGAAGTAACGGATTCAAAAAATACGAATCAAACAGCAATTTCCTGTTTGAATAATTGTGTTGATGGCGGAAATACTACCAAATGGGTGTTCCCGTCGCCTCCGGAACTCGTATCGTTTACTTCATCAACTATAGATGGAACGTATGGTCCGGGAGATACAATAAACATCACGGCAACGTATAACGAAGCATTAGATGACCCATCGACAATTACTGTTACGTTAGATAACGGTGTAATTCTTGAGTTGAATTCTATTAGTGGCTCTACTATTTACGGAACATATACTGTGGGTTCTTTCGGTTCTGGTGAAGATACTTCAGATCTTACGATTACAAGTATCTCAAGCGAGTCTGTGCGAGACGTAGATGGGGGAAGTATTCAAACCGAATCGTCGCTTCCTGATGCTGCTGATAATATAGCTGCTACAAGTGCGTTGGTTATTAATACAATAGCACCTAGTACCTCTGGCACACCTGCTCCTACTGATCCAGTGATTATTGGAACTGCGGTTGATGTACCCCTGCCAACTATCACTGACTCTGGTAGTGAGTCTGCAACTGAAAACGAGCCAGTTATTGAGAATGTTGTTGAATCAAGTGTTTCTGAAAATAGTGCAATACCAAATCCAATACCAAGCCTAATCGAAAATGTTAGCATTCCAAAAAATCGAGAAACATTGCGATCGATTATTGACTCTCGGGTATTTCAAGTAGTAAATAGAGTACTTGCTACATTCGCACTTGGGAGCGTGGTGTTATTAAGCAGTACTTTTATTTCAAATATTCCAACGTTACTTTTTCAAATGTCTCAAGCGTTTCAAAGAATGTGGCAAGGCTTATTAGCTGTTATTGGTTTTAACCGAGTAAAGCGTCCATGGGGAAGAGTTCTTGATGCCGATAGTGGCAATCCGTTAGCAGGAGCATATATCCAAGTGTACGACCATCAAGCAAAACAATTAAAAGAAACAATGGTTTCAAATGAGAGGGGGGCATTTTCTGTCATGATTCCGCCCGGTACGTATGAATTTCGAGTGCAAAAGCCTGGTTGGGTACTTACTCCTAAAGCTTCTTTCTTACAGCTTGTAGCGGGTGAACATGTGTTCGACGGTACTCCGGTAGTAGTCACACAGGCGCAATTGTTGCCGTTAGTGATCGCGATGCGCGTAAGTGAGGCAGTGCCAACTACGAATCATTTGATTTTGCGTAGAATTTCTCAGGGTGTTGTGTTGTTTATTGCACGGTTATCGTGGCCATTGCTCATATTTGGAATTGGTTTGAATTCCACTGTGTTGTTTATAACACCAACAAGTATCAATATTGGAATTGAAATTTTATATGTTGTTCTGATTGTCTGGAAAATTACATTGCATTTCTTATTAAAGCCTTCTGTAGGGTACGTTCGCGATGCTGTAACAAATAAACCGTTAGATCTAGCATTTGTGCGTCTGTACGATGCGATGACGAGCCGATTGATCGAAACAAGAACAACGTCGCATGATGGAAAGTTTCTTTTATTGCCGCCACTCGGGGTGTACACAATTATGGTTGTTCGATCTGGGTACGAGTCGTACCGGGAAAGCCATGTAGTTGTAAGTAAAACGAAGGAATCGCTGGATCTTTCGTTTAACCTACAACCTACTGCCCTAGTTGCCCAAGGTAGTGAAGTGCCCCAATAAGGCCCCCAGTTTCACCGAGCGTTGAGCATCGTATTTCTGGCAGCGTAGGTAGAATATGGTTTAGTGATGCTAGAGAAGATAGTACGTGTTCTAGCGGAATACTTTTCATCATAGATCCGCCCAGAATAATAATATTTGGTGACCAGAATACGCTTATATTTGATAATCCGATTGCAAGATATTCTGCTGTTTTTTGCCATACAGCAATATCTGTAATATCTTGTGGGGCTTTGCCGTATTGTTTTTGCACGGAAGATCCGCCGATAAATGCTTCGAGGTGACCCTTGCCGCCGCATCCGCACTGCGGGCCGTTAGGGTCGATAATCTGGTGGCCAATTTCAAATCCGTATGCGCTTGTATCTAAGTTTCCGTGTACCACTCTGGTACCGCCAACACCGGTGCTGATTGTCATGTACACCACAATATCTTTCCCTTTTCCTGCACCCGCGTTAGCTTCACCTAATGCCCACGTTGCCGTATCGTTTTCCAAGTATACGGGGGCTTTGAGTTGTTCCTCGAGCATTTTTTTAAACGGCTTGTTATTCCAATCTTTTATATTTGGCGCTTTCAGAAGTTGGCCATGCACTGCGTCCATAGGCCCTGGTACTCCGCCCGCTATTCCGGTAATAGAGGTATCACCCGCAAGCGTCTGTGCGGTTTCTGATAATGTCTGTATGCCCTCTGAGAAGTTTTGGGGAGTAGCATAGATAACTGCTTTTCCGAGCGTTTTACCATCTTGTGAAGCTGCAACTCTTGTATTGGTACCACCGATATCAAAGACGATAAACATAAAATTACTATACCTAGTTTGCGAACACTTTGCTATATTGCTATACTACATAGGCTATTAATAACTATTTTCTATGAAAAACGTCACAATTTACTCAACTCCATCGTGCGGCTGGTGCAAAACTGCAAAACAATATTTTTCTGAGAACCAGATAAGTTATACGGAAAAAGATGTAGCTTCCGATCAAGACGCACGAAGCGAAATGCTTGCGAAATCGAAACAAATGGGTGTTCCAGTTATTGATATTGATGGCGAAATTGTCATCGGCTTTAATCAACCTCGCCTTGCACAGCTTTTGGAGATAGCGTAGCGTTATTTGTATGTCTGATACTACACAAGGAATGTCTATCCCGGGTGCTATTGTGATTGCAGGAGTATTAATTGCTGGTGCAGTATATTTTAGTCAGGTTGCGCCGAAAGAAGCCCCTGTACCGACAAATGTTCCGAATGCTGCCCCGTCTCCAAGGCCTGCTTCACTTGATATTCGTCCTATTACGAGTAATGACCATATTCGAGGACCGGAAAACGCGAAAATAACCATTTTAGAATATTCCGATTTGGAGTGTCCATTTTGTAAAATCTTTCATCAGAGTATGCTCGAGGTTATGAAAGAATATCCAAACGATGTTCGGTGGGTGTTTCGCCATGCTCCTATACCGCAACTGCACCCAAATGCTCCAGCGATTGCAAATGCGTCTGAATGTGCAGCATTACAGGGCAAGTTTTGGGAGTTTACCGATGTTGTGTTTACTGGTGCTCCAAATAGCGGTGGGCTTGTTCTTGCCGATCTTCCGAAACATGCAGGCACAGCTGGGGTTCCAGATATCTCCGCATTCCAAGCGTGCGTAGTTGCAAATACGTTTACAGAGAAAGTTCAGGCAGATTTTGATGATGGGCAAAAGGCTGGACCTGAAAATTTTGGTACGCCATTTAATATGGTAATAACTGCAGATGGGAAGAAAACGCAATTAGGTGGCGGTGTTCCGTTTTCCCAACTAAAATCAATTATTGACCCGCTAGTATAAGCACGCCAACAATCGCAGTTCCAATACCGTAGCTTACGATATCTTTGCTAGTAAACAGTACCGGGTCATCTGGCATATTTTTTGTAAGCGTTAGATACCACATACGGACAATCCAAATAGTCAGCAGCGGAAGGAGTGTCCAAAGCATTTTTGGATTAGTATACAAATGCGTTACGCTCTCGCTTCTCATATACAAACCTAACACAATGCAAGCGAGCAATGATGATGTCATGCCAAGCGCAACCAAGAGCTCAGTGTCGCGTTTGCTATATCCTCTTCCTGGAGCCATATCTTCTCGTTGTTTTAATTGAAGAAGTTCTATGACTCGTTTCATACTTGCTAAAAAGAAGAAAAAGAAACCCGCAAAGAAAAAAAGCCATGCGGATGTTGTAATTCCCGTTGCTGCGCTTCCTGCAATGATACGAAGTACGTAGAGGCCTGCAAGAATACTAATATCAATGTACGGAATTTTTTTTGCTCGGAAAGAATACACGGCATTGATGACAATATAGAGGACGAGCATAGCAGAAAATGCAAGTGGCAATAAGGACAGTGCAAAGATAAAACTTCCGAGCGCTACACTTACTGCGAGTATGATTGCCTGTAAGGCTGTGATCGTACCAAGCGCAATGGGTCGGAATCGTTTTGTTTGGTGTGCGCGATCTGCTTGAATATCTAGTAAGTCATTCATGACATACATACTAGATGCAAGTAAGCTGAAGGAGAAAAATCCGACCAGAGTATGAAAAAACGTCTCTGGATTTCCGATGCGGTGAGCCATAATGGGTGGGACAAACAAGAGAAGATTTTTTAACCATTGATGGATTCGAATTTCTTGCACTATGTCCTGTATTCGCAACTTTTTTTCAGTCGGGAATTCTCTTTCAACAATTGAATGTTCCCGCACAAATGTGGTGACGTTTGTTGGTGCATGAACGATAATAGCGCTACTGGATATATTCCATACGGATATATCGGATGTAGAATTACCAGCATAAGAAAATCCTTTTTCTCCAAAGCGTTCTTTGAGTACTTGAAACTTTGTTGTAGCGTTTATCGGTTTTTCTAGAGTAC
>DATDYZ010000064.1:0-3000 GCA_035288905.1 Candidatus Anderseniibacteriota bacterium | reverse complement strand
TTTGATCCGAAAGATTTTAACCGCAACTCTGTTTGGGAAAACAGGTATCGCCACATGTACAGCGCACAGAATGATTTTGCGCAGTATGAAAAACAGTCGTTTTGGCCGATGTTAGAAAATAAGCTTGCAAAAAACGGCTCGTACCTGGATGCCGGGTGTGGAATTGGTGGTTGGATTTTGTTTCTTGCGGAAAAGGGGTACACCGTACAGTGAGTAGATGCACATCCGCAAGCGGTGCGCGCGATGACGGAATATGATAGAGATTTGAATGTAAAAATAGCAGGAAGCGACGCGATTCCATGTGCAGATAAATCTTTAGACGGTGTTATTTCTATCGGTTCATTAGAATATGGCGAAGGGGTTGTGAAGGAATCACTCCAAGAGTTTCATCGGGTGCTGAAAGATGGCGGATTTGTATGTATTGAAGTTCCGCTTGCAAATACTCTGCGCAAGGTATTCTATATCCCATTAAAACGTTTAGAAGGATTGTTTAAGCGAGCAGGCGGCCAGAGTGCTACGTTCGCATATTACCTGTTCGGCAAGTCAGAATTCGAAGCATTGCTGAAAAAAACAGGTTTTACAATCGAATCAATACAAACACACGATTTGCCAGATGCAGATAGTCATTTTGGATTATATGCCAATTGGCCGTTTCTTCGTGGAAATAAGCCGTACGAATTAAACGCGCTTGGTCGTGTAGTAAAAGCGATTTCTAATGCAATTTCCTCTTGGATCGCTTCTGCCGGAATGGTCGTAATTGCGAAAAAGGGGTAGTAGTTCCCCTCTCCCCATATGGGGGAGAGGGCACCTCGCCCGCAGGCGGGAGGGTGAGGGCTGCGTGGTTGCGTCGTGGGCTGCCCTCATCCTAACCTTCTCCCCAATTGGGGAGAAGGGATACGACTTTTCTGCCATTTTTCCAATTTTATGGCTCTGTAGAGAGCAGGGGTATTGACAAAAAGGACGGAAGGGAGTATATATTGATTCTGCTCATTACCAACTAATGTAGGTTGTAAAAATCCATATTCGAATATAAAATCTCTTAGGGAAAGAGCCACATGGTTACTCGCGACTGGAAATTTTGGATGGAAGTTGAAATTGGCGGAGTTCCTAAGGAACAGCTGATAACTAACTTGGAAAATGAAGGATTCTTGGTCGAAGGCTGTGTGAAGAGCATGATAAGGCAAGATGCTTTCACTGTCATTCCAGAGAAAAGGGTACTGAGACTGGCTCGCTGCACGGTTCGTGACCTCGGTTTCGCCAAGAGCCCGACCACTACTCAGTTGAAGCGATGCATTGTTGAGCTGGGTGGGCAGTTTTGTCCCGCTGAACTAGGTCCACACTTGCGCCTTCATCTCAAGAATCAAGAAAGGAGAGATGATTTCTCGCTCGTTATGGAGCAGATTCTAGTTCCTGATAGCGCTTTGGTCGTCTTTCATTTAGTGCGGGATGACGGGGGTCGGCAGTGGTTGGTTCCTCATAGTGCCAATCCTCGTGGTCGGTGGTTTCTTGGCCATAAGGTCGTCTTTGTCCTCGCAAGCTAGTACTTCGCGTCGTGTGCAATTGTTTTTTGCAGGCGACGCTTTTTTATTCCCCTCACCCCATCCCTCTCCCCACCTGCAATACCCGCCTGTTGGCGGGTGCAAGGGAGAGGGCGGTAGAAGGAATTACCACGCCGTCCAGCCGCCGTCGACGATGAGGTTTGCTCCAGTCATGTAGCTGCTTGCATCTGATGCCAAAAATACCATCGGCCCACCTACTTCTTCCGGATTTGCCATTCTTCCAAGCGGAGTTCGGGCGCCATATTTATCAGTAAAATCTTTCCCGTGTTCTTTGAATACGCCGCCTAGAGTAAGTGTATTTGATCGAATTCCTTTGCATCCGTACGTTGTGGCTAAAAACTTTGTCAGCATCACAACTCCGCCTTTGGTAATAAAGTAATCAACGGGTTTTTGAGTACCTTCCGGGTATATATTTTGATCTGGACCTACTACGCCATAAATAGATGAAACATTGATAATATTTCCTGATTTTTGAATCAACATTCTTTTTATCGCCTCTTGTGCAACTAATGTATAGCCGAGCAGGTTTACTTCTAGGCTTTTCTTTATATGTTCTTCTGGGTAATTTTCAAACAATGCAGCATTTTTATCTGCTTGAGCATCAAACTTTGGATCTATGGCTGCGTTGTTTATTACAACATCGATTTTGCCGTATGTTTCGATTATCTGATTAAACACAGAAGAAATAGACGCTTTGCTTGTTACGTCCAGCGCAATGTCAGCATGTTCCCTATCTGTACTAATAACCGTTGCACCATCTGCTTTGAGCGCATTTGTAAAATGTTCTCCTAAAAATCCACTTCCCCCTGTTATCAGTATTATCTTCCCCGTGAGTTGCATAGTCTTATGATACTGGTGGCCACTTCGATGGGTCAACCTGATTTGCGTCCGTAATGGCCAGTATGCGCAGTTCTTCCAGTATGTTACTTGGAAGCGCCGCTTCTTCTGAAGTACGCAAGGCAGACAATATATGTCCTGGTTTTGTAGTGCCAATTAACGCAGTTGATACGGCTGGGTGAGATAATACATATCGAATTGCCAGTGTTGGCAGGGTAATACCCAATGATTTCGCGATTTCTTCTGCTTTGTCTGCATGTTGCTTTAATTGCGACAGCGTTTGTGGGAGTTTAGCCCTAGCCGGGGTAAGAGCGCCTTTTAAAAGAACGGATCTGTTAATAATCCCGATGTTTTTATCTTGCGCCAGTTTGAGTACTTTTTCTTCCATTCTTTGATCAACTATGTTGTACGCAACCTGGATCGTCTCAAAAAAACCAGTTTCAATCGCGGCAAGTGCGGCTGCTTCACCGCGAACGGCAACGCCTACATGCAAAACTTTTTGTTCGCTTTTTAATTTTTCTGCGATTTCTAGTATTTCAGAAAAATCAGTAAAGTCTTCCAACTCGTTATGAAACTGAACGAGCTTAAGTGTTTCTTGATGCAA
>DATDYZ010000063.1:0-49836 GCA_035288905.1 Candidatus Anderseniibacteriota bacterium | reverse complement strand
CTGCATCACACCCCGCCATTACAAACCAACAAGAAGGTATCGTGCTGGCGGTAGGGTTTCTTATCGCATGTATAACAGCGCTACTTGTAGTACAGTGGCTTCTGAAGTATTTAGAGCGACACACCTTGAGTGCATTTGGATGGTATCGACTAGCGCTTGGAGTGCTACTGCTCTTTCTCGTATAAAAAATCGCCTTGCGCATACGAACAAAAAAATAGATAGTGTACAGTACTCTATGCGTCAGATTTTTAAAACCCTCGTATACTGGGTCGCGCTATTTGCGTTTGTTGCCATACTTGCCACATTGGCACAATCAATTCGAATATATCGTTCATACGACATAGGCGACAAAAATACGATCATGAACAGAAGAGACACCGGCCTTATGATATACGACCGTACGGGCACTCTCTTTTTTGCGTTTAACCGTGCCAGACCGAGAATATTTATCCCGCTTGCAAGCGTACCCCTCCACACGCAACAAGCAATTATCGCAGCAGAAGATAAAGATTTCTTCTCCCATCACGGATTTTCAATTCGTGGAATGGTGCGCTCGCTATACCTGGATATTAAACAAAAAGAAATACGCTACGGTGGGTCAACAATAACCCAACAATTGGTAAAAAACTCATTACTAACTCCAGAAAAAACCATCACAAGAAAATTTCAGGAAATCATCATTGCCATAAAACTAGAACGTAATTTTTCAAAAAAAGAAATTCTGGAAATGTATATTAACTCCGCATACTTTGGCGAAGGAGTGTTCGGCGTTGAGGCTGCTGCAGCGGCGTACTTCACCGTTGAAGCAAAAGCATTAACACTCGCACAGTCTGCAATACTCGCCGGCCTCATGCCTGCCCCTGCTGCATATGAACCCAAAGAGCGCCAGCATATCGTACTTGGCCTCATGGAAGAACAAGGATACATAACCACCGCGCAACACAACGCAGCGCTCAAAGAGCACGTGGTGTTTCAAAAACAACCTGACGATATAAACAAGACGGCTCCCCACTTTGCACTCATGGTAAAAGAAGAGGTAGATCGTATGTACGGAGAAGAAAACGTAATTCGAATGGGAATGAAAGTCACAACAACGCTGGATGTAAATTGGCAACAATATGCAGAAGAAACGCTAAAAACCCACGTAGTCTCGCTCCGTTCTGGCAACGTAGGTAATGGAGCTGCCGTTATACTTGATCCGCAAAACGGGAACCTGCGAGCACTGGTAGGCAGCGTTGATTGGTTTCAAGAACAGTACGGAAAAGCAAATATGGCAACTTCTCCCAGACAAACAGGTTCCGCGTTTAAACCTATCGTATATGCTACGGCACTTGAAGAAAAAGTGGTTACGGCGGCAACCATACTCCAAGACAGACCTACAACGTTTATTGGAAATTATCAGCCAAAAGATTACGACAACAAGTGGCGTGGCCCCGTTACGGTACGCCGCGCACTTGCAAATTCTCTCAACGTACCCGCAGTTGAAACGATCATAAAAACAGGAATTCCAAACGTAGTAGCGCTCGCAAAAAAGCTCGGTATCTCAACTATAAGAGACAACGCCATATACAACCCATCTACTGCGCTAGGCGCAGAAAATATTACGCTTTTGGACTTAACATCTGCATATGGCGTCTTTGCAAACCATGGAATACTACACAAGCCAAATACGATTATGCATATAAAAAATAAATATGATCAAGACATTGTATTTAAAAAGAAGCCTGCAATACATGTACTAGACGAAAGAGTGGCGTTTATTATCTCCTCTATACTTTCAGATGCTAACGCGCGAGCAGAAATCTTCGGAAAACTCTTAACTATATCCCGGAGCGCGGCAGTAAAAACAGGAACGACGCAAGATTACCGCGATGGGTGGACGATAGGATACACGCCCAATTTGGCAGTTGGCGTATGGATAGGCAATAACGACAATACGTCTATGTACCGCACCCCTGCGTCTATAGGAGCTGCGCCGCTTTGGAAGTTGCTCATGGAGCACTACCTAGCAGAACTGCCAAACGAAGAATTTGCTCCACCTGCGGGGATTGCAATACGGCCATCATGTTACAGCCGTGGCATTGAATATTTCCTCCCTGGTACAGAATTTACGCAACGCTGCTTGCCTAAGCCAAGTCCCACAACGCTTCTCACTCCGCTCTAATACAGGTATTGTTGAGATATGAGGAAAAACAATACTTTGTATGCCTTTTTACTCGCGCTTGTCATCACAACCATCTGGACATTTTTTAATCGATACGAATATATCGGCAATAATCTATTTTTATTTAATACCATAAACATTTTTCCATTAGTACTATGGACGCTCGGGTTAACTATCTTATATATCGTTCATATACACACAAAAATAAAACACCCAATCTTGTTTATTACTGTTTTTTATCTGGTATGCATAGGTCTCCTTGAAGCTTTTGGGTATTACGTCCTAAATATTCGCTTAAACTCCGATTATCCAAGCCTCTTTAACATGGGCATCATCCACGCACCCGTGCATATGAAAGTGTTTTATATCGTCGCCGGGCCACTGTATATATTGCTTACTCATGCACTTCTGAAATATTCCGCTTCACGGCCATCACGGTCATAATTGCGGCGCGTTCTTGTTCGTCTAATTTCATACGAATGTATTTTATAACTTGCTGTAATTGAGGCAGAAGTACGTATTCGAGAGCGTTTACTCGTCTTCGCGTAATTTCAATTTCTTTCGCTAGTAATTCTGCCGTTTTTTCGATTGTAGCAAGCTGGAGCAAGAGTGGAAGAAGCTTTTGAAATGAAACAAGTGCAATATCAAGCTCTCGAGACGTTTCCCATACGCCTATCTGCTCGTCTTTCGATTCCAATGATACGGTAAACTCGGGGACCTTAACTCCCATCATCGATTTTTCAGAAACAGCCAGTGATATAGAATATGGCTTAAGCTTTCGCAGTATATCAACTGCTTCCGGGAGCATCGAAGCTTGTGCTAGTACGAAATGCCGAAGTGACGCAAACAGCAGTTCATCTATTTGCTTGCGCAAGCTTTTCGCTTCACGCACAATCTTTAAAAACTCACGCATCAGCCCATCACGCTTATCTTTCAATAGCTTGTGTCCCTTCTTTGCAAGCTGCGTACGCTTTTTCGTACGCAATAGCTCCATTCTTGTGGGATTAACTCGCATACTTCTCTATTTGTTCGCTCTTTACACGCTTGAGCTCGCTCCTTGGTAAAACAGAAAGAATTTTCCAGCCAATCGTAAGCGTTTCTTCAATCGTTCTGTTTTCATCCGGCCCCTGCTGTACAAATTCCCGTTCAAATCGCTCAACAAATTCTAGATACTTTTTATCGGTATCAGTCAGTGACCCTTCTCCCAAAATAGTAGCAAGTTCACGCACTTCTTGTCCGCGCGCATATGAAGCAAACAGCTGATTGGCCACACCGCTATGATCTTCCCGTGTTTTCCCTTCCCCAATTCCTTTTGGCATCAAACGAGACAACGATCCAAGCACCTGCACGGGCGGATAAATACCCCGCTGATGCAAGTCTCGTGCAAGCACAATCTGCCCTTCTGTAATATATCCAGTTAAATCTGGAATCGGATGCGTCTTGTCGTCTTCTGGCATCGAAAGAATAGGGAGTTGCGTAATAGAACCTTGCTCGCCTTGAATTCTCCCTGCTCGTTCGTACAGTGTTGCAAGGTCAGAGTACAAATACCCAGGATACCCGCGACGCCCAGGAACTTCTTTTCTCGCAGAGCTTACTTCTCGAAGTGCTTCGGCATATTTGGTCATGTCTGTCATGATGACTAATACATGCATGTGTTTTGTATATGCCAAGTACTCTGCAGCAGTAAGCGCCATACGAGGAGTTGCAATACGCTCAACCGCAGGATCATCTGCAAGGTTAATAAAGAGCACAGAACGCTCGATAGCACCACGAGCGGTGAAGTCATTGATAAAAAACTCCGCTTCCTCAAACGTAATTCCCATAGCAGCAAACACGATCGCAAAATCAATCTCACCTTTGCGAGATTGCCCACCACCAGACGAAGGTACACTTGCCTGCCTGGCAATTTGGGCCGCAAGCTTCGCATGAGGAAGTCCAGATCCGGAAAAGATCGGGAGCTTTTGCCCAAGAACAAGCGTATTCATTCCATCGATGGTTGAAATACCCGTTTGAATAAAATCATTTGGATATGCACGCGCCGCCGGATTTATCGGTGATCCGTTAATATCGCGCAGTTCATCCGGAATAATTTCCATCTGCCCATCTCGCGGAGCACCGGAACCGGTAAACGTACGCCCCAACAGATCGCTCGATACAGGAAGTTTTAATACATCTCCCTGAAAGCGTATCTTAGTCTCTGGAATATTGAGCCCCGATGTTCCCTCAAACATCTGGATAACCGCGCGGTCGTTGTGTACTTCAAGAACTTTGCCTCTGCGTTTTTCTCCACTTGCCATCTCCACTTCTACAAGCTCGTCGTATCCAACTCCAGCAACGTGTTCAACAATGAGGAGTGGGCCAGTTACATCTGCAGTTGTTTTGTATTCTGTAAGCATAGGTATAAGGAGATATTAATTGGTAAGTGAATCAACTGCGGAAGTAATTGATATACGAAGTGCATCAAATACCGTATCAACTTCCTTTTCTGGAGTGAATTTTGCCCTGGCGATAATTGGAAGTATTTCCAGAGAAAGAAATGACTGCATGGCAAAATCCTGTACCTTGAGGCGATCAATCGCTTTCTTGTACAAATCAAGGATCAAAGAAAGCATACGATACTGCTTATAGAGCGACGTATATGTATCAACAACGTCATATGCGTTCTGTTGTAAGTAATCTTCTCGAATCATACGCGCGATGTGGAGTAACAACTGCTCATTTTTTGAAAGCGCTTCAAGACCGACCAAGCGAACAATTTCCTCGAGCGCTGCTTCCTGTTGAAGAATCCCCATCGCTTCTTTCCGTAGAGTATCCCAATCGTTCCCAGCCTCTTTCGTAAAGTACGATGCAAGCTGATCAAGATAGAGCGAATAGCTGGTAAGCCAATTTATTGCGGGGTAATGGCGCCTGTACGCCAAGCGCTCTTCCAACCCCCAAAAGACTTTCACCACGGAGAGCGTATTTTGCGTAACAGGTTCTGATAAATCCCCTCCTGGTGGAGATACCGCACCAATTGCAGTAAGCGACCCTTGCCGCGCGGGATTTCCTAGTACTTCTGCAATGCCTGCACGTTCATAAAACTGAGCAGTACGCGACCCCAAGTACGCAGGGTATCCTTCATCACCAGGCATTTCTTCTAATCTTCCAGACATTTCACGAAGTGCTTCCGCCCAACGTGATGTAGAATCCGCCATCAGGGCAACCGAATATCCCATATCTCGAAAATATTCCGCAATTGTCATTCCGGTATACACAGAAGCCTCTCGAGCAGCAACTGGCATATTTGAAGTATTCGCAATAAGAATTGTTCGCTTCATTAAACTCTCCCCTGTTTTAGGATCTGTTAATTCTGGAAATTCCAGAAGCACGTCAGTCATTTCATTCCCACGTTCTCCGCACCCGATATACACAATTACATCCGCATCTGACCATTTCGCGAGCTGCTGCTGAGCTACTGATTTTCCAGAACCAAAAGGGCCAGGAATTGCGGCTGTTCCACCCTTCGCAATAGGAAAAAATGTGTCAATAACACGCTGCCCGGTAACCAGAGGAACTGTTGGAACAAGTTTTCTGCGCACCGGCCGAGGCATTCTAATGGGCCAGCTTTGAGCTAAGCGCAGCGCATGTACACTTTGCCCTGTTGTAATTTCTCCAATTGTATCCAAAACGGTAAACGTTCCACCGTGAATAGATGTGAGCGTACCTGAAACATGAGGAGGAACCATAATAGAATGAAGAATCGCACCTTCTTGAACCGTACCAACAATATCGCCACCCGCAATTGCGGCGCCTGCTTCAATAGTAGGAGTAAATTCCCATGTTTTTTCTTCCTGGAGCGCAGGAGCTTCTGCTCCACGTGCAATAAATGCGCCATGAGATTCTTTAATAACGTCCAGTGGTCGCTGAATACCGTCATAAATAGCACCAAGCATCCCTGGCCCAAGCATTAATGAAAGCGGTTCTCCCGTTGAAACAACTACATCTCCTGGTTTTAATCCGGAGGTTTCTTCGTATACCTGCAAAGAAGCCTTATCGCCATGCAATTCAATAATCTCACCAATAAGTCCGGCATTGCCCACACGAACAACGTCCTGAATGTTCGCTCCGTTCATGTTTTTAGCAACAACCAGCGGGCCTGAAACTTTTTCTATTGCTCCTGTAATATTCTTTGTTTTCATAGAGTAGGGGATAAAATTAAGATGCGAATATATCTGAACCAACGGCACGAATCATGAGTTGCTCAAGATTCTTTGCTGCGGTATGCGTCGGGTTGGAAGGGTTTGGAAGAAGCATAATTGCTGGTAAGGCATCTTCATTGAGAGATCGGATGGCACCGAGATTCGGACCTGCAAGCCCTTCATCCATAAATATAATCTTGCGTGTACCGTCCGCTTTCCATTCCTTCACCAACGCGAGCGCTCGGTTTGGGTCATCAGTCTCTTCTACAAATATACCCGAGAGTGAAAATCCAAGCCCGGCACCACTTGGCCCAATATATGCAATGGGAAAAGATTCTTGTTTCATACATGAGCAAATGGCCGAATAAACGAACGTGTTTCTTCTGTTGAAAATCCGCCCGCAAGTGCTGCAAACATGAGGCTGATTGTTTTGCGTTCCATCTCTTTCGTAATCCAGTACGCGATAATTGGGTCATATCCCACCGGTTCAAAACGGAAAGAACGCGCAAGTTTAATCGCTTGTACATCCCATTCCCATTCATACCGCGCAGCATCAGTACGTGATCTATCCTCCTGCAACTTCCTATCACTCTCATGCCGACTCTTCAGCTGTTCTGCAAGAGTTTTCATAAACGGTGTTGATGCAAGACTCCTCAGTCGTTCTTCTAAAACTTGTTGCATAGAAGCAAAAAGAAATGGCATAGACCACGTTCCGTTTACAATCGCGTCTTTCTGAGACGCAATACAAGAAACCCAGAATTTCATTTCCTTAGTCATCGCATTGCTATTCGTAAACACAAGTTCCTGCAGCATAGAATGAGAAACCGTACCAATACGTGATGTAGATGGCGCATGTACTTCTCCCTCTGCGAGTGCAATTACAGCTTGAGCTACATGCAGCACGTCATATCGCGCAGCAATAAACGCAAGTATGTTTGAGTTATCAAGATGGCGCTCAAGCCAAATAAACTCGTGCTCAAGAGCACTTGTGAGCCCGCTTTGTATAGAAGAGCCTTCCGACAAAAACATGGCATACGGTGTAGACATAAGCACCTCTCGCGCATCAGCAAGAGACTTCGCATGCATGATGCGTGTTATTTCGTTATCTCCTAAAAGGCTTTTCTCCTTTTCTCTGATAACAGCGATAAGAAATGGTGCTTCAACGTGCGACATAGATTACATGAATAGTTCTCTCGCAAGTTCTGCGCGATATTTCCAGAAAACCTGGCTCACCAGATACGAAAACGTGAGATTCATTTCAACGTTTTCTCCACGAAAAATAAAACCATTCGCGTCATCTGCAGGTATTACCGTTCCTTTACCCTTTGGCACAAGTCGAAGAAGGGCAGTATGCAATTTCTTTTTTTCCGCATCAGGCAAATCCATAAGCGAAGCGAGGAACGCTTCTTTTGTAGATTCTAACTCTTCTTGCTTTGCAATAAGCACCAGCGACCGCCCCTCAAGAGCTGCTCGCTGATGAATACTACGTCCCTGGCGGTACGCCTCTTTTTCTGCAGCACCTACAACGGTCTCTTCAAGTGCACGGAGCTCTTTGCTTACACGTGAACGTTCCTGCTGAACAATAAGAGTATGCGCATGCGCAACCTTTTCTGCTTCTGCTTTTGCCTCGTGTATGATTTTTTCTTTAAATGCAGAAAGCGACATGATTTATTTTACTAAGACTAATCCGTTCACCAGCAAAATAGTGATCAACAAACCAAGTACTGCGTACGTTTCCACAATTGCTGCAAGAATAACTCCCTTACCAGATGCATCTGGTTTTTTTGCAACAATGTTCACACCTGCAGCTGCAAGTTTGCCTTGAAACATTGCAGAAAACATTCCCAGTATTCCCACAGGAAGCGCTGCAAACATAATCTGAAATCCTTGAGCTACAGATAAATCGATAGGCGTTCCGGAAAGTATTCCGATTTTATTCGCGATTATAACAGCCGCAAGAAATCCATAAATACCCTGCGACCCTGGAAGCGCTGTTAAAATAAGAACTTTACCGAACGTATCAGGATCTTCTGAAACAATACCTGCGCTCGCCTGCCCTACCGTGCGAACACCTAAGATAGACCCAATGCCAGCTAAAATTGCGCCTATTCCTGCGCCAACGATTGCGATCGTAAGACCATATTCAATCATAGTGTGATTACATTAATAAATAAAATCTTTCGGATTGTCGACATACTTGCCAACTCTCCCCAATGGCCGAAACGCCACTCCGCCGCCCTCCAAAAATTTCGGGAAAAATTCCACGAACTGGAGACGGCCAGAGTGAATAAACGCTCCAAGCGCATTAATACCAAGGTTGAACACGTGCCCAACCAATAGCACTGCGCCTGCCAGCACTACTCCCACAACTGGAATACTCTCATGCACCATAGATGCAATAAGATTGACCACCAGGCCAATAATACCAGTTGCTAGGCCCAGTGCCAGAAGGCGTGAATAGCTTAGCATATCACTTACAAACGCTATAAGTCCGTTAAGACTTAAGACTCCTCCACCTATCTTCAAAAAAATATTTTTACTTGTTCTGCCCTGCGTTGCAACCATAAATGCAATCGCTGCATACATGATCCACAAAAACATAGGTGCTAATTCAAACAAGTAATATCCCCTAGATGAACCTATATACAGAATAATCACTCCAATAAGTATAGCCCAAGAAAAATCGTCTATAATAGCAACACCTTTTTCTCCCTTTTTCCAATGATGCATGCCCCGCACTATCCATGCGTATAACAATTGAACAATGCCGAAGGCAAAAATAATACCAAGAAACAATATCGGCTGTTTTAACGGGTCAAGAAGCTTTACGCCAAGCAGAAAACTTTTTACTATTCCATCCTGCAACGCATCCAAATTAATACTAAACCATCCACCCGTTACAGCTCCTAATACCACTGTCATTGCGCCTCCAAAAAAAAGGAGGCGCATCATTTTTCGCATATCTTTTTTTAATCGCAAAAATCGCTCTGCAACAAAGGTTACAACCATCATTGCAATTCCATACCCTGCATCCGTTAGGGCAAGTCCGAACGAAATCAAGAAAAAAATTGCAAGCGGCCCAGAGGGGTCGATTTCATGGTACGCGGGCTTTCCGTACAAATCAGTCACAGCCTCAAATGGCTTCACAAGAGAACTATTTTGAAATAAAACAGGAACCTTATCCTGTTCGGTAGGATCACTCGTTTCAAGCACAACATCAGGGAATGCGCTACTCAACCGCTTTTCAAACAGGCCCACCCAAAGCGCAGGGATCCAGCCAACAATCAGCGTACTATATGAAGAATTTCTCATTGTTTCCGAAACACGTTCTCTCTCTTCGCGATGAAGAAGTGCATCATACGCAAATTGAATATCTTGCTCTGCTGCAATAATTTTTCTCGCTTTTTCAATGATAAATGACCGGTCTCGTACAATCCTTTCCTGCTCACGTACCAATGCCTCATGTTTTCCCACTATAGATTCTTCCGCAACAACGGGAAGAGTAACAACAATCGCATCGAACTCTTCTTGAAATGCCTCCACCGCCGTAGCGTCATCCGCATGCGCGATAAGCTCTCCATACACCGTGGTATTTCGTTTTGTCTCAACTCGGTGAATTACCTGCCAAACAGCAGTTGGCACAGAAAGGAGCTGCTCTTCTATCAACGCTTCATTCTGCACCGTAATTTCAAGGAGTAGATGAATACATTGTTCTTTGACTATGGGGTGTTGTACTTGCAGATTCAAAGACGTCCATGGCTCGAGCGCATGAATATCATCACGCACTTCTTCCATACGCGCATCAAGTGCAGTTAAGCCGTCATTTAACTGCTGTACTGTATCAATAAGCGATGGAATTTGTATGTTTTGCGCCACATCCTCCAGCTCTGGTAGCTCTGCCATGGGCTTACTTGCAAATATATTTTTCAACCCACGCTTATTTCGTATATTCAACTCTTTTTTTATACGTTCGATAAAGTTCAAGACAAACTGTAATTGCGCCAAATGATACGAGGTGTCACTTTTCTCCACTTCCTCAGGCATAGCTTGATCATTGCTGTCAGTTAAGTGAATTACTGTTTCCTCTTGCAAAAACTGCAACACCTGCTCTCGCTTGGAGCGAGGAATCGCGATTGTAATCTTTTTCATTTCAGCAATCATACTCTTTTCGAAAAAGGATATTTGCCTTCTCAAGTGCCCTTGATCTATTTTTTTCTGCTGCCTGATGAATTTGCAGTGCAATAGAACGGCTTTGCTCTGTAATTTCACGAGCCTCTTCTCCTGCGGTTCGTTTACGTTCTGCGATAATAGCTATTGCTGTCTGCGCCGCCTTGAGCTCCGTGGTTTTTTTCGCGTCTTCAACATTTGTGTGTATTTCCGCTAGTTCCTGCGCAACATCTTCTTTCGCTTGCGCAACAAGAGCAAGCGCTTCATGCTCAATGTCCTTCACTTCATGCAGCAGAGTTTTCTTCATCATAATCATAGATACAAAAATATGTTTATACAAAAAACACCCGCAAAACGCGAGTGAATCTACGAAGTCTACGCTCCTATCTTTCGCACGTCAATATGAGAAGGTATTGACGCGAATTACAAATTATAGCATTAGCGAGATGCTGTACCTGCGCCACCACCGCTGGGTGGACGTTTTTTAGGCGGGGGCGATATGATATTCGATTCTACATCATCACTAACATCAGAATCGCTATTGCGATCTCTATTCGAATGTGCATGGCTCGCATCATCACCTAAAGAAGCTAGTTTCTCGCCGGTATCTTTAATTACGTCGCGGATTTTTTGTCCTGCCTCGCCCACCGCCTTCATGTTGTCAATTTTCCCTTTAACATCCCATGCCTGGCCGGCGGTTCGTCCAATTTTCGCGGCGGAGCGCCAAGCATTGCTCTGCTGTGAAAGTTTAGCAGCGGCTTGTCCCGCACGACCCAAGCCTCGCCCTAATTTTTCCGTCGCGCGCGCCACGCGCGCCGTATCACGCGCAAAGTGCATGGCTCCTTTTGCACCAAGACCGATAATCTTACCGACCGGAATGATGCCAAGCAATTGCTCCCGTCTATTTACCTTTTCATGAGTAATCAAGTCCTCTCCGGTGGCAGCCTGGTAGGCTGCCTTAAGAGGGCCGACCGGGCTTAAATCAAGCGCAGTAGAAAGAATGATTCCCAAAATGGCTAGAGCTGCTGCTGCTTCGGCGGCGGCGCGACCAGTGTCATAACAATCAGAATAACTGCCACAATTGTCGGCCATCACCACCGTCGGCACTACCAGCGCACCAAGTAGTGTAAACAACACCGTCCAGCGTTGAAATATGTGCTTCATACCGTACCACCTTTTCGTTTACGAAACGGTACACCGGGAGACAGCAGATACATAATCAAAAAAGATACACCAATAGAGATCACGGTTGGCCGAAATCCTTGGTTGGGCGACGACTGAACAGCCAATACCAAACTAGTGACGACATATATAACAATTCCCCCGCCTAGTAATCGCGCCAGTAGTGGCACCTTATAGACGATTTCGCGCCATTTGCCCAACGGTACGGGAATCAAGCCGTCTTGCGCGGCATATATTAGTGCAATGATCACACCGATACCGACAACTTCTGTCCACGATTGAAACACCCCAGACAACAGAAAAAGAGTACCTATGATTTTTAGTACGGATACAGCCCAAGCGGGTAATTTTTCTTGGACGAACGATGTTATCGGCAATACAGACAGTAATTTTTTTTGCCAACTATTTACCCGTGCTTCATTACTGGTTCGGGTAGCAATAACGGATTGAGCAACCATGCGCACCAGTGAAGCAATGGCAACCGCCCATAACAACGGCTGGACATTTTTTTGTAATACAATCGCCATATCTGTTGTCGGTAATACGCCACGCCAAGTAAAGAGCGGTCGAGCCATAACAGGCACAACCTGCGCCCAAAGATACACCAATCCAACAGTTAATAGAACATGCCCAACCATAGCCAGCGCCAACATTGATCCGCGAGACAGCCGCGCACCCCACGGCCATGAGACCAGAAGATACTTAACGAGCAACGGAATACTCACCATCAGGAATGCAAGTAATGTATATTCAATGAGTTGAGGGACAAATATGCGCACCACCCAACTCGCTGAACTCACGCCATAAAGAGAATAACGATCAATGCCACCAAGAAGCAGATCGCCTGTGGCATAACCAAACACAAACAACAAACCAAAGTGTGCCCCAAGCGTCCCTAGCACCGCAACTATAATCATCAAAATCAAGGATTCAGAAAAAACTATCTCAAAACCGGGATGCAACCAACCAACGCAAAAGCCGCCAAGTACAGATGCAACTGATCCGAGTGCCGCCAATTTCGGCCAACTCATTGTATAGGCCCCATCCACCAAAGCAAAGACAGCGCTCGACGACAATCGGCGTATACGCCAAGGCAACGTGAGCCAGAAAAAATCGGTTAAGCGCTCAATAGTTTTCATATGTTTTTTTCTAAGGCTGCTGTGGTCAGCCAACTGTTACTTAACCGTTGTCCCATATATCCCAAGGTTAACCCATAGGCGATGTGACCAAAAATTGAAACGCTTAGAAATTCTCCTATCATCGCAATATTCAACCATGTAGGATAAATGCTCACCATGAATAATTCTAACATAAGTGCAAATCCTACGCCAGCCAAAGGTCCTCGTCGTCCAAACCAAATAGTGTAGGCGGTGCCAAAAGCTATCCCGTTTAACACATGATAACCAAAACCGATCAGACTAACCCACCAACCATAATGATCAGGTCCGACAATACCCCGACCAAAAATTTCAAAAATATCAAATGGCCAAAATGCTGTTCCAGTAATTATGATCAACGCAAAACGAGACACGTCATACACTATCGTCGCACATACCCCGGTTACCAATCCTACTTTGAGCAGTTGCCGCAAGCGGATACGTTCTTTAGCGTCAGCTCGATACCATACCCAACAACCAACTGCGGACACCATCGCCACTCCGGCACCAAGTGCTGCACCCAAAGATATTTTTCCGACTACATGAACAAGTAAAGCTGCACCCGAAGCCAAAAATAGTGCCCCAAAGATTCGTCCCGCATTCATAGGGTAAGTCTAGCACTATTGTTATTTAAATGAAATCGATCATGCTCCCGTAGATGAGCTCGGATATCAAGACCAATCTTAGTTACTATCAGCACCACGAGCACACCTGTTGGTGACCCGATCAATATTCCCAGCCAAGCGCCAAATACAATTGCCATATGCATCACTACCAATCGCGGATATGGTTCGAACATCTGTTCAGGGGCGGTTTTGAACATATATTCTTTTTGTCCGAGAAAATTAATAACAAACGAAACCCCATGACTCACCACGAGGCTTGCCAGCGTTAGCAGGAGCGAGCGTAAGGGTAAAGTGCTGGCTGTGGGCGACACAAAAGCATTTATAAGAATCAGATGCACAATCATAAACATCCCGAAATGCACTATAAAGAAAGGAGTGGTAAGCCAAAGACGACCAGATGGTACCCATCGGAGCTTTAGAATTGTGTACAAACCCACCACCGCACTCTCAAACCAATAGAGCAAAAGTAATGAATAAATATCCCAGCCGAGCACCAGCACACCGTAGAGCGGAATACAATTTATAGCAATTAACGTGACAGATGACCATTGTAAAAACGTTCCAGTATTATTCATTATTGTAGTATACTGCTATATATGATGTGGAGCGACAGTATCCGGGGCACCGTGCTATGGTGGACAGCCTATCTTATTATTGTCCCCATTGTGTTGGCAGTTACTGCCAAAGCAAAAACAACAATCTTACAAAACCGTTTGCGACGAATATTTTTCACTGGGGAACTTGTGGTTGTTGCCCTCTTTCTCTTTCCATTTACCTTGGACGGATCAACTGGATTTGGTCTTATCGCCGACGGTGACCTGGCAACCTCCATAATCGGACTGGGGCTTTTTCTAGCTCTTTTGCTCACCATGACCAAGAAGCCATTACGGGTTTGGGTAGGTAGTATTGTGCACATTATTATAAGTGTGGCGGCTTTTGTTTGGCTGGCGAGTCTGCAAGGTACCAACGTTGTTAACCCACCATTAGCTCCCATTATTTTGGTCCTGCTTCTGTTAGTATTAAACGTTATCGCCTTAACACGTCTTGATGGTTTGCCTTTGCCTACGGGTCATCGTCGTACGGTAACTATCTGGATAGTACTTCTACTCTTCGTAATGGGAGGCATGTGGGTGAGTGCTGTTGTGTTGCCCAACACCGTGCCAACAACTAGTCTTACAGTAGGTACACTGGTCGGATCCGTCAGTTATCCGAGCGAAGCATTACCTGAAGGTTTGGTAGTATGCGCGGAGCACGCAGAGACACTGGCCACGCGTTGCACGCGGCCTTATCAAGGGCGACCCGGCGGAGACTTTACATATGGATCTCAATTTACGTACGGCAATGGTTATAACCTAGATATTCTCCCAGGCGAATACTATGTATTCGCTCAGACTCCATTGCTACGCGAGACTCGCGCTTATTACTCCGCACTTTCCCTTTGTGAGTCACAAGCTCAAGAACCCTGTTTGGACCACACACCGCTACAAGTGATTGTTCAAGCAGGTAAAACGACTAATCAAGTCTCTCCCACTGATTGGTATGCGCCTCTTACACCATTGTCCGATAGCGCACGCGTTACTGATGCGGTACTGGCTCGCCCAGAAGTTCAAGAGTATCTGGCAAATGGGTCGGCACGCGTAGTACAAGCAGAAGCTCCAACCACAAACACAGAACCGTGGAGTGTCCATGTATTTGAAATCTTACCCGACCATACTGCTACGTTCAATTGGTATGAAGTTGATCAGAAAACAGGCACGGTGACATCAGCTTTTTAGAACTGATGAAAAAGTTATTCACTCTAGGAGAAACGATTATTTTACTCTCTGCCATATGCTGGTTACTATCACTCCCGTTCTTGCTGGCTGATAATTCACGCTTATGGTTTATTGCGCAAGGGCTCTACTTTATTGGAGTTGCGTGCATTGTATGGAAATTCTTTTCTCACTATGTTCGACATTAGTTTTTTTGAGTTAGTATCGTTTGTTCGCCAAGTTTCCGGAGCGGCAGCTGGAGCTGCAGGGTTACATGGCTGGCTGTTATTCAATCGCCAACACGGCAAATTATCGCGATTACTAGAACCCGCCATGGCAACGGCAGCAGTCGTCTACCTTGTTGCATGGCTGATCGGGTATGTTGGCTTTTCTTCGGCAGAGGCTCATGTGGGTATTTCACTTGACCCGACAACGGCGGATATTGCTCGTTCCTATGTATTGCAACTTCCTTTAGTCATTGTATTGCTCACACTTCTTGCTACAAGTAGACAGGGGTTAACTCGCGCACCGCGCCTGTACCACTTTCTCTACTTTGTCATCACGAGTTTATTGATCAGCACGTATGCAATATCCGACCATATCGACATGCGCCAAGTTTCTTACGTATGGCACGGTTGGCATTCCATTCTCACGCTGGGAACGGTTATTGTGATCGATTACCTCTTTTTTGTAAGCCGACACAATCGCCATTTATTAGCAAAACTACACTTATCATTCAATCGGTTTACCGTGTTTATCTTGTCAGGCTTGGCAATCGATATTATGGGCACCTATCTCATTTTTGAAGAAGCGTTGCGGTTGGATACACGATTTTTCTTTATGCAAACGGTTGTCGGTATTCTATTAATAAATGGTATTATATTCTCCGGTCCACTCACACGCCGTGTGGTTGTGTATTTATCTACCAAGCGAAAAATTCCCAAACCTTTGCATGCAGTACTCGGACTCGCTGGAGCAACTTCGTTAGTTTCTTGGACCACCATTACATTTCTTGATTTTGTGCCGAATATTTCACTGTCGTACCCTGCCATGTTTGTTATTTACGTCACCCTCATAGCTGGCGGATTTATGACACATATTATTAGCGAAGGCTGGCCACTGAACACATCAAAAACATGAAGGGGAAACCTTCATCGTTTAGATAACAACCTTTCCGCATTTTTATAGGCAAATTTTTCCTGCACGGCGGGAGGAAGACGCGTAATGAAAGCACGAGCATAGCGCGTAAGGTACACACCCACTTCTGGATCTAGCGCCCAGCCACCAAACCAACCTCTATCTGTACCCCATAGTACTTGATTGGAATTACGTTCAATAAACGCTTTCCACGTGGCTACATCCTTGTCCAACAATTCTTCGTAGTTTTCGAAATGAGCTAGAAACTCTTCTTTACTCACCTCTGGTTGCAATAACCACTTGTCTCCATACAACTCGTCTACGCCGTAGTACACATTGGGATGTCGAGATAGAATTTCGTCGAGCGCCGTGAGATTTTGTACGCCATTTTCATACTGAACAAGCTGATCACCATGGAAAATGAAAGATATATCCGGGTGAGCGGCTACTGCTCGTTCAAACGACGCTTGTTGACCCTCGCCAAGATGCACGTACACCAAAAGATTATGCTCTCGCACCACAGGGTAAATTGCCTGCATGCGCGGTGAGTCTGGTAACAAGGCTGGTGCGCCCTTTGACCCGCCGTGATCGCCCCGTTCGTACAATCCAATTTCCCCATATCCAGCAAATAGCCTGGGCGCTTTATCGAGCAGGCTAGCTAATACATCGGCAGAAACAGTAGGAAAACCATCTGGGCTGTCATCATTGTCGGGCGGCATAATAAAAGGCACAAAAAGGTTTGGGTATTTTTCTGTAACGGCTTGCACAATTGCAAACTGCTGATTCTTGAGCCCTGGATAAATAGGAAAGAATGCGAACACGCGCGATGTTCCTTCTTGTGTGAACGTACACACATAATCACTGATAGTACGTGGCTGCCTGAATGGAACAAGCCATTCCATCTGATCATCGGGCAAGTGTATGTGCGTATCGATTAAAGTGCCGGTATACTGGGGTCCAAAGTCGACATTCACAGAAGTTGGTTCGCACGATGAGTTGCCAAGTGCACGCTGCGCCACCGCCCCAGGGCGCGTAGCGCTATAAACGAAGAGACCTATAATACTGATAATAATAATAATAATGATCGTGGCGATTCCACCTATCCTTAATCTCATAATCTAAGTATATACCCATCCCTCATTTCATATATATAAAAGTATTCAGTATTACAGATAGTTATTCAAGGGAATAGTTTACACCAGCAACAGTAGTAGACGCTTCGCAACACGCTTCATGGGTGAGACGGGAATCCGGAAAGAATTGGTTTTAAAAATTATATCTGTACCCACACGAACGAGAATCAAGTGCCTTAACCGTCAATTAATTCTGTTGTTAAGCATCCTACCGGCTCAACTGCTTCGTTATAAAGGTCAGACTGACCGCGGTACTTTTCCCATGCTTGATAAAATGCTCGCATTTCTCTTTGGATATCGTTTTTCATGGATGGATCGAGGTATTGGAACGGGCAGAGATGTTGAGGAGGATTACCGCCTTTAAGAATGCCAATTTCAACCAATCCGAAACCGGGCGTGTTGCGCGAATCATAATCACTGACCTGCGCGACAACTTGACCAGCCACCACTCGATCACCAATCTTTACAATTGGGTTAATGACATGCTCGGTTTCATACCGCCAAGAGCTTTTCATGTCTGGAGCAACCATCACCGAGTAATCACCGCTGTAGAGTTTTGGAATATCGACGACGATGCCGTCAACCAACGAGCGAACCTGCGTGCCGAGCGGTAAAATAAAGGTTGGTTGTGGGTTGTGTTTAGCCGCACCAGCACTACTAGCTGGAATTCTAAATCCATAGTCCATCCAAATGCGATCAAACTGGAGCTTCTGTTTCGTAAAAACAAAATCGCCGGCCTTGTTCGTGACTGGATCATACTCCGCTAACGTAACGCCAATTCCCTTGAGGAGCAGTGGCGGTTCGTCAGAATTTATTGCTTTACCCGACGCTAAACCCAATTCCCGGTTCGACGCTTGGAATTTCCAAAATACAATGCCGCCAATGATCAGTAAAAGAAGGAAGCCAGAAAGAATGCGACTGCGCCATGACATGCGTTTATTGTATCACCTTTGTATTCAATAGTCGCTCGTGTGTACTAGCGATTTTACGGGGCTCCGAATGGACAAAAGCAATGTAATCATGTACAAATATGGGTTCCGTACTACCTGTTCTCTCTCAATAAAAGAAAGACTTCCATGCCCACGTTCCGCATTCGCAAAGCAACGACAACCGACATCCCTGTCATTCAGACTATGATCGGGGAACTCGCTCACTTCCTCGGTCTCGAGATGACCTTCCTGGTCAAACCAGAACAGCTCATCGAACATCTGTTCGAAAAACCGATCGCTCACTGCCTAATCGCTGAAATGACCGAGAGCAATGCGCCAGTCGGGTACATCGTGTACTACAAAACACTCTCCACTTTTCGTGGCGAGCCAGGTCTTCACCTCGAAGACATTTTCGTCCGCGAAGGATTCAGAAACACAGGCGTCGGTAGAAGCCTACTACACACTGTCTGTTGCGCTGGCAAAAAACTTCGATGCTCTCGCATCCAATGGGAAGCTCCTGTCGAGAACGAAAAAGCTCGACAATTCTACGACAGTCTGGATGTGCCAGTCGTCGGAGGATGGGTAACGTATCGCATCACTGACGCACTCACCGAATTCTCCCGCTCAACAATGCGCTACGAGCTTGGAGAAGGTGCACTGGATTAAGACAAAGCCATACATCAAACCTCAACAACCCAACCAGCCAAAAGCTGGTTTTTTTATTTTTTCCCATTTAAAATCCTCGTGTTGCTCCCGGCGGTGGATGAAATAAGAACCTATTTAGCTAGTTAATCAGTTCGCGTTCCTTTAAGTATGCAAAGATAATTTTATCTACCGGCGAAAGCAACGCAGGATCTACATCTGAAGCAAACCATCCCATTTCTTCAATTTCTGCGGCTGGAACAAGCTCTCCAATATAGTCGGCGGTATAGCAAGTCATTTGGACAAATACGCCTTCGGGTTTTCCATGAGCCTGCGCCTTGAATGTGTGCAAGTACGCAATAGTTTCAGGAATGAGATCAACGGTAAGTTCTTCTTTGACTTCTCGCATGAGTGTTTCTTTGTCAGATTCTCTGGCTTCCCTTTTTCCCCCTGGTATATACCAAACATCTTTTCCCCTAGAGCGAGCCAAGAGAATTTTTCCATTTTCAATTTGTATCCATGCTACCTTGTCGATGAATTTCATATAAAAATCATAGCATAAAACAAACACCAGAAACGTTTTATCTCCCGCAGTAGGTAAGGTGAGCACATGGCTATGCAAAATAAAAACACCCTACTATGCGGGATGTGAACGCAACTGCTATCTTTTTTATTGATGATACGACTTCAGGAGACTTTCAACTACCGCGGGAAGATCGCTTTGCTGAATTAATGTTTTCTGAGCACGATCAAAGTCAGAAATTGTTGCAATAGCTTCTTCCGTGCACGGGATATGGACAAACAGAAACGGAATCGTTTGAGACTTTTCCTCAAGTGCCCGTAATACTCTGAACATCAGCGCGTTGCAGCAAAACCTTCCTGCATCTTGCGAAGTTTCAAAACTCATGCCCATAGCCGACAGGCGAAAAGACGCCGCTTTCAGATCCCATTGTTCAAGAGGAACACACCTCACGTCATGAATAGGTATATCGCTGAAAATTGGCGTACGATTTTCAAAAGGCATACAGTACCTGTCGTTTTCTACCCAATTCACGCATCGCATTTCAACCCGCACGCCTTTCGCTTCAGATGCCATTCCAAAAGAAATAATAACGGAAGCATGTACCGATAATAATTGTTCAACAATCTCCTTTCCGCAATCCTTGAGTTGACTTGGTGCCGCGGAAAAGACCATCGAATGGATTCTATGCTCGGCCAATATCCTTCCATTCAAGTCTTGAGTAAGTGTTTTTGTGGGATTGACTGCGTAGCTTCCAAACTTCTCGAAGCCAGTCAGTATGGCTGTTTTCATAACTTTTCCCTTGTTTTTTAAAATAGCAATCTGTTTAAACCACCTTTTAATGTAGCCTATCTACACACAAACACCAGACCACAGTAGTAGCCCCCGAACCAGAGCAAGCACGGTTCAGGGTAATACTTCAGGAGTTCGCCCCGTAGTGGATGAAGCCTGCCTGCCGGTAGGCAGCTAAGAACCTGTTTCCAATATTTTAGGTAAAAGAAAACCGCCTACCCATAAATATGAGCTGGCGGATTGTGAACTATTTATCGCTCTCTAATGCTGCAAAGAATCTATACGGACCCCCTCTTGCCTTTCCGTCCATCGAGTAGGTAAACCGAAGATGATGTGCATGGCGGACAAGCTTGGCATTAAGACGAGTGTAGATATAATAGATATCTGCTTCAACGGCATCGTACCCCGCGTCGGCCAACTTTTGATTAATTGTTTTGCTGGAAGTTTCTTCGTTTCCTTGTTCCAGAAGAAAGTCGGCTATTACTCTGTGATGAATACTCCAGGGTATGTTTCTTATGCATTCAAGTTCTCCCTCCGTGAGTTTTCTCTGCAATATAATGATACGGCCTCGACTAAAGAATTCTTCCTTGATACTCGTCGTCAAGCTAAGTTTTGCTTCAACGCTTGTATGGGGTACAAGTTCCAGTGAAACGTTCACTACAAGCTTGAAATCAGCGGGAGATATTCCTGCTTCTTGTGCCCATTCTGCTAGATCTCGCACAAGTTCAAGTCGTTTTGCTTCCAAAACTTCTGCAACTTCTGCATGAATCATGAGAGTCCCCTAAAAGAGATACGGTGTTTTTAAAGTAATGATCAGACCAGTAGCGGACTAGTAAATATACGCATTATATGTTTTTTGTCAATAACTTGCTTCACCTGTTATATCTATCAAGCTCTAAAGTTGTTACATTGTAATTGTTGGATACGTGTGTGTTGGGTTTCTGTTTTCTTCTTCGATTGTAAGTAAACGAAATCGCGGTTGGCCCTCGTTATTTACTCCTGTAAACCGTTCAAGCGTTGTCGCATACAGCTGTCCGTGATCATAGAGTGCTCTATACATGACGAGAAACTCATCCCCATCTTTGTCAGCATCTTTTGCAATATCAACAACGAGATATCGATTGCCGCGATAATGTTCATAAACGCGGTTGCGCAGTACCACAGTTTCAAGCTTTTTGTTCTGCATATCAGGTAAGAGGAAGTTTTTTAATAGCAGTACTGATTATTTCTGCAAGTTTTTCATGTGCTTCGGCATTAAGGTGATATCCATCTATGCTGCTTGATTGAATAGAGTCACCAGCATTCAAAAATTCACAGCCATACCTATCCGCAGTTTCTTTATATGCCTTTGGAAGTTGGGGGAATATATCTAATCCTCGCACCATTTGTTCGTCTAAA
Source organism: Candidatus Anderseniibacteriota bacterium (assembly GCA_035288905.1). GTDB lineage: Bacteria > Patescibacteriota > Andersenbacteria > UBA10190 > UBA10190 > HO2-45-11b. The sequence goes on along the minus strand of DATDYZ010000063.1, from coordinate 28,060 downwards.
TCGTTTATTGCAGGAGTGATAACGGGTGCGGGGCAGACGACGAGAACCTTAGGGATCGCTTCAAGATTTATTTGATTTTCCTGAATTAGAAGCACTGTTTGTTCTAAGTGCTTTTGAATATCTTCAGCGCTTAGGCTATACGTACTTTTTACATCATTCGTACCAAGCATAATTATGATAAGAGATACTGGTTTTGCGCTTTCAAGAATGGCTTGTAGGTGTGTAATCCCACAGAGCCAAGGCTTCTCAGGATTACTGGCAACAAGGGTTCTTCCGCATACTCCATTAACAATCACCTCATACTCATCGCCGAGCATATATTGCAGTATGCTAGTCCATCGAATACTGTAGGGATATCGTTCACTGCTTCTTGGCACACTTCCCCAGGTATTCGAGTCACCGTAACAGAGTATCGTTTTCGCGGAGTCTTTTATCATAGTTTGAGTATATGATATATCCTCAAAGAAACACCAGACCACAGTAGTAGACGCTTCGCGTGACTACAGGGTTCGCCATGAAGCGTGATTTGATGTGGCAAGCATGCCACAAGAAAGACTCGCTTTTGGCGAGTCTTTATCAAATCTCTGCTTCATGGCTCCCCGGGTAGGATTCGAACCTACGACCATTGCCTTAACAGGGCACTGCTCTACCACTGAGCTACCAGGGAATATGTTGTCTACTTTCTAATATTACTTGCTCTACCTCCGTCATCCGCCAACTGGCGGAGTACGGAGAGCTACCAGGGAATGTGTTTTTTAATAAATTGTCGACCTTGATAACTTTTGAGTTGCTTTTCTCTTTTGCGAGCTTCTCGACGGTCTGAACATTTTTCGATATAAATAAGTTTCCACAAACCGCTAAAACGAGCGGTATAACTTGTTGTAAATCGGTGTTCATTGTGAGCCTTTAACCTTTCTTCTGGATCATTAGTTTCTCCTATGTAAACCTTCAAATGATCTGGGTTATAGATCGCATAAACGTAATGTTGCATACGCATCGATTTTAAAAGAAACTGCTCTACCTCCGCCAGCTGGCGGAGAGCTACCAGGGATTATTGCTCATGTACCACTTAAAGGTTCATGGCTATCTCTATAGTACGGAAAACGGCTTGTTTTGCAATAAGAGAACGACGGTTACTGAGCTCGTGTATAATAGAGAGCAATGAAAAGTATTCTACCGCTCATGAGTATTGCAGTAATCATTGTTGCTATAGGTATAGTATGGATACTTGTAAAAGCAGAAGATCGGATGTTTACAGAAGAAATAGAAAATATCCCGCCATCGCCGGAAGCATCTGTATGTACGAAAGATACCGACTGTCCTTCAAATTTTGCATGTATGCAAACGTGCGGCCCACCAGTCTTGCAATACCCCGATGACACTCCTCCAAAGTATTTCTGCCAGCCCAAAGGGTATGTTCAAAACTGCCCCATTTGCCTTGCGAAACACACGTTAATTGATACGCCACAAGGTGCCGTAGCAGTAGAAGATTTGCAAAAAGGCGCGCCCATCTGGACCGTCACTTCCTCCGGCACGCGCGTTGTAGAAAAAATCTCTCAGGTCAGCAAGGTAGCGGTGCCATCAGATCATAAAATGGTAAAGTTCATGGTAGAAGACGGACGTATTCTCATAGTCTCTCCCGGGCATCCGACAATAGATGGGCGCACAGTCGGTAACCTTGCCGTAGGAGATGAGTATGATGGCTCCCGGGTAATTTCTGCCGATCGTATTTCGTATGACGATGGATATACTTACGACATTTTACCATCGGGAGAAACCGGATTTTACTTTGCAAACGGCATTCTCGTAGGCAGCACACTGCATTAATGAAACGGATTCTCACCTGGCTAACAACAAGCAGGCTTTATCTACTGCAAACAGCAAAACATTTTTGGTTTCTATCCATGCTAGTATAAAAACAACATGAAAATACCCTCGCAACTGAAACATATAACCGACGTAATGCAAGACTTCAAAAAACCCTGGTTTATTTGTGGCGGTTGGGCAATTGATTTATTCCTTGCGCAAATTACTCGGGAGCACACTGATATAGACATTGGTATTTTCCGTGAAGACCAACAAGCGCTTAGAAAGTATCTTCATGATTGGCGACTATTGAAAATAATTAATAGTGAGATGAGTGAATGGAACGAAGATGAGTTTTTACAACCTCCCGTGCATGAAATAAAAGCGGTAAAAGATGATGCGACAATAGAAATTCTTTTGAACAATTCGAATGAAACGCATTGGCTGTACAGACGAGACGATTCCATTTCATATCCAAAAGAACAGCTCATACAATATAGAGATACGATTCCCTACTGGCCCCCGGAAATATCACTGCTCTACAAAACAAAAGAAACACGACCGAAAGATGATCAAGATTTTGAAAATGTTATCGGCCATCTTTTATCGGAATCAAAACAATGGCTGAAAAACGCAATTAAAAAAGCGCAGCCGGAGCACCGATGGGTAAGCAGGTTATAGGAAATAGGTTCTTACTTCCTCTATAAGAAACTTTTTCACCTAACGCGAAAAATGTAAAATCTCTCGCATTTTATCTATCAAGTATTGTATCCCCGCCTCAAAGTTATTCTTGTCATACCATTCAAGCGCGCCCAATGCATTATCGAGCGCAATCCATTGAAGCTTTTTCTCAAAATCATTATCAAAAAGCTCTTTGTCGGCATACCCCTCTTGAAGCGCATCAAAGGGTAGCTCGGGATACCAAAGTATAAATCCAGCAAAGTCATGTACCGGGGAATGTCCTGAAACTCCGCCCCAATCAATAATTCCCGTCATTTTATTACCTTCAACCATCATATGCTTCGGACCAAAATCACCATGAGTAAGCACTGGCTGAAATTCTTGAGCTGATGCTACATTTTCTTGCAAGAGAGTAAACACACGGTCAATAACGTTCATATCCATACCTCGCCTTCTTCCAATTTCTTCAAAACTATCTCGTTGCTCAATATTGCGCGACATAAGAGACTGAAACATCGATACCGAGCCTCGCCCTTGCTCGTTCAGGGATCCAAAACCAGTTACGGGAATAGAATGTATTTTCGACAGTATTTCACCTGCTTGTCGCATATAGGAGCGTAATAGTGCAGGTTCAATCTTGCCGTAATCAATCCTGCCTCGCTCAAGAGGCTCTCCTGCGAGTTTATTTTGTACACAAACCCGCAAAGGATCCGAGTTCTCTACCGTAACTTTTGTTACCAACAGCATTTCAGGCACGGGCACACCTACATCTTTTGCCTGTTCAATAGCCCAAACCTCACGTCCAAATTCAGAATCTTTGTTGCGAGAAATTCGCACAATAACGTGCTGATCAGCAGGCAGAGTAACATCGTATACTTCATTTACCTCACCCGAAGTGATTCTTTCTACAGAAACTGGCCTACTCGACGTTGCTTCTTCGACAACAGCTTCCAATTTCTCTGTTGGAATTTCAAAGCCAGCGTGCCTTGACTCCAGGTACTGTTGGTAATCAGAAGATTTGTTTTCAGCTTGTTCTGGTCTAGGCTCTCGTTCTCCCATTTATTTACCTTACCCGATAAAGCAATTCGGCGTCTATGACAAAATGTTTTTAAAGCTTCTTAAAAAAATAAAAACCGCAGGGACTTCTTGCGAAGCTTGCGGTTAAAGGTTCGATGAAATGGCCAATGTCATCATTCGAAAAAACCCTGATCTCGATTTTGCATAATCAGGTCTCGACCATGACGAACATGGGCCCAGAAGAATGCAATGACCATATGAGCACATGCTTCATCCAATTCCCAATTCATCCCGCTTACTGCAACAATCAAGCCGTCGCATACAACGCCACCAGAATATTTCGTGTCGCCATGCTCATAAAGAAACGGAGCCTTTTCCCCAACTGCACGAGTACTGAGCCCCGTACGCCAACAAATAATTGCTTTTGAGTGAGCAATTGCTTTGAAGTTTGATGTCCATTTCAAAGAGTCTTGCTCTCCAAATGTTTGCTCAGCCAATATCGGCAAACTCCCTCTCTTTTCAAAAGGTATTCTTGGGTCAAGAATTACAACATGTGCTGCAACGCGACTTTTTTCAAAAGGGAACCTTATCGCTTCCAGAATGCTAGGACCCGCAACTTTCAGGGCATATTCTGCCGCATACTCCAATTGCATTACATCTTTTCCGGCCATTCCTAATCTCCTAGGTCTAAAGTGTGCAAGAGAAACAAACCAATATCACAAAATAACAGCTACTATTGGAATTTGCAATAGGCCCTTGCTTCCACTGCTAAAACTGCCGTATGTGTGTGCACATTACACACCGCCCTTGACGATACCATACTTATATACTATTATCCCATATGGTACGTTTAGTTCAATCACAACACAAGGAGTTTTGAACATGAGTTCATCCACTAGCCCCGTATTGGAAATTGATTTGGATGATTTCTGGAACCAATTCTGGTCGCGACAACTGTTGTCGTGTATAGAAACATTGGCAAATGCCACAGAAACCTTTCGTGGCAAATCGACCATCAAGCCTCCATACCGAATTCCGGCAGCTGATGGCAGAGGAGACGTTTTCTTCGACGACGTGGAAATGCTATCTCGTTTTGCGAATTTTCCAACGCCCACGCAGGCAAACTTCCTGACATCTATCCGGAATGCACTGGCCAGCAACAATTGTAACGAGATCGTACTTATGGTGCCATGGTTCCGAGACGACGAGCGAAAGCTCCGGATTCGATATAGTGGAAGTCTGAACTTTACGCTTTTATAGCGCAAGAAACCGTTTGCTATCCGTAGCTATCTCGAAGCCGTATGGTATTACCATGCGGCTTCTTTTCTTGAAAAATTTCATTGAACTCTAGGGTGCGAGGGATGTACTGTTGTAGAAATGAGCATACAGGTCAGAAAACTTGGTAATTGGCGAATAGCTATTGGCAAAAAAGATGATTTTTTAAACGAGAATGTTATTTTTCCGCGCCTCCTGCATGGAGGAGAAATAACTTCCGCAACAATTTGTATATCTGGAGAGACGGTTGCTGATGGAATAGAAGTTTCGCAAGCACATGTAAAAGTTGGAGTAGGTACTGCTGATTGTATGCCACTTGTTATACTATCCCCCAAAAAAGGGCTGGTGTTGCATGTAAGTCGTAAAAGTCTCATAAATGGATTACTAGAGAAAGCTTCTCGCATTGTTGCTCCGCATGAAATAACACGTGTGTTTATAGGACCCTCTATTTGTTCAAAGCATTTCACATTTAACCATGAGGGAGAAGAAATCACCACGTTTAAAAAGTTATTTCCAGAAGCCGTGAAAGAAAAAGACACAATACATCTTTCACTCTCAAAGGCAGTTCAAACGTACTTTGATGTATGGGGCGTGTCGGAAAAAAGTATATTTCGTGACGAACGATGTACGTTTGAAGACCACACGCTTAGCTCATATAGACGTTGGCTAACGAGTGAGAAGAAAGGTTCTAGAAGCGTCGAAACAGCAACCGTTATTTGGCGCGAAGAATAACGGTATTCGTAATACAAAATGTTTCTGGCATTTCTTTATGCTCGTGCTAAAGTTTTTACATGGCTCTTGAAGCGTCACATGTACGAATTGCACTCGCAGTGCAGGATAAACTTTCGATTACTGATCGTGGCGCATACGTCTGTGGATCTATTTACCCTGACAGTAGATATATAACAAAAATCGATAGATTTCTTACCCACCCAGAAGACTATAGAAAAGACCCGATGTTTAAAAAGAGCGATTTCTATAAAGGATGGTTGGTTCATTTACTTACCGATGACATCCAATACAAAGCTACAAAAGAAGCATTACCCAAAGTATGTGAAGGTGTGGAAGGACAAGGAAGTGACGTATGGGTGCGTCGCACTGCTATAAAAATTATTCAAGATATGGCTGATGCAAAGTCTTTCGATGTTCGTTCAGTCTTACCCTACCTCGATCAAGCATTTACTCCAAATGGCGAAGATGAAACCCTCATAAAAAAATACAATAATCTTTTTGTGGACATGTACAAGTCTACAGATAACCTTTCGCTTGAATCATACGCTATCTTTTGGCGAGCACTTGGTATTGATAGCGATACAGAAAAACGCCTCATAACTCAAACAGAAACATATGTAACGGATCACGATATTGCCTCTAAAGCTGCGGAGCTTTACGAAGCTGTAGTTCGCAGGCTTAGCGAGGAATTGCCGACGGTTTAAAATGACGCGGGTTCTTACTTCCTCCACTACTTTAGAAAGCAAATTTCCGTTAACCGATCCACACAGTTGAAACATTGTTAAAGCCCGGCTTTAACATTCATCTAAGAACTAAGCTGGTATTTTTTAAATGAAAAAACCTCCTTTGGGGGAGGTTTGGTAAGATGCTTCGAGTAGACCCTTTCTTTAAGAAATAATTCTTGGGGTCAGCTCCACTTCTTCGAGCAAATCTTCGTTGGAAAATCGTGGACGTTCAATGGGCATCCAAATATTTGAGGATAAACTCGTGTCACTGGGACATACCGAGCGCATCCACATATAGTAAGGAGTGATTTTGCAATTTTCAGGATTCCTCCTTGTGTAGTGCAGGATCTGACAGTTATGAATCTTGTCGTACGGACGCTTGGAGATATCCAATTCTCGAAATCGTTGTTGCGACATTCGTTCGAGCTGTACGCGAAATGCCCACATTACTTCTCCATGGCACACCGCAATAACTCTCTTATCGCTGCATTCCCGTTGCAACGTATCGAGAACTCGATCAATTCGCAAACATAGCTGCGCAAGAGATTCGCCATTCGGTGGAATCCAGAAAAATCCATCACTTTCGCGACGCCTCAGCGAGTCTGCAAACCGATCTTGCTTTTCTCTTTCAGAAGTAACGTCCATTTCACCCCATTCACGCTCCCGCAAATAAAAGCTAGGAAACCATTCTGCTTCCAGTAAATTGAGCAACCCAGCAGTTTCTTTGGCTCGCGTATATTCAGAAACATAGTACTTATCAAAAACTAGTGAGATGTTTTCACGAATCCAATCTCCTGCCTTGGATGCTTGCTCAGCACCACGCTGAGTCAAACGCCATTGTGATCCGAGGCGCCTCGAAAATTCTGTTGCGAATGCACTATTGTCTCCTGCCTTGGATCGTATTTTCGCAACATTCCCTTCGCTTTCCCCGTGCCTAACCAGTACAAGATCAATGGGCATCACCATTTCGATTTTCCTTTCAATACATTGGAACAGGTACAGTCATATCCAGAACAATCGAGACTATCACAACTATCCTAATATTTCAAGTTACTGTTGTAATGTACAAATCCTAGACAATGGAGTATAGATAATAGCTCAGTTCGGTTGTTTCACTGTTTCAGCTTGCACTCTAAAGAAAGAAGGTAGTCATGCCTGGTATCACACGCGGGACTGCACTTGAGATTTTCACGAACCCTAATGACTTGGAGTTTACGGTTGGCGAACGCACAGGAAAATGGGCCATTCTCATTACTCGTGGTCCTGGTCACAACTTCAAAATGTTGTTGTCCAGCGAACCGGTTCTGCCAAGCAAAGCAGAGGCGATAACCGGAATTTCCAATCTCCTTAAAACGATCTTGCACATATGTGGCAACGAGATGACTAACCCAGCAACCCTTGCCGCGCAGATGCTGAACCCAGACAACAAATCACTGGAAGAAGCAGCTGTGCTGACTCCTGCGATGCAAACGCGTATTATCGAAGAGCTTCAACAGAAAAACACTTCGAGCACCTACTCATGGATGATCAAAGTCGTAGTTATGAAATGATTTTTGGAAACTAGTTAATGTATTATCGTTCGCAACCCGCTAATGTTTCTTCGGAAACAGAGGCGGTTTTCTTTTACTCAAAATATATAAAACAGGTTCTTACTTCTCCCACGGTTTCTGGCGTTTGCTAAATTTTAAGTAAATAAAAACCCAGCCATGCGACTGGGTTTGTGATTTTGCTGAATGTCGGAGGCTACCGAGGAATGTCTTCCGAACTGCAAATCTGGTCCATGGGAAACTCAAAGCCTTTGTACTTAGGCGGAAGAATCCATAAACCTCCTTCGATCCTGTTGTATTCCATTTCGGTATGAGTAATGAGCTTACCACCTTCTACCCCGCAGGGATTCATCTCGTGTTGGGTGAGTTCGCCGTGCCAGACAGTTTTGCCGATCTGGATGAAACCAGCTGGGTCTTCGAATGGCGATATGTCGGTAATATTACCATCAAAAATTTGTGCAGGTTGGCCATTTTCATTGGGCGGATAGGTCCAAATCCACTTACCGACAAACGGAACGAATTGCGCCTGCCAAGCAAGTTTGAGACAAAACAGGTTTTCGTGCAGGGTAACACCCATTACTTCCCCTCGTTCGTACACCATCCATGGCAATCCTACCTCTGGGCAAAAGCCAATTCTCAGCCATTGGTATCCAGATGAAGTGTTCAATAGGTCCGCTAATTCTTGCCAAGTCATAAAAAGCTCCCTTAGATGCAATATGTGTATTTAGTTGTAACGGTACAGCTTACTGAATATACCTATTGGAGCTTAACCGTCAAGCTGAAGGGCGAACTTTCTTATTTGACGACTACCACATTCAGGGGATGGCAACTAAGGTTAGAGTTGCTCCTGGCAGAAATAGTCCTCTGCCAGTTAGCATACAAAGGTTGCGAGTCCATAGGGGATGAGGGTGACTATACGCGTTCCGTTCGCGGCAACTCCCTCGCCCCCTGAATAAAGAATTGTGCATAAACACCATACAACAATTGTTCAAATTACTGTACGGTATGGGTAGATAACCAAAGACAAAATATGATCAAAAATCAAATTGATTACAGAAAATATATTGGTGAATATCTTGCAATCGACCCAGAGACTCGTGAGATTATTGCGCATGGTAAAGACTTAGTAAAGGTTGCGGAGGCTTCTAAGCGCAAGGGGGTTGATCATCCTATATTTAGCCCCGTTCAGGAGCCAGGAGTTCATTACGTTGAAGTGGTTCGGTAATTATGAATGGGTGGGTGATACGGTATTTATCGATTGGCCAAAACCCATAGCTCTTTTAGGGAGAGTAGGTTTTTTTGATGCGTTTGATGTGACGTTTAAACAAAACAAAAACTCGTTTTTTCTTATCCCTACTCACGCAATAGAAATCGATAAATTAAAACAATAAAAAACTTTCTACGCAAAACAGATCCTCACCTTTCGTAAGCCTTATTTTTTGTACTTTCGTAAGCGTTTTTCAAAAATAGTAGCTATAGTTGCGATTACAATTGCAATAAACGTAGTCACCATGGCGATCGCAATAAAGCCCGCCGGATCTTCATCTGTGTTTTCGTTGTAATTCAGGCGTATATAGAGCGCTGCCAGTATAATGAAGATGCTTTGTATAATTGCGCAATATTTTATATTCCGTAAAGCTTTTATAGAGCCTTGCGAGAATACGTTATTTTTTCCGATGTATCCAAGCAACATAAAAACCTGATACAGCGCAACAAAAAATGGCAGAGACGCTCCGTACCCATACACGATGAACGGATCAGCGTAAATATGAAACAGATCTAAGTTCACCGCTCTCCCCTCGGTCAAGGGAAACCGTATCATGACGAAAAGCGTCACGATTCCTAAGGCTATAATAACTGCTTGAAGAAATAGTGTTGAACTTTTTTTCATAGGTATATACTGAAATCATAATACTCTAACTTCAAGTTTATGGTGCTTACTATTCTTATTCTTTCTATTGTCGGGGCAGTGTTGTATGCCGTTGTTGGCACATTGTGGTATTCAAATGCAACTCCCATGGGGAAAATCCACATGCAATATCTAGGGTTTGATAAGCTATCGAAAGAAGAAAAGGAAAAGAAGATGAAAGAAGCGATGCCAATGATGCCGAAAATATATGCCGGGCAAATTGGACTTTCACTTCTTACATCCTTTGCAACAGTATTTATTGTAACGCTTAGTATCCAAAATAATGTACCAACATGGATGGCAATTGGGTTTATAGCATTTAATTGGCTTGCTTTTATGGTGCCGATAATCGGTCAGGGAATACTATGGAGCAATTGCGATCCGACTATTGCATGGAAAAAATTCTTTTCAGATATCTTTTCCAACCTCGTATCAGTTCTGCTCATTGCATGTATAGCAACCTTTTTTGCCTAAATCGTTCAACCCACCGAGCCTGTTATAACTTCTCCGGATCTTTTGTAGTTCGCGAGAATAACGCCACTTGGTAACGCCTGAGAATCCGTCAGCGTAAACGCAGCCGGGATTGTTCCCTCTCCGAATAATCGCTTTCCCGTGCCGAGCGTAATGGGATATATTCGCAGGCGCAACTCATCCACCAAATCATTTTGCAAAAGTGTTTGTATGAGCACACTACTGCCCCACACATGAAATACGGGGCCATCTTCTGCTTTTAATTCTTTGATGGTATTTACTACATCGTCATGGATAAGAATAGATTCCTTCCACGGAACATCTATAATTTCATCCGATACCACATACTTTTTAGCTTTGTTGAACGGGTCAGCAATGGGACCTGCTTGCTTCGGCCAATATGCATTCCATATTTCATACGTCTTCCTCCCAAGCAGCAAATCAAATGGCACGCTCAATTCTTTATTAAGTATTTCGCCAAAAGATTCATCCGCATACGGAGCCGTCCAGCCACCGTATGTAAAATCTCCCGAAGTATCCTCTTCTGGACCACCAGGTGCCTGCATCACCCCATCGAGAGTAACCATCATAAAAACAACTATTTTTCTCATACCTTCATTTTAACACCTACAAAGAATTCAAAACACACCTACCGTAACCGTACTTGAAGCATTGGAATGGGGAGTCGTTTTCGTTTCGTCTCCCCCTTTACTAACGTTTCCCGCCTGACGGGAATATCTCCCCGAGAATACAGATGTTGTATTTTTTGTGCATGCAGAGAAGTGCCTAAGTGTACTGCATGTTTACCGTAATGTTCACGTAATTCATCAATAGCACCGTATAGTTTTGTATATCGAATAAGTTTTGCAGGATTCTCAAACAACGTTGGCTGTATGGGGTTGAGTGGTTGCAGGTTGGATAAAAACACTCCTGTCGCCCGATAGTACCCGGGCTTCCATATATGCTCAAACATTGTTCGCACTGCATCTATCAACTCATTTGGGTATGCAGTAACCCGCTCAACAGCCCCCTCTATTCCAAGACCGCGAAACTCTTTTGTACGAAGATATATTGTGATATTTTTTGCGCCTTGGTGATACCGCCTTGCTTTCATACATGCATTCTCAATGTTCTTTATCAGCTGTGCAAATACAAATTCTTTGTCGTTAGACGGTGGGGTAAATGTTTTACTTTTCCCGATAGACTTGTAGCTCGTCTTTTCTTCTGCAAATTCTATCGCCTGAATTCCGTTGAGTTCTTGCCATGTGTGTATTCCGGGCTTGGTGAGAAGTTTTCGTATATATTCTTCCGGCTTTTGCTTAAATTGCAACGCCGTACGTATTCCATACTTTCTGAGCAATGCAGACGTTGCAGGCCCAATATTCCATACATCTTCAATATCTACGTCTAGTAAAGCTTCATCTATTTTTGACCGATGAATGAATACTAGTCCCGCCGGTTTTCCTTTATCTGTTGCTATTTTGCACAGCGTTTTTGTTGGAGCAATGCCGAGCGTAACAGTGATTCCAAGTTCTGCATGAATATCGTTTTGTATCTTTGCAGCAATTGCTTTATATGAAGAGTGAAAGTATCTCCGAAGTCCGGACAAGTCTGCAAACGCTTCGTCTACACTATACTCTTCTACAACGGGAGTATACCTACGAACAATATCGTACATACGTTTTGAAAAAAGACTTACGGTTTCGTAATCAGTGGGAAGAACTACAAGATCAGGAACCATCTTTTTTGCGTCCCACAATGTAACACCTCGGGTTACGCCTCGCTTCTTTGCTTCAATAGAAGCAGCGGCAACAATATTGCGTTCTTTGCCAGTAACTACTGGCTTACCTTTTAAATAAGGCTTCACACTTTGTTCTATGGATGCGAAGAATGAATCCCCGTCTACGTGAAGTAACATTAGTATTTGCGAATTACAGAACGAATAACCCCAATGACGATCAGCTCTTCGGGCCGCACCGCTTCATAGTGCCCGTTTGCTGGATACAGCACGGGTCGCCCATCTTCTATCTGGTAATACCGCATCATCCACTCCCCATCTACGTCCGCAATGACAATATCACCGGATTTTGGTTTCTGCCCTCGTCGGAAAATAACAATATCATCGCTGAATATTCCAGCGTTCTGCATAGCATCGTTCTGTATTTTTACCATAAAAGTAGAAGATTCAATGAGCCATTCATCAAATGAAATGGTATCTAATAGCTCTTCTTCGGCAGGAGAAGGCCAACCTGCGTTAGGTGACATGTTCGTATTATGTACTTTTTTGGTGGCCGAGACAATATTTCTGCTGCACGGTACAGTTAAAAGAATGGGGAAATCGAAATGGACGATACCTTATAGATGTAAGATTTTTGTGATATCATAGTGCTATGAACCTGTGGGGTAAAGTACCTTTGGCCATCGTTGCAGTTATAGTGCTTATCTTTGCGGCAATGGCGGTTGGATTTTCCTATTTGCCGGCAGATAAAGAGATTGCCAAGAAGTTTATTACGGCTAACCCTGTCGATCTGTCGCAGATTGCGGCTTTTTCTCAATACCGCAGCTGCGCCGGTCATGACTATCGCCATCCGATGGTAACCACCGGCGTGTTCGAAAAAACTCCGCGCTCGATGAAGCACTACGTGAAAGCAAAAACGGAATTTCGCGGTACGACAGACAAGGTCTCCGTGTTTGCCCCGTTCAAAGGCGAAATTTCCCTCATAGATAATGATCGCGGGGCCCCGGGCGACCAGCAGATTTGGCTGACGGCCGAGAGTAATAATCCCGCAAACCCCAGGCAATGGCAGTTTGTGTTTTTCCATATTAATCTTGATCCTTCCCTACGTAAGGGGTCGCCTGTGAGCGCCGGGCAAAAAATTGGTTATGCGAACCTGGCGCGCGGTCCCGAACGGGCAACCGACAATTTTGATATCGGGATGAAATTTACGCGCCCCCTCCACCAACCGGCCGGTGATCAAGTGTTCAGCCACATGACGCCGTCAGTTCTGGCGGAGTATGCCAGGTATGGCATTACGCCCGAAAGCCTGACTATTACCGAGGAGTACCGCGACATTCACGACTGTGCGATACTGCCTCAAGCGCCAGCTGGGCCGGAATACGACCCAGAGACGATTTACTTCCCGTCGGAGTCCGGCAGCAACGAATACATATTCCTGAAATAAAAAGAAGTTGAATAACAGTACCCTGCATCGATGACTTTAAGGAGATAATCCTGTACACTGACTCCTCATGGAACAAGAAAACGCTGTCGAAATTACCAGGTTATTCAAAACATATAAGGGTGGCTTTGCAGCGTTAAAAGGCATTTCCCTTGCTATCTATAAGGGAGAAATTTTGGCATTACTTGGGCCAAATGGTGCCGGTAAAACAACGTTAATTAACATCATTGCTGGTCTTGCAAGGCGTACGAGCGGAGAGGTGCGCGTTCTCGGAAAAGATATTGATAAGGATTATCGATTTACTCGTTCAAAGATAGGCGTTGTACAACAAGAGATTAGCTTAGAATTTGGGCTCACGGTCTTTGACAGTGTGCAGTTGCAAGCAGGCTACTATGGACTAAAAGATGGCAAGGCACGCGCAGAGAAAATCTTGAAAGAACTTTCCCTGTGGGATAAACGAACTCAGTCAGTATTTACACTTTCAGGAGGAATGAAGAGGCGAGCGATGATTGCGAAAGCCATGGTACACGACCCAGATATTTTATTTCTTGATGAACCAACTGCGGGGGTTGATATGGAACTGAGAGAAAACCTTTGGACCATGGTAAGCCATCTTCGCGATCATGGGAAAACAATTATATTAACTACTCACTACCTAGAAGAAGCGGAGGCAATGGCTGATCGTATTGGTATTATTAATAACGGACGATTAGTACTACTAGATACGAAGAAAAATCTCATCGAAAACAACAAGGGGAAAAATGTGAATGCAATATATGCAGAAATTTTAGAAAAGGATAGGCAAAAAAATATATGAACTATATAGGAGTAAAAACATTAGCAATAAAAGAGATAAAGCGCTCATTAGCAGGCCCTATGCAAACGCTTGGTGCCCCAATTGTAAGCGCACTCATGTACTTTGTTATTTTCGGGCAAGCCGTTGGTGGCCGCATAGGAGACATTCAAGGCATTCCATACCCTGCATTTATTATGCCCGGGCTTGTGATGATGAATATTCTCACCACCGCGTTCCAGGGGGTAGGGTTTGCAATTATGTTTCAGCGTATTGTGGGCAAAACAATAAACGACCTCCTCATATCCCCTATGTCGTATGCTGAAATTGCTGCCGGGTTTTTGCTTGCATCGCTTGTTCGTAGCGGTGTTGTAGGAGCGCTTATTTTCTTAACAGGAGCATTGTTTATTCCTGTCCGTATCGATCACCCGCTGTTTCTTCTCATATTCACAACCCTCGTTTCACTAACATTCTCGAGCTTTGGATTAATCGCAGGCCTATGGGCAAAAAACTTTGAGCAAATGTCTATTATTCCCACATTTATTATTATGCCGCTCAGTTTTCTTGGGGGCATCTTCTACTCAGCCGAAATGCTTCCGCCAATTGCGCGCATGCTCTCCGTGTTTAACCCTGTTTTTTACATGATGAACGGAATGCGCTATGGGTTTTACGGAATTTCAGATGTATCAATAACCCTTGCATTCAGTATTGTTTTCGCCCTTACCCTCGTTTCATTGGGTGTGGTTTGGCATATGTTAAAAATAGGCTACAACCTTAAATCATAAATATGCCCCTCCATACATTACCAGCTGATGTACGAAAGGCACTATCGAAGTTGTAGGGCGGAATGCGCCGCCCATGTTGTTGGGTCGGGTGTATGCATCGGTGAACGTAGCGAACAAACCCTTGACATCCTAATAGTTTTAAAACATGCTTACACGTTCTTTGATAAACCAATTTCAGCCACAGGTACTATGGGGTGATGATTATGTCAGAAATTATCCTTGAGCTTGTAACTGCTCTCCGATCTGCACTTGTTGATAAACTCACACTTACTGGGGAACTACAACCAGGAGAAACTATTTCAATAAAAGCATCAATTTTCCCTAGCAAAGGGAAGGTGCGCAAAACTCTGACCATCGACAAAGGAATAGGTACTTTTGCTCTTAGCGGATATACCTTTTATGACCGCCAACTTACATCCGCAGAGATAGAAAAAGTTCAAACTGTTCCCTTACCTGATAGGTGGCAACAAGCTGTTGTATCTCACCTTTTGCAAGGCAAGAATGAACCCGTGAACGAGGAGAACATACGAGATATCGCCAAAGAAAATGGGTATGGCAGTAGAAAAGGGATGTATGGCAAAAAAACGACTTTGTACGGTAGCACGGTTGTGAGCAGAATTAACCACTCCCTGAAGGCAAGTAATCAAGTCTTTAGAATTATGCAGAGCGAGAAAAAAGGGACTGGCACTCATTGGCACAATGGTTCTTACCGATTATATCGTATGGTGGGAAAAGACCCAAAAGATAGCTCCGAAGCAAATACTGAATAAGTTGATTTTGAAAACAATTGCACCGTCATTATGCGCAAGCAGAAGACGGTTTATTTTTACAAAAATTCTAATCCGAATATTAAACATCCCCTATCTTTATATCACCCTCTGCTGTATGATTTCGCTACCGTTCTTTCACACCCAAACTATATGAGGCGCTATAATGCGAATCATCCGATGGCGAAGAAAAAGCAACATAAGTACCGCAAGCAAGAAAAAGGTGAAGCAGGTCTACTCGCAGAATACATGTACGAAATCCCAATCCCGCCGCTGCTCGCCGTGGGATTTTTATATTACGTAATCCTCTTTTCCCCTACTACTTCAGAACTCCACAAATTTCATTGCTGCCACTGCAAAATTAAAAAAACGCCACGTACTTGTAAACCGTACGTGGCGAGATCGAATGAATATTACTTGGATGGAACAAGTTTCCAGAGGAATTGAAGGTACCAGGTACTCTCATACAACCTCATACAACCTCTTTCTTGCCAAAAAAAAGCCCTGCTTGTCGTCATGACAACTCAGGGCTCGTGTTTTGAACAATTATCGGGCTGCTGGCCTTGTTTCCTTTTGTAGCGGCTCGACTCGGGAAATGATCCCCAGGCGATTTCGAAATAATACGTATACACCTCCTTTCTGATACTGCCGCCACTTCTTCTCATCGGTGATTGTATACAGAATGGGCTTAGTATTTTCCTCTAAGGGCTGAAAAGTAGCATGATATTTCCCCTCTCTTTTCACTTCGCGTCGGATAGAGGTGGGCTTAAAGTCAGACCACTGCGGTTTATCATTCTGACCCGAGCTGGTAAGAGATATTCCTGTAACCCAGCGATCGATGTCGTAAGTATATTTAGTCTTGTAGACTGGCTCTTCTATATACACTGGCTCTTCATACGTTTCGGTCCGATACTGCGTCTCGTAGACTGGGCTACTCGAAGTCATTTCTTCGAAATATCCATTGCCCATATCCCTTTGACCAGTCACAACTTCTTCGGTACCAACTTGTACCTGCTCCGAAACCTCTCTTGTTCTGGTTTCATAGCCAACTAACACCTGGTCATAGTGATGAAGGGCGCTCACTTGAGAAACCGTTCGCCCGCCCACTGGAACACTCCAATCTTCCTCACGCACTGTTTTATAATCCTCAGTGGCAATACTGCGTTCCCAGCTTACGAAAGCCAACTGTACGTTGATCGACTGTGGCGTTAGTAGCCACCATAACAACATACCTGAAAACAAGAGAATACCTGCGCAAATGCCAATCAAGCGAGGAGAGATGAGTATTGTCTCACGCACTTGAGGTATTGATGGGGCAGACAGAAGAATGTCAGTTTTCAGACGATCCGTATCTCCTCCTGACCGTCCGTTGCCGCATTGCGAGCAAGTAGGAGAAGAAGCGACGTTGTCTGATTGGCAGTAGCTACAGGACCAATTTTTTCCAGCGCGCGCTTCCGCCAGTTTTACTGAATCAGTAACTGCAGGTTCGTTCTCAGGCAAATAAAAAACCACCTTTTTGCCACGAGGCTGGCCACAACTATTGCACGTTGTGTCTGAACCACGATTTTCGTTATCACAACTGGGGCAACGCCATCGACCTTCTCGAATCGTACCCATATCGGCACTCTTTCTAGAGATATTGAGGATGAAAAGAACAGGAGATGCCAATATAACAGACTACTATGCCGTGTCAAGTTTTTTCTTGACAAGTCTACCAGTATATGATACATATTTTAGTTCGGAATGTCCTATCTACCCAGTCCAGAAAGCACTCTACAAAAGAAGGAACAAGCGATGAAGAAAGACCTATGGCAAAAAGCAGCTGAATCGTATGATGCTCATGAGAGCAAAAAAGCAACCAAGGATCTCTTGGCTCGCCAGCAACAGCAACAAGAGCACTCTGCTAATGCAGCCAAGCGCCAAAAACACAACCACGATTTCATCCAAACATCCAGTACGCTCAGTGTTTTTTTGGCAAGCGAGGAGGGCAAAACAGCTCAAGCGCTTCTTGCCGCTAGCCGCAAATCCGTTCGTATATGTGAAGAAAACCCAGGCGGCGGTTACGGCGTTGTTTACTTCATCGATGGGCAAGGCCTTCGCAAATCAATTGAACCGATGGGAATGTGGGTTGCTTATTCACGAAATGATAAGGAGAAAGCGCCCAAGATCTCTGCAGCAAACTGTAATGAAGTTGCCTCTTTGGCCTTGAGGCAAGGGTTATCTCCAGACCAGATCATGCAGAAGATTTGTGATGAACTGGATTCGATCGCCGCCGGCGCACCGATGGCGTAATGTGTGAAGCTCTTTGTTTAGCTCAATCTCTCGCGCACCCTTGCTAAAACGCAAGGGTGTTTTTCTTTGCCAAAAGTTATTCAAAACGTTTCTGGTGTTTGTTTCTAGCGATGCTACAGTATAGCAATGAGTAAAAACACACTGGATTTTGCTATAAGTATTGCAAAAGATGCAGGTCAGATTCTTTTAAATCACTACGGTAAAGAACTAACGCGAAACATCAAAAGCGACGAAGCTGACTATTCTACAGAAGCTGACCATGCTTCCGAAGCATTTATTATAGGTGAAATTCAAAAGCACTTTCCTCAAGATGCAATAGTCGCGGAAGAGTCTGGTGAGCACGCAAAACTTGGTGCTAAATACACGTGGATCATTGACCCCTTAGATGGCACAAAAAACTTCGCGAATAACAAAAATAGTTTTGGTGTTTTTATTGCTCGTTGCAAAGGAACTATTCCTGAATTGGTGGTTGGGTTTGATCCGGTTGCAAAACAACTTGCAACGGCAACACTTGGAGGAGGTACGTATCTTAATGATCAAAAAATACTTCTTAGTAATAAAGTTGCATCTTCAGAAAAACCGTTCGGCGCTAATACGGAACTCCACTCAAGACTGCAACCTTTAGGACTGAGCAAAACAAATCATAGCGCTATTGGCGCAACAATGAATACACTGCAAGGAAACTACCGTGCATATGCGTGCAATGCAGGTGCTGTATGGGATTTTGTTGTACCTGCACTGCTTTTTTCAGAAGCCGGATGGAAAGTGACTAATTTTGCAAATACGAAGTTTATATGGGATGGAATTATCGCATATGACCTGCCTGGCATTATAGCCGCCCCACCAGAACTCCATAGTAAAATTGTCCGAATGCTTACAAATAATATTCCATAGCGCTATTGCAATAAACCGCGTATAGTTATGAGTAGGTATAGCTATATTTTAGCTTTTCACAATAAAATATCTATGGATTCATCGTATAGTTCTGGTAGCACAAAGCCTCTGTACAGAGGCACACAAATAGTATGGTATCTTCTGGGTCTTCTTGAGATACTTTTAGCATTTCGATTTATATTAAAACTCACGGGCGCAAATCCCCTAGCTGGGTTTACCAGCTTCATTTATGGAGTCACCTACGTATTTACGGCTCCATTTTTAAGTGTATTTAGAATCACTCGTATCGAAGGAAGTATTTTTGAATGGACAACGCTTCTTGCCATGCTGGTATATTGGATAGTTGCGATGGGGATTATAAAGTTACTGTTTATGGGAAAAACAGTATCAACCCCAGAGGCTGCAGAAAAAATGAACGAAGAAGAAGTATAAATTTACTATTTTTTAACAAAAAACATCTATGGGAATTATTACCACACTTATATTCGGAGGATTAGTTGGATGGGTCGCATCCCTTGTTATGGGAACAGATGGTCAGCAAGGCATTATTCTCAACATCATTGTTGGAGTTATTGGTGCCTTTGTTGGTAGTTGGATTATGGGATTGCTCGGTGGCGACACTTCCACAGGATTTAGCATCTATGGATTTTTAGTATCACTGCTCGGCGCATGTGTTCTACTTGCCGTACTAAAATTTGTTAGAAGATAAAAAATGCCTTTTCACACATTGCCCGCGGATGTACGAAAAGCACTGGGCATATGGGCAGTTGCATCCTTTGGTATTACTCTCATTGCATTGATTCAACTTCATCTCATTCCTCGTCAGTCCGTTGCAAGTATTTCACCGATATCAACAGTGGCTGGGGTTACCTCTCGATCACTCCTTACAGTGGGCCCATCAAATGCAAACGAGATCAAGTTTATTGCACCGGGATCCTTAATAAATGCTGATGCGCGATTTTTATATATTCATAATAAAAGCGCTGCGTTTGTTCCTGTTATCGCGCCAGCAGATGGCACGTTAGTGTATGCGGCATACAAGAACCGCGCAGACTTAGGTCCAAAACTTTCTGCACCAGATTACGATTTTGAGTTTCAGATAAACGCTGTAAGCAAATACCGTATTAACCATGTAACTAAGCCCATACCGGCATTGCTAGCTGCCGTACCTGTTAGCAAACCAGTCAGCACTGCTCCAGGTAAACCTTTAACCAAAGCGCAAACATCGCCTATAAAAGCTGTTGCGGTAAAAGCGGGACAAAGAATAGGAACAACAACTGGCACGCCTGGCGAGCATAACTGGGATTTTGCATTGTTTGTTAATAATACAGCTACGTGCCCATTTACCCATCTTCCAAAAAATATTCAAACAACCTGGCTTGGCCTACTGGGTAAAGATAGAAAAGTTATTAAAGGTACCGCATGCTCGGTTACAGGGCAGTATTAAACGCATATAAATAGTCATAAAGGTATCGGGTACTTTTATTTCGCTGACTACCGTTCATACGTCTTTGCCGAACTAGTAAATTGCTTAATACTGGCACAAGTCTTTCCTTGAAAACCCTCGAATTTGAGTTTACGAGACTCGAGCATTTGAACAAGGACACAGCCTAACTTTTGATTCCCTTCATTAACAATTCTCACGCCCTTAGAATAACGCATCCAATGCCAAGGTGTTCCATCTGCCTGTACGTGTGTCCAAGGCAACAAATCGTACTTTACCAATCCGGTCTTCACACTAACATTTATAGGATTCGGTGCACTCCTAGAGATAGAAAATTGCTTTTCCTGCCCAGCGAAGTCACCGACTGAAATTAAATATACACTCGGGTCGAGATACTCCGGCGCGAAGGCCAAGTGTCCGGCCCAATACTTCCGAGATTGACCTCCGGTTACTTCACCCGTGCCTTTTAAAAACCAACCGCCGACCAATGTGCCATCAATATCGTAATCAACTTTACCAGAGATTGGTTTAGTAGTTCGCACATATTTAGATAGCATAATTTTCTTAAGATCGTCGGTATAGTAATTGAGAGGATCTGCCAGATATGGACGAAATCCGTCCCACCCATAGTGTTTGGGCACCAGAATGCCAGCGGGAGAGGGCAGCTGGGTATCCCAAACGCCGTAATCTAACGTCTGTCCGCCAATTTTCCCTAACACTTGCCCTGCCTTCACTTGAATGTTTACATATGCGGAGTCGTTCTGCTGCTTTTTTTGATCAAATATCTTGCGGAGATCCGGAGATAGGCTCGTCATCAAATCGTAATAGTAGAAATGAGTACAACTGACTGCGAACCAAAGCTGGAACTCTTCTGCCGTTGCCTTGCCCGACTCTACATTTTGCGCTCGTCGGCTGATCGAGTAGAGTGTCGCGTCCATTGCAGCCCTCACTTCATACTTATCCCTACCGAGGGTTCTATCCCACGGTTCCAAGTACTGATGTGATGTCGGCATCACGTGACCTCCAACCATGGTGCCATACGGCAGGATCATCCGTATATCCTGGGGTTTCATTGGGGCAGTAGTCATGAGCTTCTTGCCGCTACCTTCACAGCTTCCGTTAGAAAACTGTTTACCAATCTTTACTGCTTCATTGTTGGTATTTGCAATTCCTTTAATAGTCCCTGTGAACTTGGCGGGTTTGTTGAGTAGCGCATAAAAAATAGCAATACACGTAAAAATCAACAAGAGTTTCTTCATGATATAACCATATCACATATGGCGATGAAAATAACTGCTGAACTCCCGTCCAATAAAAAACCCCGGTCTAGTAAATAGATCGGGGCACCACATGTGTGGATTTAAGGAACTTTCCTACTGAGCAGCTGCTGCAGTAGTGGTTGCCGGAGTCTGAGTTAGAGACACCGGCTTACTTTCTTCGGTTCTCCATTTCGAAGGTACGATCCCTTCTTGCTTCTGCGTGATACCAAAGGCATCGAGGAGTCGCAAGCTAGGAAGCGCCTGTGCGAGCGGAGAGGAACCAACCGGTACGGACTCAGCAGACATGATGACGGTGTCCGGCACCTCCATACCCTCGAAGGCAAGCGCAATCGCTTCGATTTCCGTCAACTGGATTTCCAGCAACTTCTTTTCGTAGTCAGAAGCCGCTCCACCAATCTCAATCATCTGCTCCCTGGCCTGTGCCAGCAGCTCTGCTGCCTTCTTCTCATTTTCGGCAATCAGGGCCATTTTTTCCGCGATCAGTTTTTCCTGTTCGCCAACTTTTGCGTTAACTTCGGCAACTTTCACCTTCGTCTGGCCCTTCACTTCGGCCAACTCTTTGCCGATCGTCGCAACTTCTTGCTTCAAACGAGCCGCAATAACTCGTTCTGCCTTCGTTTCGTTCGCTTTCCATTCCGTTTCAGCAATCTTTCGATCGCCTTCCGCAATAGTCAACAACCGCTGTTGAGCATTGCGAACAGCTTCTGCCTTGTTTTTTTCTGCCTCAAGAATGAAGCCCTTCTTAACCGCGAACTTCTCTTCTGTCCCCTGATCATACTCCGTTGCGGAGATACTGAACTGATGCACCCTCATCCCATACTGGGTCAAAGGGGATTCGTTCATAATGATTGGCTTGCCGCTTGCGTCTCTCGCGATTTCGGCAGCAAGTACGGTATCTGTCGCTTCAACGCTCTGTTCACCCACTACTTTCGTTGGCTGGTGAACAGAAACGCTCCCGGCAGACGTTTTTGGCTCTGCAGATTGCCCCTCTACCGGAGTTTCAAGTGCTACTGCAGAATCTTTCTCTGCCTGTTTCAGCAGCTCGGTCACCGAATCTCTTCTGCGAATCGTAACCTTCTGCATCTTGTACAGCCCATCCTTTACTTGACCAAGGACACGCTCATAGAATTCTCCTTTGTGTGTCGCCTGATTTTCCGTAGACGACATCGTCGCACCGGTACGAGAGATGCAGTCGCGACCGTGTGCACGAATCGCATTTCTTGCATTCTCGATATTACGAAATTGTCGGTGAAAGTTGAGTTGCACAGCCAGAATTTTTTCTTTCGCTTCTGACGTTTCACCCCCTTCCAACTTGGGCAGAATCACTCTGGCATACCAGTCCAGATCAGCGTACCCGCCATCGTTAAATGGCGCACGCGCACTATTATCGTTCGGCGAATCGGAAGTTGGTCGTTTAGTGCAATACACCTCGATCATCTCCGGGTAGGTCGTTACTTTGGCAAACCCTCGGTAGTACAATCCTGGTTCGTTTCGAACCTCGACGGTACCTCCTGGATATTGCACAACCTGCCATTCGTTCAGGTCGTTTCGACCTATCAACGCTTCCGCAAATACGAATATTCCGAAAATCGCCAACGCGGCAATTCCGAGCGAACGTCGTAACCACTTGATACTCATGAGAGAAATCCTTCTTGTTTGGAACTTGATGTTGTTTACCTAAGCTTTAACCAGAAACCAAAGTCAATTAGTTTGCCGATGGTTTTTGCTTTTCCACCTGTTGCAGCAAAAAGAGCTGCATCAACGCGTCTGTCGTCGCAACTCCCTGCCCGGCGTTGCCATTCTGAGAGCCGCTAATAATGACCGTCTTGGGAGACGGGAGTTTGGCCAGATTTGCAAGAGCAGTCATACGTTTTTTCCGCATTTCTGCACGCAACTCATCGATTTCTGCAACTGCACCTCCTTTTTCGAGCTTGGCACGAGTTGCTTCAGCTTGGGAGATCATTTCCCTGGCTTCGAATTCCGCACTTTCCAACTTGATCGCAGAAAGTGCCAGAAGCTGTTCTGTTTCCAGAAGCTTCTGCTCTGCAGTAGTAAGTAACTGCCCTGCGACAGCCACCTCTTCCTCTTGAACTTGCTGTTCAACTTCGACGCCCTGCGTTGCGGTCACTGTTGCATGTTTGAGCTTCTGGTTTTCGTTCGACTCCACAAGCGCAACGGCTGCCTTGCCGGCCTCAACAACAGAGAAGACTTTTTGCTTCTCTTTCACAACCCCCGCCTTTGCTTGTTCGGCAAGCTGGTAGCTTTCCCGACGCGCATCAAGCTGGGTCTGTGTTTGCTCATCGTAGGTCGTATTGGTAATTGAGTATTGTTTCACCTCAAATCCATACTCCACGATAGGAGAAGGAAAGACTTGGATAGGCTGCTTTTCAGCATCAAGCGCGACTCGAGTCTGGTACACAGTCTCGGTGTCACTCTGTGAAAACTGATGCATACTTCTGTCCGGCACCTCCATCTCGACGTCCTGCTCCACCACTTCCATACGATAGAGCCCTTGCTCAAGCTGCTCACGAACAAGTTGATAGTACTCGGCACGCCGCTGCGCATGATATTCTGAGGCACTCATGAGTGGCCCAGAGTTTTTCACGCACGTTGTGAGATGCTGCTCAACCATATGATTGACGCCTTCGATCCCCGTTTCAGCAAAGTGTCGATGGAATTCCATCCGCTTCTGCTCCGTCGTAGGTAAGATTTGGAGCCGAATGTAGTGGCTCGTAAACCCGGTTCCTGCGTCAGAGAACGTCACACGAATAGAAGTGTCTTCTTCGGGAGACTTTTTTGCCCCATTTTGCTCGGTATCTGAATAGTAGATATCGAGGAACTTGGGATACGTCCAAACCTCCCCATACCACTGGAAATAGAATCCGGCTTGATCGACGATTCGATAACTGCCGTCGATGTACTGGCACACCTGCCAGTCTTCATCAGAATTCCACTCAATCAAACTGGTAAAACTGAAGAGGAAGAAGATCGCCAAGAACGCTGCCGCAACGGCAGGGTACCTTCTTCTGAGCTTCAACAATAAGAAAGAGCCTTCGCTCTTGTCCTGTTCGCTGGGAATACCAGCATTAGAGGCAAATCGTCCACTTGAATCTCGACCCGACATTGTACGTGTCCTTTCAGGACTTGAGAAAAAGAAACACCAATGAGCTCAAGGCACACTACCAAAAGCTCCGTTTACTCAGCACTCGCGTCATCAACACCGGCAACGTTGCGAAGCTGCTGCAGATTAGCGACGGCGTTTGCTGCTTCAACTTCTGCAGCAGGCAACGCATCGCGTGCCTGCTGGCGAACTTCGTCCAGAACATTGTCTGGACTCTGCTCGCCGGTCATTTCACTAACAATCTTTCGGGCCTCGGAGCTTTTGGCAAATAAATGCCATAGCCACAAGAACAGCCCTACGCCACCAGCAATAGCTAACGGCCACACATGGGGAGGCAGAAATGCCAATACCACTAGAATACCCTCCTTTCAACGAGGTTCGAGAACGAAATCTGCGTATTTTTTACACATATTCAATTGAAAACGTCCACTCCATGCACGCAGAACAATCCGTGAAGTGGATAGTATTATAGAATGAGCATTATGTATTTGTCAAGACCTAAAATCCCAACTGCAGCATTAATCCAAATAAGAAAAAACTGTACTAAGTCACGTATTGTTCGCTATGTATTTTTGTTGTGTAAAGTGATAAATTATTTCTATACCCATGAACAAAGGTTTTCTGCTACTTACCGCAACACTCTTTATATTCGCTCCGCAAGTGGCCCTCGCGCATCGTTCTGGTTGCCATACGCTTCATACGTGCGCATCAGATAACGAGAGCTACACGTGTGGCGATTTGGGGTATCCGTGCAATGGGACTACAACGCTTGAACAAATTGATCCAGCAACCATCTTTGTACCACTGGCTACAGAAAAAATATTTACGGATACATTTGGGCGCAAACCAACAGATACCGAAAGTACCTATTGGAAAAAGCGATTCCGCTCAGACAAAAATAGTATCTATAAAATTCGAGCAGCTATGGCGTGGCATAAAAATAAGAATTCTTCGGGGCCAGCAGTAAGCGCCGTATCACTTCCCCTGCCCGCAAAAGTTGATGTCGTAAAAGATATGAATTCGTTATTCGCGTCCGTGTATGGTCGCTTACCAACGGCTTCTGAAAGCAAATATTGGCTATCCCGAACCAAAGATAAATCAACTGCGCCAGCGGTAGTAGGGGCTTTAACATTCCATAAAGAAAAAGGAATACTGCATTAAAATGAACCCGGATTTTCTTGTATTTGTTCGTACTTAAGAATACTATATAGATGTCCATATTCTGAAAGTTCTTTCCTCTAAAAATCTTCCTCAGGAGCACGTCATGGGAATTCATGAGTTCGTTCGGACTATAGGGCAACGAATGCAAAATAATTTCTATCAACTTTTTGGGTGGGATATGCTTTGCAAATGCGGACATACAGCCAAAAAAAAGACTACTCTAAATATTCATGGTTCACCAGGACTCTTTACCTTACCAGAGGATAAAGAGTACTGCCCAGAATGTTTTGCGAAGCAAGTTATTCGATGTGCTTGGTGTGGAAACTATATTCTCCCAGGCAATGCTATTACACTCCACTCACCAAAGCCCCAATTTGAGACTCCAGAATACCGCCATCGAATATAAAAAGGAACCGCATATCCAACTCGTAGGCTGTCTGAGGCCAGGATGCAGCGACTCTGGGATGGATCGAGCAGGGTTCTGGATAATGCCGGGCAAAGTACAGCGTGCACTATCGCCGGTAGAAATGGTATCTACACTTGAAAACGATGAGGTCTTGATTATTAATGATCTTCACGATATTTCAAAAGCAGTTCTCATAGAAGACTGACATGCAAAATAGACATTCAAACCCCAAGCTACGCGCACCTACCGTAGCTTTTTTCTTATTGCATCGCTGGTGCGTATTCCACAAAGCCAAGGTACTATGAATATATCTATGCACACGTTCGTATTAAAGTTTTTTTCTCACTGGAAAAATGTTTTATTAATGAGCATCCTCTTAGGTGGATTACTTGTTCTTTTACTGCTCCCCACGATGAAATCTCTACGGACAGTTGAAGTTAATCCGGAAAATAAAGGATTTGTGGTAGGTGCAAACCAACCACTTGCCCGCAATATTAAAACCCCAGCTGGCCACATCGATTATGTCATCTTGTGGATTATCGACGGACACGAAAATAATTGGATAGCACCTTCCGATTACGCCACATTACAACTGGACGTCAGCTCCGCGGCGGACGAAAAAACAGTACATACTGCAAACAACCCGTCATATACCATACGAGAAGGAAAACCAGCCTTGGTGTTTCATATACAAAGATTATCAACAAGATCGGGGGAACGATATAATTTTGACTTAGAACAAACAAGAAATAGCACGGTACGATTGCAACTCCCGCTAACAGCCCAGATCAAAGAGGGTGAAACCGCACTCGCAGCTTTCCAATTAGCACAGCAAAAGAATTGGATCACTTCGCTTATCGATAGAGTGTATGCAGAAAACCTTATCGGAAACGATATTTCCATGTACCTGCACCGCGGACAGCAGATTACTAAGGGCATAAATCCTTATGCGTGCGTTTTAGAAAAGGGCTCGTGCATTGGGTACCCAGCCCACACCCCAGGCATGTATGTAGTTGCAAGTGCTTTCGTTCTTCTTGGCGTACATGATCTTGATTCTTGGACAACTGCATGGCGCCCTGTTGCAATTGCCAGCTGGCTTGCCGTTGGCATTGTGCTACTCGTGCATCTCTCAAGAAAAGGATATGTTGCATTAGCAGTTGCAGCTACCGGATTTTTGCTCTTTAATAGGTGGTCGCTTGATGTACTTCGCATAGCGCATACGGATTTTCTCGGTGTGCTATTCCTCTTGCTTGCCGTAATTATGGTAGATAAAAAACCAAAAACTGCAGCAGTCATACTCGGCGTATCTCTTGCTATCAAACAAATGGCAATTCTTATTATACCATTATTTTTATTGTTCGCTTGGAGAAAAATGCCAAAAAAAATTTCGCAGCTCGCGCTCATCACGGGGCTCGTGGCTTTCATACCCCTCCTCACACTGGCTCCCTTTCTTATCGATGATGCGCCCGCAACATTGCAGGGGTTATTAAATCCCATAGAGCGCCCCGCTCAGCAAGTGCACGGCTTCGCATCCTCGTTTTCTCAATCACTGGACGTAACAGACATAAGTAAAATATTCCTCATGGTGTACCTCATCGGAATCGTCTATCTTGCCGCATATCAAAAAACGATAAATCTCGCTGGTGGCACTCTGATGGTATTTGTCATCATGCTCTCATTTACCCAAGTACTCTATAATCAATACATTGTATGGATGCTCCCCTTTATTCCACTTGTAATCGCGTATCATAAAAATAATAATTCATAAATAAAAA
>DATDYZ010000062.1:0-26831 GCA_035288905.1 Candidatus Anderseniibacteriota bacterium | reverse complement strand
TACGAAGTCACTTGAGTTTATGATTGCCTTTGAAATAGTGCTCGCAATTGCAAAGGCAGCTACGGCAATTGGTGTAATGCTCCTATTTATTCTTCTTCCAATCCATACAGCGTTTATCGCAACGTTCGGTTTGGCGATGGTTCTGTCGTTTTTGTACGGGAGGTTGTAGAAACAGCGTTCCCCTCTCCCCGGATGGGGAGAGGGCCTAGCCCGCAGGCAGGGGTGAGGGCCGTCGTCGCGTTCTGCTTTCCCCTCATCCTAGCCTTCTCCCCGTCAGGGGAGAAGGGAACTACTACTATATTCTGACAATATTTTTCTCCCTTATAATCAACTTATCCTGTTCAAGCGAATCTAAAATCTCTCCTGGAGAAAAGTCCCGTTCGTCTTTTCTAAGCAAATCTTCTAAATATTCTTCTAGTGCATCTTTTTTTACTTGTTTTTTTTCTGTTGCAAGTAAAAATCGTAGTGCGTGCGCTCTATATGATCGAAACGATCCCAAAAATTTGCTTTGCTTTGCGTAATGTCTGCTTTTAAGATTTATTTTTTTGTCTTTGAGTACCAGCGCTCCGTAATCAAACAGTGCCCAATGCCAGTCTCTTGGATTGTCTTTAGGAACTGCTTTTTTTGCTATTTTTATAATATCGGAATCTTGTACGTCTTTTTTATCGGCAAAGAAAAAGTGTAAATAGACGCGCCGAATATTCGTATCAATAAATGCGCTGCTATTTCCAAACGCAAAGCAGGCTATAGCTCCAGCGGTGTATGGCCCAATACCGGGCAAGCTGATAAGTGTCGGGATATCTTTTGGAAATTTCCCGTTATGGCTTTTAATAATTTCTTTACACGTTTCTTTCAAAAATCGAGCTCGTCGCCAGTATCCCAAGCCTGACCATATCTTGAGTAAGTCTGCGTCGTTTGATTCTGCAAGCGCTTGTATAGTCGGGAATGCTTGCAAAAATTCTTTATATTTGGGGAGTACTCTAGAAACTTGCGTTTGCTGGAGCATAATCTCTGAAACCATAATGCGATACGGATTTTTCGTATTTCTCCACGGCAAATCCCGCTTATTTTGTGAATACCAAGTCAGTATAGTCTTTTGAAACTTCGGGATTGTCATAAAAATATCGTAGCACTAATGTGTTGTGGTATAATCAATGTATGTCATTTGAATACCACTATGAAATAGATGATACAGATAGTAAAGCCCTTGATACTGTTTTGCGTCAGGCTCCGTATTTTAGTGAATACAACCAGGGGCTTAAGCAGTATTATTTTCGTAAAATTTGTCTTGATCCTAAATTGCCACCAGACATTACTGTAAGCGTTGAGGATTATGGGCTTTATATTGCTGCTGTTTTTCTCTCTGATAGTCCTCAAAATAGTATCATGCAAGAATTTTTGAACTATTTACAAGCAAGCGGTTGCAAAGGGAGTCTTGAAGAAATGTAATACATGATTGGTGCCGGGGGAGGGACTTGAACCCTCAAGGTCTTGCGACCAACGGATTTTGAGTCCGTCGCGTATGCCAATTCCGCCACTCCGGCATAATTTACACTTTATACCGCAAAGGGGGATAACTCAAGGTTGTACGGCGCTCCATATAGGCATATGCTAAAAGTGTTGTATGTCAGAAACACTCGCCGTAGTAAATCAAAAGGGGGGAGTGGGGAAGACAACTACCAGCGTAAACCTGGGCAGTTACCTCGCAGACTCCGGAAAATCCGTGCTTCTTGTTGACTTAGATCCACAGGCGAACGCAAGTGCTGGTGTTGGGATTCGAGTACCCGAGCATGTTCCGAGCCTGTATGAGCTATTAGCAGGAACTGCAACTATTGAACAAGTTATTCAACCTACGAACATTGAACGATTTAATATTATTCCGTCTACCCCCGATTTGGCTGGCGCCGCAATGGAACTTATGGATGAGCCGTACCGCGAGTTTCGTTTGCGTAGAGCGTTGAAGGCAGTAAAAGATAACTACGATTTTATTTTAATCGATTGTCCGCCCAGCCTGGGCTTGCTTACTATTAACGGACTTGCTGCTGCGGATAGGCTCTTAATCCCTGTACAGTGTGAATTTTATGCGCTGGAAGGCTTACATCAGCTGTTAACAACGGTAGATTTGGTGCGTAAGCATTTAAATCCACGGTTGCAGGTACTGGGGGCAGTTCTTACTATGTTTGATCGCAGAACGGCACTTTCACGCAGGGTGGTTCGGGAAGTACGCAAGACGTTCCCAGGGCATGTGTTTGAAAGTATTATCCCTCGTAACACAGAGCTTGCAGAGGCACCGAGTACGGGGAAGACTATTTTGGAATACGATAGGATGTCTCCGGGAGCACGGGCGTATGAATACTTGTCAGAAGAATTGTTAAATCTCTATTCTTAATTAATTACACATACTATGGGACTTGGACGAGGATTAGCATCACTTATATCAGGACGAGATACGGAAGTATCCGCTGATGACATGTTGGAACAAATTGATACGATGGAGTTTGAGACACCAATAGCACCTGTGCCTAAGAAGCCGTTGGTGACAATGCTTCGAGTTGATCAGGATTTAGAACTTGAAGAAGTAGAGCAAGTTGAAGTTGCTGATGAGCCTGCTTCGCTTACAGAGCTTCCTGTAAGCGTAGAAGAAGAGATTGCTGCTCCGTCGGAGATTGAAGAAGAGGCGACACCTGAGGTTATACAAGAACCTATTGTATCTAAAAAAGAAGAGCTTTCTGGTGACGCGTGGGATCAGCATGAAGATTCTGTTCAACATATTCCTCTTGGCGATATTAGCATTAATCCGCTTCAGCCAAGACGTTCATTTGATCCGAGAGAATTAGAAGATTTACAAGAATCTATTGCGCAAAACGGAATACTGCAGCCATTGGTTGTTGCACGGTTAGAAAATGGTACGTATGAACTGATAGCTGGGGAAAGACGTTTGCGAGCGGCGAAGGCATTGAAATGGGACAAGGTGCCATGTGTGGTGAGGCGGGATATAAAATCGGATCAGTCTCGGTTGGTATATGCGCTTATTGAAAATATTCAGCGCGAAAACTTGAACCCCATAGAAGAAGCATTGGCATACAATCAGCTAAACAAAGATTTTGGATTGACTCATGAAGAAATAGGTGCGCGTATGGGGAAGAGCCGAGTTGGTGTTACAAATATTGTTCGCGTATTGCAACTTCCTGCAGAAATTCAGCGGGGACTGGTTGAGGGCAAAATTACGATGGGGCATGCAAAAGCAATCCTGATGATTCCTGATGAAGAAAAGCAAATTCGGTTTTATAACCACCTCGTGGATGAAGGGCTCACGGTGCGTAAAGCAGAAGTGCGCGCGCGAAGAATACAGCGGGCAATGAACATTGATGACCCAAAGCGTATGGTAAACAGAGTAAAGAAAGATCCGCTTTCTTTGAAATACGGCCCAGCACTTGAAGATAAATATGGCTTCCACTCTTCTGTTCGGTATGAAGTAGATAGGCATGTATTTGAGGTGGTATTTAGAGCTACAAGCGAAGAAGAGCTGGACCAGCTAACCGGAAGACTGCTTGGAACACACGAACTTCCTGGGCAGGATTTGGAAAAAGATTTGATTGGGGAGTAGTAATGTCATGCCGGACTTGATCCGGCATCCACGTTCGTTAGCTTAAAAAAACCAAATATGAAATTTCTTTGGATAATTTTGTGGGGATGCTGGATAGCAATTACTGGCGTGAGCGTGTTGGCATTTCCTCGCACTGTTGCTGTTATTCCGTTTTTTGTCATTTTTATTTTAACTATTCCTTTTGTATTTATTTTAAAAAAATCAAAAGGTTCTTCACGAGCATTAGTATTTTTCGCTTTCTTAATATCTATAACTATAGTTGGTGAATTTCTTTATCTAGTTTCGATGTTAGCAGGTTAGTGTATATTCTAACACCAGGTGTTGGAATGAGTATAAGCTTATAGGGGAACTTTATTATGCATTGCACTTTTGTGTAACGCAGCGCATACTTTTCCTGTGTTCGTTTCACGTTGAATCTCTAGAGGAGAGGGGGTTTGAGATGAGTCGTTTCCTTGGTGTAGCAAAAAATCTTTGCATTGTTGTTGGAGTTTGTCTCTTGTTGGGCTGCACGTGGGCTCTGTTTCAGTTGTTTGTTGTTGAAAATGTGAATGCCTCCTTAGCAAGACAACAGCTTAACACTCCCGGACGTTTGACTGTTGTTGCTGGCATAATTGTTGTACTTGGGGTGATGGTATGCGTATTTTCAAAGTTTATTGATAAGAGAGGTCCACGCAAACCATGATTTCAATCGTCGTTTTCATCGGGCTAGCAAACTCGGCACTGTGATTGCAATGCCGAGTTTTTTTATTTGTATTCCAACGCTAAGCGTTGGAATGATACGAACTTCCTGGGCAGGATTTGGAAAAAGATTTGATTGGGGAGTAGGGTAGTTGACAGAATCTATATTAAGAGTATAGTGTTCTCGTGTTCATTTTTTGACAAATCCTTTAAGGAGAAGGGACTTGAGATGAGAGTGCGTACGAGCAGTGTTCTCGAATATGTATTTTGGATCGTAATCTTTGCGGGTATAATGGCTGGAATTGTATACTCTGCCCATGAAACCCGACATGGATTTACGGACAAGTATGGACTTGATGGAACGTTTGTGAAAATTGTTTTGTTTCTTGGATTTGCATTTGGTGCGCCATTTGCAACGCTAGTACGCACTTTTCGCAAGGGATAATTGTAACTCTCATGTTGAAGACCCCCGCATAAACTCGGCTTTGCACACGCAACTCCGAGTTTTTATTGTGTACATTCTAAGTAAAGAAAAACCTCGCTGTTAAAGACGAGGTTAGAAAGGCAGTCCGCATATCTCGAAAGCATCTGCTAATGCTTTACACGATGTTAGTCCATTTGTAGATGATAACGAGCTACGACTACGCGGTTAATCGGCGAATTGGCTACATCTGTCCGGCGTTTGTTCTTAGGACTTTTCCGGCAATTGGCCTACCATCGCGGGCGATTTAAATGTACTGATGTAATAATATACTAAACACGCATAAATGTCAAACTTTTGCAGGATACCGTTCCCCTCTCCCCAATTGGGGAGAGGGCTCCTCGCCGAAGGCGGGAGGGTGAGGGCTGGTTAAGCGGCATGCTGTATGGTCTGCCCTCATCCGTCATTCGCGTCGCTTCGCTCGCTTATGTCACCTTCTCCCCAATTGGGGAGAAGGGAGCGCGGCTACTCCTGCTCGTTTTCTTTCTTGAACCCGCAGCCTTTGGCGCTGCAGCGGATCGTATTTTTTGCACCGTACACTAACATTGCTTGGCACTGCGGGCATTTTTCTCCTGTTGGCTTGCTCCAGTACGCATTTTTGCATTCTGGATACTGGTCGCATGCGAAAAACATTTTTCCTTTGCGAGATTTCTTTTCAATAATTTTTCCTTTGCCGCACGCAATGCAATCAACTCCTGTTTCTTTTACGATCGGCGTAATGTGTTTGCAATCTGGGTACCCAGAGCATCCTAAGAATGCACCAAACCTTCCACGTTTTACAATCAAAGACTTACCACAATCGGGGCATAATTTACCCGAGTGCTCTTCTTCCATTTTCTTTTCATCACCTAGTGGCTCTGTAAATTTACAGTCTGGATATTTGCTGCACGCTTTGAATTTGCCGAACCTTCCAAGTTTAATAATAAGGGGGCTGGAACATTTTGGGCATGTTTCATTTGTTGCTTCTTCGGTGATGTCTGATTTTTTTAGTTCTTTATTTTTTGCAGTGATTAAATCATGAAACGGGCCATAAAATTCTTTCATAACAGGCTGCCACTCTTTTGTTCCGGACGCTACGTCGTCTAAGCTTGCTTCCATGTTTGCTGTAAAATCAATATCGACGATATTTGGAAAGTGCTCCGTAAGTACGCTATTTACCAACGTCCCAATCTCGGTAGGAGCTAAGCGTTTTTCATCGTTTTTTACGACATATTCTCGTTTTTGAATCACATCAATAGTTGGAGCATACGTACTTGGCCTTCCTATGCCGTGTTCCTCTAACGCTTTTACAAGTGTTGCTTCAGAGTATCTGGCAGGAGGCTGCGTAAAATGTTGTTCGTTTTGCAGCTTCACAAGATCAAGTATGTCTTGTACAGAAAGTTCTGGCAGAACAGTTTCTTGAAACGCAGCTTTTTCGCCCAGAGCTTTTACAAAACCGTCGAATATAACAGAAGTTCCGTTTGCGCGAAATGTATGGTTATTTGCAGTTATGTCTATGGTCGTTTGGTTGAGTCTGGCATCTGCCATTTGGGAGGCCATCATGCGTTGCCAAATGAGGCGGTAGAGTTTTAGCTGTGAGCTATCAAGTTCTGACGCCAAGCTTTCTGGTGCTATACCTGGATTCGTTGGTCTAATTGCCTCATGAGCTTCTTGAGCTCCTTTTGATTTCTTTGTAAACACACGCGGAGCATCGAGTGCATACTCTTTGCCAAACATGCTTGTTATAGCGCTTGCTGCGCTCTGCACGGCCTCCTGAGAGAGATTAAGCGAGTCTGTACGCATATAGGTGATGAATCCGTTTTCATACAGCCCTTGGGCGATCATCATTGTTCGTTTGCTTGAAAATCCGAGTTGATTAAACGCTGCTTGTTGGAGGGTGCTTGTGGTAAATGGAGCGGGGGCAGTGCGCTTGCGTTCTTTTGTCGTAATATTTGAAATGGTGTACGATGCACCATCTAATTTTTTCAAAATATCTTCAACGCTTTCTTTATTTTTAATGCCGAGCTTTGTAATTGCCTTGCCGTCTATTGCTTTTAAGCTTGCAGTAAACTGCTGATTGTTTTTTGTAAGAAGCGCATCTACGCTCCAGTATTCTTCTGCAATAAACTTTTTTATTTCTTCTTCTTTTTGCACGATGAGTCGAACAGCAACAGATTGTACGCGACCGGCTGAAAGTCCACGCCGAACTTTATTCCAAAGCAAGGGAGAGAGTTCATAGCCTACTAGTCTATCTAATACACGACGCGCTTGTTGTGCGTCTACGAGATTTTGATCAATTTCTCTTGGGTTTTCAATTGCTTTTGTGATGGCCGATTTAGTAATTTCCGTAAAGGTAATACGTTTTGCTTTTTCTGGTGCTGTGCTGAGAACTTCCATAAGGTGCCAAGCAATAGCTTCCCCTTCTCTATCTTCGTCAGTTGCGAAGTAGATGATATCTGCTTTTTTTGCTGCTGCTTTTAATTCTGTGATTCGCTCTTTGGCCTTGTCGGGGATAATGTAGCTGGGCTTGAATCCTTTTTTCACATCAACGCCGATTTTTGATTTCGGCAAATCTCGAACATGACCGTAACTGCTTTTTACGACAAAATCTTTTCCAAGATATTTTTGGATTGTTTTCGCTTTTGCGGGAGACTCTACGATGACGAGATGTTTCATAATGTATGTAAGTGGAGTAAAGCGCGAATAAAAAAGGAAGTCAAGGAAGAACCGAATTTGCGTGTCGAATTTCGTTCCCCTCTCCCGTTCTGGGAGAGGGCTCCTCGCCAACAGGCGGGAGGGTGAGGGGCGTAGCGTTCTCTACATCTAATTTCCCCTCATCCGCCCTTCGACAAAGCTCAGGGCACCTTCTCCCAGAACGGGAGAAGGGATCGCCTACATCACCTCTTCACATACTTCATCCCACCCATATTCGAAATTACTCCAATCATTTCCAGTTCTAGTAACGCCGCAGATGCATCTGCAGTGCTCGTATTTGCAGCCAGTGCAATATCATCTATATAGAGTGGCGATGAAGAAAGCACCGATACTATCAACCTCAAATCTTCTCGGAGCGGTTCCAGAAGTATATCTTCTGATTTTCCTTCTTCTATTTCAAACAACGAAAGAATGTCTGTGCTTTCGAGTATCGGCTGCGCCCCATCTCGAATTAACATATTTGTTCCTTCGCAAGAAGGGTCTGTGATTGGCCCGGGTACTGCGAGAACTTCGCGATTACTTTCTAAAGCTAATCTCGCGGTAATAAGCGACCCGGACCGTTTTGCAGCTTGCATAATAAGAGTTGCTTTGCACAAGCCCGCAATAATTCTATTACGTGCAGGGAAGTGGCCAAGGAATGGAGTAGTGCCTGGTTCGTATTCTGAAATTATTAGTCCACCAGATGCAAGAATTTCTTGCGCAAGTGTTTTGTTTCCGCGCGGGTATAGAGATGCATCGTCTACTCCAGAACCCAGTACTGCAATCGTGGGAGCCCCCAGTTCAATGCATGCGCGGTGTGCCATAGAATCAATGCCATACGCCATGCCCGAGACAATATTAACGCCAGAGCGAATACATGGGGGTAATAGTTTTTGTGTTGCTTGCCTGCCATACATACTTGCTTTTCTACTGCCAACAACGGCGAGCAAATTCGGGCGAGTAAGTAGTGAAATATCTCCGCGAAAGTAGAGTTGCTCTGGCGGTTTTGTAATTTGCGCGAGCAAGGGTGGGTAGGCAGGGTCGTCTAAAGTAATAATCTGTATTTCTTCTAGCATAATTATATTTAATCACGGATGTGTGCCATTGAGTAGCAAATCTATTCAAACCCGAAGGGTTTGAATTTACTATATGGCTTAATAGGGCTAATATATAAAATTAAGTTGACGGAAGTGCAAAATAGGAGTATATTGGTGGAGTTCTTTGAAAACCTGCGTATCGTTGCCAATTCGGTAGCTTTCGAAGTTTTCGAGATTTTTTAGAAGGAGATTGGATAGTGAGAAAATCTACCCCAGGCGAGAAAATGGTTACACAGGCCGAGAATCTTGGTATTAAACTGAGCGCACCAGCTGCCGTTACGGCGTTTGCGAGGGGCGACTTGGAAAATGCAAGGATTGCTGGGACACCGGGCGGTATCGAAGCACAAGAAGCGGCCGGTCAAGCACAGATGGTGCAGAGCCAACAACTTCCCAAAGAGAAGCTCTTGAAATATCAAGAACAGTTGGAAGCGATGGGATTCAAGTTTGGCAAGAACATTGATGATGTGTTTATCGAAGTGACCTTGCCGGCTGGTTGGTGTAAAAAGGGTACCGATTATAATATGTGGAGTGATTTGCTCGATGACAAAGGGCGTCGTCGCGCAGGCATTTTCTACAAGGCAGCTTTCTATGATCGTAACGGTTGCATGCACTGGAGCTGTCGATTCTCTACGGGAATGCGGCTGGAAGACGGTCGAAATCTTTACAAGATGGGTGACGACGAGCAATTGCGTTGTTATGCCGTCGTCTTGGACGCTGGTACCGAAGTTTACCGAACGGAGCTATCTTCAGGGGCGCTGTCTGGCAACGTTCACAACAATGCAAACCAACAACTGCAAGAACCACTTGCTGAAGAAGCAGCAAAGTGGCTGAGTGAGAAGTACCCCAACTGGCGTGATGAGTTCGCCTATTGGGACGACTGATACAAACTCCAACACTAAGCGTTGGAATTGTGTATGACAACCGATCTGATTGCGCAAGCAGTTTGGTCGGTTTTTTTTGTTGAATTTTTTGGGCCTATTTCAAACCCTAAGGGTTTGAATACGCATTATGGCTTAATATAGGCAACATATAAAATAGAGTTGACAGGAATGCAAAACAGGAGTATAATGTACTCATTCAGATTCACCAGTTCTTTCTTTCTCTTGCGCTCACGTATGGGTGGTAATAGAGAAGAAAATTTACAACAAAAGGAATTAGACAATGCTTCTTATCTGTCTCGCCGTAACATTGTTTGTCATTGGTGGCCAAGTTGGTCATCATAGCGAAAAGTACAGGGCCATGCACGATTATAGCCGTATCGCGTACTTGGTTCACGGTTATCGGCGAACTGCTATGGGGCTACATTCGCTGCTTATGTCTGGCGGAATGATGTGCGCCTGGCTGGGGACGAAGAGTATGCCGATTGCACAAAGCATCGCTTGCATTCTGCTGGTAATTTGCGGTATCTTCTTCTTCGGTTTCGTCATCGTAATGACGATTGTGATTATTCCGCGAGTTCTTGATATCCTGGATCTACATGAGCTTAGATATCAATTCCATTGCCTGAAAACTAGTTTTCGTAAATGGATGTGGGACTGGAGGTATGAGACAGTCGACATGTGTGTATCTTATACATTGATTGGCATGACGATTGCTTCGTGCGGCTTCGTGTTTTTCGATGTTGCAATCACCGTGATCCCGCCACAGCTGAAGAGTTAAAAAAAGTAAGTCTCTGGAAGGGTTTTAGTAAGTCATTCAACCTTTCGGTACATCCGACCCTCTCTCATGGGTTATTGAGAAAAGGAATAGCTGCAATGCAAGCTCAAAAAGTAACT
Source organism: Candidatus Anderseniibacteriota bacterium (assembly GCA_035288905.1). Lineage (GTDB taxonomy): Bacteria > Patescibacteriota > Andersenbacteria > UBA10190 > UBA10190 > HO2-45-11b. The sequence continues at coordinate 16,520 of DATDYZ010000062.1, read as the reverse complement.
ACTGTGGACAATGAAGAAGTTGACGTTGTTTCGTCTGTAGGAGTTCATTCCTACGGTGGAAGTGTTCGGTGGGTACGAGCAGGAAACATCCTGATCGCACTGAAGCTGAGCCCAGAGACAGGGAAAATCATCCAGACGATGTTCACCTGGAACGCGACAGAGAAAATGTTCACGTTTGTTGGACTATTGGACCTCGTTGAAGATGAGGGTTCAATTCAAGCTGATTTCATTGTAGAGAACATGGAGCACGTGGGAGAAGTTTCTCATCGCGTTAGAACGTCCGCAGAACGCGGAACCGGTTGGGTGCCACTGAATGGCAAATCGATCGAGTTTCAAATGTCATTCACGCTCCCCAAGCATGGGTAGCACAAAAGCTCTCGATCAATTATCGAAGTGCAGACGGCATGGTTGTTTACAACTATGACCGTCTTTTTTTGCCCTAACTTCAAGGATTATTCTTGGAGTTGACAGAATACTTTTTCCAACGCTAAGCGTTGGAATAGCGTCTTAAACGCCCCTCACCCCAACCCTCTCCCAGAACGGGAGAGGGGAGCGACGACGTGGATTCCGGCTCGTAGGCCATATTCCGACACCTGGTGTCGGAATTAGATTTGGTGTCGGAATTGGATTGATGCGCCTCCTCATTCCACTCCGCTCCTGTTGGAGCTACGCGGGACAGGCCTATTGTTGATGTAACACCAAGCCTGCTGGCCGAAGCTTCAGCGAAGGCTGGCGTTTCCCGGCGTGTTATTCCAAGGCTTTGCCTTGGAATGGTGTTTTATTGAAGTGCGTTTATAAATTGATCCACTAATTCTGGCGTTATTGCGTCTGTGCTCCAAAATAATGTTGTGTTTCTGACTTGCCATATGGACGGCGAATTATCTTTGTTTTTTATTGCTGATAACTTTTGTAGAATTTTTACGGGATCTTTTGCAACGCATTCTATTTTTACATACGGGTCTTCGTCGCCTGGAGCAATAGTCCTGCTGGTTATTTTGGTTATTCCATTTTTTGTTGCTACTAGTTCAAGTGAAATCATGCGGACAATGTTTTCTACTTCTTGTGGGGGTACGCCATACGTTTCTTGCATGCGTTGTTTTTTGCTTGTTAAGTCTTGAATATCTTTTGAACGAGATAACTTGACATACCAGGCTGTTCGGTCGTCAGGATTTTCTATATATGCAGATGGAATAAATGCAGGCAAGAGGATATGAATATTTGCGCGTACTTCTTCTTCACGCCCTTCAACCATATCTAAATACAACTGCATGCCAACTTCATGTGCAGAACCGCTTTGGGCTGCCCCGAGCATATTTCCTGCTCCGCGCATTTCGAGATCTCTCCTGGCAATATCCCATCCGGAACCCACGCGAGACGCTTCCGTGAGAGCAGTTAAGCGAAGACGTTGAATGGGCGTTAGTTTGTCTTGCGAATATAATAAATATGCAAACCCTTGGCGGGATCTGCGCCCTATTCTTCCGCGTAGTTGATACAATTGCCCAAGACCGAAGTGTGCGGCATTCCATATGATCATAGTGTTTACATTTGGCAAATCCAGTCCGTTTTCTATGATGCTGGAAGAAATTAATATATCTACTTCTTTTGTATCGAACGCATGAATGATGTGACTTAGTTTTTCATCTGGAAGTTGCGCATGCGCAATAGCACTTTTTGCAGAGGGCACAAGCGCCGTTACTATTTCCTGAATCATCGAGAGGTTGCGTATTTTTGGAGATACAATATATACCTGCCCGTCTCTTGCAAGTTCTTGTTCTATAGCATGTTGAATAATTTCGTTGTTTTCTTTTTTGACTACCGTTTCAATATCTTTTCTGCCATGCGGAGCTGTTGCAATAATAGAGAGTGCACGAAGGCCGGAGAGTGCCATAGAAAGCGTTCTTGGAATAGGTGTTGCAGAAAGAGAAAGAATGTCTATGGAAGAGCGCATTTTTTTCAAATGTTCTTTTTGCCCTACTCCGAATCGTTGCTCTTCGTCTATTATAAGGAGGCCAAGATTTGTCCATGGTACGGAATGAGAAAGTAAGCCATGTGTTCCAATAATAATCGCTGGTTTTTTTTCTGATAACGCTTTTTTTGCTTGAGCTATTTCTTTTTTGCTTGAAAACCGAGAGATTAAGAAAATAGACTCCGCAATATTTGGCAGTCTTGTTCTGAACGTATCGACGTGTTGTTGAACAAGCAGCGTGGTGGGTGCAAGCAGTGCAACTTGTTTTCCATTTTTGAATGCATGCATGGCAGCACGAATTGCCAGTTCTGTTTTTCCAAATCCTACATCTCCTACAATGAGACGATCCATCGGAGCTACCGATGTCATGTCTTGCATCACTTCTTGCCAAACCGTTTTTTGATCCGGAGTAAGTTCAAATCCGAATGAATCTTCTAATACACGTTCTGTTTCTTGATTGATAACGTATCCTGGCCTGGTTGCTTTCTCTCGTTGTTTCGCAATTTCCAGTAATTCTTTTGCAAATGCGGCGGCGTCTGCTTGGGCTTTCCGTTTTGTTTTGCTCCATAGTGTTCCGCCTAATGCATATATTGCAGGGGAACTTTCGCCGATATACGGAGAAACTTTATGAGCAAACGGTACGGGAACTGCAATGCTGTCTCCATCTTTGTAGCGCAATATGAGATATTCCGTTTCATCGCCAGCAATTTTTCTTCGCTCTAACCCTTCAAATATTCCGATTCCGTGGTCTGCGTGAACGGCCGGCTTTCCTGGAACCAGGCGGCCGATTAATTCAAGTGCTCGTTCTATAGTGACAGGAGAAGTGGTTGCAGTTTTTACTGCAGGTTTTTTTATAACGGTATAGTTTTTGAGAATACTTTTGAGTGAAACTTTTTCTTCTGGGAATGCTAGTGGCAATATAGTGGTAAACGCTATAATTTCTCTTTTTCTTTCTTTTTGCAGGGTTATTCTATCTACCGTGCTTCCAAAAAACGAAATAGTAATAGGGCCATGAGCAATTGGATGTGTGATTGTTATTTCGTCCCCCTGCACAAAAAACCCTGGGTCAGCAATTTTTGACGAATGTCTGGTGTATCCACGTTGTACGAGGCGTGAGCTTAGTTCGGATATTTGTAGCCTTTCACCTTGGGCTACCGTAAAAGTCATCTTGCGGTATGCTTCTTTACTCGGAACACTAGATTGTAGGAGTTCTTCTGTCGTAGAAAAAGCTGCATTCGGCAGATCGGAAAGTAATGCGTGAAATGCACGAGAAAGGTCTGTAACGATGATTCCGTCGCATTCTTGTTCAGAAAGAGAGTATGCGATTTGGTAGGGCGTAGTTGACATGTGATATAGTAGTACTGTAAATTCAGGGGTCAATCAACTCTATGAAATATATTCAAGAACTTACGAACTTGGGTTTAAAGGACAAAGAGGCCGCCGTGTACCTCTCGTGTTTAGAGCTTGGCCCATCCCCGGTACAGCCTATTGGGCGCAAGGCAAAGGTAGTTCGAGCCACTACGTATGTTATTTTAGAGTCACTTATGAACATGGGTTTGGTGACGAAGTATAAAGTTGGCAAAAAGACGCTGTTTTCCGCTGAAACTCCTCGTCAGCTATTGCGTCTTTTGGAAAAACAAGAAGAAGTTATTCAGGAAAAGCAGCACAATATAGAGGCTATTTTACCGCAGCTGCAGATGTTAACGAAAGCAGCGGGTGACAAGCCATCTGTCCGGTATTTTGAAGGTCAAGAGGGGCTTGTGGTAATGCGACGGGAAATTATTATGTATCCGCGTGCGGGCGATACAATTTATAATTTCACCCCTGCGGACCATTTAAACAGTGTGTTTCCTGACGAAAAAGACACAGTCGTTTCTCAGCGTATTGCAAAAAAGATATTTGCAAAAACGCTCTTTACTACTACGTCCGAATCTATTAAGAAGCGTTGGCTTTCAAGCGATATTAGCGAATTAAATGAGCGACGCTTTGTCTCTCCGGAGAAATTCCCTGTTCCCGCAGGAATGACTATTTATCTTGATCGTATTGCCATTGGTTCTTTCACTGGGAAACTGTTTGGGGTTGTTATTGAAAGCCAGCAAATGGTAAACATGATGCGAGCACTATTTGAGCTTGCATGGGATGGCGCAGAAACTCTTGACAATCAATAATCTTAAGCACACACTAGTAAATGCTAGCAGGAGAATTCGAGAATTTCTTGCGAGTAAGCCGAGGAGGATTAGTTCCTTAGCGGTTTAGGCGCTCTTTCATAGCGTCGAGCAATTTCTCTTTGAGGAGGGGAGACGTGTCATGTCGGGTTGACCGAATGTTCGCCAACAATCCCTTCACGGATGATGGGATTGCTGGCGCACTGCGATGCAATTAGTAGGAGAACTAACCAGAGGCGGGGAGTTCTTCTACCCAAGACGCTTGTATAACAACGCAAGCAAGCCCAGTATCTTCGGATACTGGGCGTTTTTCTTTCATTTGACTTTTATTTGTGTAGCGCAGTATGGTTAGTAGCTGGCTCTTTTATCGTCTTCAGTGTTCCGTTTCAGTGAGTTGTTTAGTTGGAATCACCCCCTCCAAGATTTCAATCAAAGCTCTCGCTGGCGGAACACTCAAGAGGATTGTACGATATATGCTATGCAGCAGTTTTTATTACTTGGACTTGGAAATCCTGGAGAGCAGTTTATAAATACAAGACATAATCTTGGCGCAGACATGCTTACTTCCTGGATAGAGTATATGCGTCTGCGTGGCGCAACTGTTTCTGATGTTAAGACGCATGAAAAATTTCATGCTCGTGTTTGTGATATTGTGTTTGGCGATATAGCGGTATCTGTTTTATTGCCACTTCTTTTTATGAATGAATCGGGGAAAGTATTGGCTTCGTATCTTCGATATAACGAATTACAGCGCGAGCATATTGTGATTGTCCATGATGATCTTGAGTTACCACTTGGTGCAGTAACATTTCAAGCAACTGGCAGTGCGCATGGGCATAACGGGATGCGATCTGTTCACGAATATATAGGTGAAAAAGATATTCCACAGTTACGTATTGGTATTGGTCGCCCTAACGATGCAACTCCTATAGATACGTTTGTGCTTGGAGTGTTTACGCCAGAGGAAAAAAAAGTGCTGAAGGAAAAGGAAAGCGAAATAATGGAGAAGATAACAGAGGTTACGTTCCCCTCTCCCCATATGGGGGAGAGGGCCTAGCCCGCAGGCAGGGGTGAGGGCTGTCGAAAGCGTTGTGGGTTGCCCTCACCCTAACCCTCTCCCCAATTGGGGAGAGGGGAGCTACAATTCTATTTCGCAGCGTCTGCTCCCAGAATAATCAAAATATCCGCAGTTGTTTTTGCTTCATCTTCCGGAAAGTCAGTTTGTGCAGTAGCGACTAATTGTGTTGCGATTTTTTGTGCATCGTCTGCCTGTGTTACTTTTGGAGCGTATACATTTGTTTTTTCAATTGTTTTTGACTTTGCATTTCCTGTAGCAATTACTTTGTATCCCTCTTTTGTAAGCTGATCTGCAACTTTCTTTGCAAGACCATTTATTGCCGTACCGTTTCGTACTTCAAGCGTTGGTTTTGCCTCTGCGGGCGATGGTGATGCATTTGGAGTTGGGGTCGTTTGTGCTGGAGTAACGGGCTTTGGAGTGTTGTTTACTGTTTCTGAAAATATATTTTTCGCAATTGCCTTGATTTCCGAATAATCTCCCGTTCGTGTTTTTAGTACAGATGCCGGTTCTCCGCCGAGAACACTGGTGTCTCCAACGAGGACGCCGTGAGTTCCTGTTGAAAGCACAACAGATTTAATTTCCTCCCTATTTACCTGACGAGCGATTTCAAAAAAACGTTTCATTTCCCATGTTTGCATGCTGGTACGAATGTCTTCAGAAACAGAGCTGATAATGCCGTTGATAGCAGAAAAATCGAGTGCAGTATTTACAGAGAATACTTTATTTAATATTGCCACTAGTATTTGTTGTTGGCGGGCTGCCCGCTTAAAGTCGCCACCTTCTGGGCCCTCTACGTACCTGGCGCGAACATACGCAAGAGCTCTATCCCCGTTCATGGTTTCTGTACCGGTAGGAAACGCAATTTCGTGCAGGTAGTCGGTGAAGCCGTTTTCAATATGCACATTTACACCACCTATTGCATCAACGATTTTCTTGAACGCCGTAAAGTCAACTCGTGCGAAGTAGTGTAGCTCAAGTCCAGTAATTTCTTTCACTTTTTCTTCCATGAGCTCTGGCCCATTATTTTTCTTGCGTGCTTCTCCGTATGCGTGAATCGCGTTGAGTTTGGAGTAAAATTGTTCTCCGGGAACTTGAACGTATAAATCTCGTGGAATAGAGAGAAGAGCAACTTTATTTGTGGAAGGTTGGATAGATGCGACCATAATCGTATCTGCGAGGTTTTCTCCCGAGTGCCCCTCGCCACCTACTGCCATCAGTAAAATATTAATCTGGTCTTCTGTTTCGCCCCCCAGTTTATTTCCTGATTTGAATAGCAAATCCGAGAGTTGTCCTAATAGTGATTGTTTTACAGTGCTAATACTGTTACCTGCTGCAAGGATTTTATACCCAAAAATACCGGCCATAAAAAGCCCTCCGAGGAAAATAACAATCGCAAGTATTCGCGTTGTGCGAAAAAAAGCGGAGTGTTTTTTCCGCGGTGGCGTTGCAACACTTTGCCTTTGACTTAATGGGTCATTCATTTCTCGTTTATAGTATATACAACTTGCCAGAAGTGCAACTTTATCCGTACAATGAGTTTTATGATAGAAGAGAAGGTCGAAAAAGAGTCGTTTGGGTATGCGCTTGGGTCTTTTTTCTGGGAACTACTAAAGGCATTTATTTTAGCTATAGTGATCATTGTTCCGATCCGATATTTCGTTGTCCAGCCCTTTTTTGTACGAGGAGCTTCTATGGAGCCTAACTTTCATGATGGGGAGTACCTTGTGATAGACCAGTTGTCTTACCGGTTTCGAGAACCAAAGAGGGGGGAAGTCATTGTGTTTCGGTATCCACAAGATCATTCCCAATTTTTCATAAAACGGGTTATTGGGCTTCCGGGTGAAGACATACGCATTGTTGATGGCCATGTGATGATCCAAAGTAGCGCATTTCCTGCCGGAGTAGAGATTGAAGAGTCCGCATATCTTGCCTCGGAAGTACGCACTGGCGGGCAAACAGACATGCATTTAGGTGATGGAGAATACTTTATATTGGGAGATAACCGCCCAGCAAGCTCTGATTCTAGGACTTGGGGTACCGTGAGTAGGGACGAGATTATTGGACGTGCCTGGATTCGTGCTTGGCCCTTAAACCGTATTTTGCTTTTTTACCCACCATCTCCACGTTTTCTATCTGCCGCTTGATTTTTTTCACTTTGCTTGTATACTGAGCTACCATATGGCTGTTTCTAAAAAGAAAAATAGTTTGCCTGGTGTGGAATTTCCACTCAAGAGCCCCCGCGGTACGTCTGACCTGTTGCCTTCTGATCAGAAATATTGGGAATACGTCACAGAAAATGCAAAATCTTTTTTACGAGGATGGCATTTCCAACAAATTGAGACTCCTATATTTGAAGATATTAATTTGTTTAATCGCGGTATTGGAACCGATACAGATATCGTTCAAAAAGAACTCTTTGAAGTGAAGTCTCGTGGAAAAGGCACGCACTACGCGCTTCGTCCAGAAGGAACTGCTGCTATGGTTCGTTCATATATAGAGCATGGAATGCGAAGCTGGCCTCGTCCGGTGAAGTTGTTCATGTTCGGACCTTTTTTTCGGTATGAGCGTCCGCAAGCAGGACGACTTCGCCAGTTTCATCAAATAGACATGGAAGTTATTGGCTCATTGGCACCTATTACAGATGTTCAGGTTATATATGTTTTACATCTTTTCTTTAAGCATTTGGGATTAGAAGATTTTGTTGTACTTATTAATACGCTTGGCGAACCAGCTGAACGAGGTGCGTATATTTCTTTGTTAAAAGATCATTTTAAGCGCAATCGGCAAAAATTGTGCAGAGATTGCAAAGAGCGACTCACTACAAATCCACTTCGTCTACTCGACTGTAAAGAGGAAAAATGCCAACAAGTAGGTAATACGGCTCCTCGTTTACTAGATCATCTTTCTGAAAGTTCTAAAAAACACTTTGAATTTACTCTGCAGAGCTTACAAGAGCTTGGTGTGCCTCATGAGGTAACTCCATCGCTTGTACGAGGACTTGATTACTATACGCACACCGTGTTTGAATTTGTTCCAAAATCTACGCGTGGAGAGTCTCAACAAAATACACTTGCTGCAGGTGGACGATACAACAACTTAGTAAAAGAACTTGGTGGGAAGGATGCCCCTGCAATTGGTGCGGCAATTGGAATTGAGCGGGTCATTGAGCGAGTAAAAGCGGAAGGTATTGAACTTACACTCGTAGATCAGCCGCAGCTCTTTATTGCTCAACTTGGAGAGCAAGCTAAAATTATTGGGTTGCAAGTAATGAAGGAGCTCCGCGATGCAGACATTCCGTTTGCTGAGAGTATTGACCGTGATGGTATGCAGCCTCAGCTTCGCATGGCAGACCGATTAAAAGTGCAGTGGACTATTATTATTGGACAAAAAGAAGTGCTTGATCAAACAGTTATTTTGCGCAACATGGAAAGTGGTATGCAAGAAGTTATTGATCGTGATAAGCTGGTCAAAGAACTCGAGCGCAGGCTTAACATTGTTCGACAATAACAAATGGAACACGTAAGCGAATGTATTTTTTGCAACATCATTAACGGAGCTGTCTCTGCAGATATTGTATTTGATGGAGGAGATACATTGTTTTTCAAAGATATTCATCCAAAAGCTCCTGTTCATATTGTGGGAATTCCCAAAAAACATTTTGAATCACTCGATGCAATGGTAGGGGATGATCACCTGGTTATGGGAAAATTAATGCACGATGCTACTCACGTAGCTCGCGAAGCGGGAATATTTGAATCTGGATACCGAGTACTGACTAATATTGGAATTCATGCAGGGCAGGAAGTTCCGCATGTACACTTCCATATTCTTGGAGGAGAAAATCTTGGGCCGATTCGTTGCTAATATGAAGCATCTTTTTTCAATTGCTGTAGCTCATGCCCAGGGAAATACCGGCATAGTGAAATGCGGTCCGCAGCCAGGACAAACATTATGCGAACTGAAGGATCTTTTTGAGCTGTTGATTGGCATTTATAACTTTCTCTTGGGGATGGCGGGAATTGTTGCACTTGGGTTCTTGATTTATGGTGGTATTCAAATGCTTCTTTTCTCGGTAGATGAAGAGAAGCTAAAAAGCGGAAAAAGCACAGTCACTCAGGCTTTAATTGGACTCGTGGTTATTCTTTTGGCATATATTGTGGTGAACACTCTTCTCCTCGCTCTTGGGGTTACAGATACAGCAGGGTTCTTTAGCGGAACAAAGTTCTTGAACGGGAAATAGTTTCATTGACTGCATCAAAGCTGCGTGGTAAGATGTTTTCTGAGGATTTATTCGCAATATTATTTTTATTAGGAGGTGTTTTTTGTGTTAGAGGCAAAAAAGCGAGATCATGAGAATTCCGAGGGACTAGTTCGTCGGTTTACCCGCATTGTTCAACAGAGCGGAGTGTTGCTGCAGGCAAAAAAAGTTCGATACCATGAACCAAAAAAGAGCAGAAATAAGATCCGTGAAGAAGCACAGCGAAAAGGCGAACTTCAGGCAGAGCGCGATCGACTTATTAAGCTTGGAGAGATTGATGAATTTTCTTACCCAAATAAGAAGGGCAAACGTTGGTAAGGAGCTTTTGTATTTCTTGCGTCGTGTGCGTATAATGCAATAATTATGGCAGACCAAGAAAAACCAGGAGAGGGGTTTGATATACCCAGAGTAAAGCAGCAACACGCGAGTAGGTGGATATTTTTGAGTATTGGAATATTTATTGCTGGTATACTGTTACTTGCAATTGTCTTTATTTCGTATCGTTTACTTACGGCTACGCCTCCGGTAGCGTCGCCTAGCCCGCTTCCTCCTGTAGTTTTTGTAACTCCAAATCCTACTGCTACTCCCGAGTTCTCGCCACTTCCTCCTGTAGGAGGAGTTTCGGACGCATCTGATAGTGACCAGGACGGCCTAACAAGTGCTGAAGAGAAACATTACGGTACTGATACGGCTAAAGCTGATACTGATGGCGATGGGTATAACGATAGTGAAGAAGTTCGCAACGGGTATAATCCGCTAGGCCAAGGAAAGTTAGATTCTGATAACGATGGGTTCCCTGATCCGGATGAACGAAAATTTGGAACGGATCCATTCGACCCTGATACTGATGGCGATGGGTACAGTGATGGTGCTGAAATTACAGCAGGATACAATCCGCTCATTACGTCTCCGAACGATAAGCTCTAATAGTAATTCGGGTATGCCGCTCACGTTGCAGTGCGAACATTTTCCACTTACCGAAAAAGAGCTTGAAGACCTTTGGCAAGCAACGCGTGAACGCATGCATGTTCCAGATGATACCGTTACACTCGAGTGTGTGAGTATTGCAGAGATACAGCGGCTGAATCGTGAATATCGAAATAAGGATGTTCCGACGAATATTCTTACGTTTTCCTACGCTCCTGATACTGATCATGATATTGCGCTTTGTATGGATATTGCAGCACAAGAAGCAAGTGAGCGTAGCGTTGCGTTGCGTGAATATACCGCACTTCTCGTTGTGCATGCATTGTTGCATGTATCCGGAGAAGATCATGAAAAATCAAAACAGGATTCTTTGCATACCGCACAAGCAGAGCGAGAAATACTTCTTGCATGTGGATTCGTGCCAGAAGGGCTTTCCGATGTATACTGATAGGCATGAGTATGAAACACTGGGAGCGGAGTCGCAATATCGGAGAAGCTTTTTCTTTCGCTTGGCGCGGATTGCAGGATGTATTCCTCCGAGAACAAAATGTGCGCATCCAATTGCTGGTAGGAACACTAGTTGTGTGCGCGATGTTTTTTTACCGAATTCCTCCTGCGAATATGGCAATAGGTATTATGGCGATTGTATTTGTTGTTGCGCTTGAAATGATTAATACATCACTCGAGCTTTTTGCCGATGCTATGTACCCGGAATACAACTCAAATATTCGGAGTGCAAAAGATATAGCAGCCGGAGCAGTTTTGCTTGCAAGCATAGGTGCGTGTATTGTGGGAGTATTGGTATTTTTATGAAGGCTCCCCAAACATATACAGGTATTGATATCGGATCCAGTGCAGTTCGTGTTATTGTTGCGCAAAAAGAAGCAAATTCAGAAGATGTAAAAATTCTTGGTGTTGGTGTTGTTCCTATGCGCGGTATGCAGAAGGGCGTGATTACTGATGTGGAAGAAGCAGTTGCGGCGCTTGGCGAGGCGCGTGATATGGCAGAGCGAGTATCTGGGGTTATGGTTGAAAGGGCTTATGTAAGTATTAACGGATCACATTTAACTTCACATAATTTGCGCGGTATTATCGCGGTAAGTCGTGCTGACGGAGAAATTACGTCCGATGATGTTGATCGGGTTATTAACGCAGCACAAGCAATTTCGATGCCACAAAATCGAGAAATTCTCCATGTTCTTCCACAGAATTACATTGTTGACGGTCAAGAACACATTAGTGACCCAGTAGGAATGACTGGAGTGCGTTTAGAGGTTGAAGCGCATGTAGTGGAAGGTTCAGCGCCGTTTATTAAAAATCTTACAAAAGTGGTAAATCAAGCTGGTGTGCATATTGAAGATTTTGTATTTGCCCCACTAGCATGCGAACTTGCGGTACTAGACAAGCGTCAAAAAGAACTCGGAGTAGTGCTGGTAGATTTGGGTGCCGGTACAACAAGTATGGTTGTATACGAAGAACACGTGCTTCTGCACACAAGCGTACTACCGATGGGCGCGTCCCATATTACAAATGATATTGCTATTGGACTACGTACTTCACTAGATATTGCTGAAGCTTTGAAAGTTTCTCACGGCAGTGCACTTCCGGATACGGTGTCTCAAAATGAAACAATTTCTGTTGAGGGCGAAGAAGATGTGGACGAATCTGTATCGCGCAAAGACGTTGCGAATATTATTAGTGCCAGGCTAGATGAATTGCTTTCATTTGTTGACAAGGAACTGAAGGCAATTGGGAGGTCTGGTATTCTTCCTGCGGGAGTTATTATAACGGGAGGTGGAGCTCATATGGAAGGTATTGTAGAACTGGCAAAGAAAAAATTACGTCTCCCCGTTCGAATTGGGCGTCCTAAAATGCTTGCTGGATTATCCGACCGTACCGATGAACCAGAATATAGTGTTGGTATTGGTCTTATTTATTTTGCTATAGCACAAGAACATAGGCCCTCTTCTCATAATGCAATCCGACTTCCGAATGTAGGAGCCACCATTTCGAAGGTTCGGCAGTGGGCAAAAACGTTTCTTCCATAGCACTGAACACAAAGTGTGTTCGAATTGAACACCATAAAGAGTTGACATTCTTTTTTTCGTTCGTACGATAAGGAGTATATGCCACTCAAGCGACCGACTATTGAAAATGTTGCGAATATTAAAGTAGTAGGTATTGGCGGGGGAGGAAATGCTGCACTCAATAGAATGATCGAAGCGAACATTAAAGGAGTAGAATTTATTGCGATCAATACTGATGCTCAGGCGTTGCATTATTCTGGTGCTCCTACAAAATTACATATCGGACAAACAGTTACTCGCGGGCTAGGTGCCGGAATGAATCCTGCACTTGGGCAACAAGCAGCAGAAGAAAGCAGAGAAGATATTTATGAATTACTAAAAGGTTCCGACATGGTATTTACTGCTGGAGGGTTCGGCGGAGGGACGGCAACAGGGGCACTTCCTGTTATATCTGAAATTGCGCGCGAAGCTGGTGCGCTTACGGTTGCCATTGTTACAAAGCCTTTTTCTTTTGAGGGACAACAACGTATGACACTTGCAGAAGAAGCTCTTGTAGAATTGCAGAGCCGCGCTGATGCATCTGTTATTATTCCAAACGATCGACTCTTACAGATTATAGATAAGAAAACAAGTTTAGTAGATGCGTTTCGTGTGGTAGATGATGTGCTTCGTCAGGGAGTACAAGGAATTTCCGATCTTATCACCCACCACGGAATTGTGAACGTAGACTTTGCCGATATTAAAGCAATTATGCAAAACGCTGGCTCTGCGCTTATGGGTATAGGGCGTGCTTCTGGAGAAAATCGCGCAGTAGAAGCAGCTCGCGCCGCAATTGATAGTCCGATGCTTGATATAACAATCGATGGGGCTCGGGGTATTGTGTTTAACATTACTGCAGGTCCTGATCTGCGTATGTATGAAGTGGAAGCGGTTGCACGGACTATTACCGAACATGCAGATCCTCATGCAAAGGTTATCTTTGGAGCTGTGATGGACTCTGATCAGGTTGAAGAAGGAGAAATTAAGATCACGGTTGTTGCAACGGGCTTTGATAAAACCCAAAATACGGTGCGTCCAAATCAAGTAGCTACGTATGCTCCCATTCAGCAAAAAGCGCCATCTCCGTATGGACAAAGTATTTCACCGATGAATCGTACGGCGCCTGTTCAACAGAAGTTTGGAAGGGAAGAAGATGAAGATTTGGAAGTTCCTACCTTTATACGCCGAAAGATGAGAGAGCGTAAACAATCGGGCATCGAAGAGCAGCCCCTCTAAAGAGTGAGGCACATCATTGCATTCCTTGTAGTGAGCTGGATAGCGGGCATCATTGCCGGAGTTCTATGCGGGTAAAAATTCAGCTTATTGCAGCATGTATACTTCTTGTTATTCTTGGATACTTTTATGGAAGGCAAAATTCTGTTGTACATACTCAAGCATGCGCGCCCAGCGATGTTTCAAGTGCAACATTAGTTAAAACATCAGCTACTACCCCAACTACTTCACGATATGTGTTCATGGAGGATGACGGTTGTACCCTATTGGTGTACGCACCCAGATTCCCCGTGCTTGTACAAGGCACTGTTGCTGAAATTATGGGCAAGCAAGAAAAAACAGAAGATGCATTTTCTGATCTTCCTTCATTCACAGATTTTTTACTTCGCGATGGGATTTCTCTTGTTATACGGAACCCGGAAGTGAAGATTATAAAACATGGAAGTGCGCCGCTCGATGTATTTCGAATACAAGTTGCCTCTCGTATCGGGCTCCTGTTTCGTGAACCCAACGCTTCACTGGTACATGCGATGATAACTGGTGATCAGGGGATGATTTCACAAGATATAAAAGATATATACCGCAGGAGTGGCATTACGCATATCCTCTCCGTATCTGGTCTCCATGTTTCTGTTATTGCGCTCTGTATTACATTTGTTGTTGGTTTGTTGCGTGTTCCTGCATATATTCGCTCGTTGATTATCTTTGGTATCCTCTGGACGTATATTGTTGGTGTGGGATCTCCGGCCTCTGCAGTCCGTGCTGGCGTGTTTTGGACATGCTATGTGCTTGCATATCACATACGGGCGCTCACAGGCGTTCTTACGGTGATTTTACTTACTCTGGCGGCGTTGCTTACACATTCCCCGATGCTCGTAAAATCTGTTGGTTTTGAGCTTTCTGTAATGGCCGTATGTGGGATTGGGATCGCACTATTTTTCTTACGCAGATTGAATATGCCCACATGGCTTAAAACTATTGCAACCCTTTTTGCAGTATCGCTTGGCGCAACGCTTACTACCGCTCCACTTACGTTGTATTATTTTGGAAATATCTCATTCGTTGGTCTTATTACAAATGCGCTCGTGGTGCCCTTGTTGCCTATTATTACGTATCTTGTTTTAGCGGCGCTATTTTTTCAACCTATACTTACTCCACTTGCTCTTGTATTTGCATTTCTTGCGGACGTACTTATGAAGGGGGTTATATTTATTGCAGCAATCTGTGCAAGTATTCCATATGGTAACTTTGAACAACTTTCGTTTCCGTTGTGGGGAGTTGTACTTTTTTATTGTTCACTCACTATGTGTATTATATTTCTTATGCGGTATTTTAAAATTTCTTGGCGAGAATGGTGGATATGAATATATATGTAGGCAACGGAATGTTACTCGTTTGCATATTGGCACTTAGCATGGCGCCGCTGCCTATTCTCCCTATCGTACACATGCTAGATGTAGGGCAAGGTGATAGTATATTGCTTCAAGAAAAAAACGTACAAGTACTCGTTGATGGCGGCCCAGGGGCTATTGTTCTTACTCGTCTCGCAGAAGAGATGCCATGGTTTGATCGGAATATAGAAGTAGTAGTCGCTACACACTTTGATCGTGACCATTTGGAAGGGCTCACCCATGTTTTACATACATATGATGTTGGTATGGTGCTGATGCCATCATATACTGCAAACCCCACAAATATAAAAGAGCAGTTTCTTGACGTTTTACAAGAAAAGCAGATTCCGTATCGGTTTGCTTGGTATGGGCAACGTATTCGCGCCGGTGCAATTGAGCTTCGTGTTGTGTCGCCCATTCCAGGTGATACTTGGGAGCGCTTATCAAAAAGCAAATCAAATAACGCATCTATTATAATCCGCGCAGATATTGCACAAACAGGCAAAACCCCACTCTCGCTCTTGCTGACCGGAGATGCGGAGGCGGGGATAGAAAAGCAACTGCTTGCAGCAGTGCCGAAGCAAGCCTTTGACGTAGACATACTAAAAGTTGGGCATCATGGAAGTAAAACATCAACTACAGATGCGTTCTTTTCGGCTGCTTCGCCAGCTACCTCACTTATTTCCGTGGGCGCTACCAATACGTATGGCCATCCCACATCTGAAGTGCTGGCGCGTTTGCAAAATACTCGCATATTTCGAACAGATCAGCAGGGAACTATCTCGTTCTTTTCTTTGGTACCTGGATGGAGAATTTCTTGTTCCGGTAAAACGCATTTGCTTTTTACGCAAGAATTATGTATCAAGAAGTAATACACCTATGACTAAAGAGAGAACACTTGTTATTATCAAGCCCGATGGAGTGCAGCGCTCTTTGATGGGAGATATTATGACTCGTATTGAGCGTACTGGACTGAAGTTTGTTGCGGTAAAGTTTCTTGTGCCGGATGCTGACCAATGTTGGAAGCACTACAATAAAGACGAAGAGTGGTTTTTAAAGAAGGGAACGCGCGTTACGGAAGATCGAAAGGCTCACGGAATGCCGATTGAAAAAGAAATACTAGAATATGGGAAAGATATTATTGCATCAAACGTTGAGTTCTTCACCTCTGGTCCCGTTCTTGCGTTTGTTATAGAGGGTAACCAGTCAGTAGCCATTGTGAAGAAGTTAGTAGGGGGCACAGAGCCGGTAACATCCGATGTTGGTACTATTCGTGGCGACTTAACGGTAGATTCATACGCACTATCCAGTCTTGATAATCGGGCAGTTCGTAATCTTATTCATTGTTCTGATAGTCCGGAAGAAGCACAGCGCGAAATCCCCCTTTGGTTTGATGCAAGCGAAATCGTTTCATATAGATTACTCCAAGAACAAGT
>DATDYZ010000061.1:0-3321 GCA_035288905.1 Candidatus Anderseniibacteriota bacterium | reverse complement strand
TTACCAACCAACTCGCCGATAAAATCATTCAAGAGCAAGCCCTTATTATTGGCCCTATTGCGTGGGAACAAGCAGAGAAGGTGAGCGGACTTCGGATTGATATAAAAAGCCATGAAGTAAACATTGAAGGAAACACAAAAGAAGTTCTTGCAAAGCTCGTAGCCCAGTATGAAAAACTCTTCGGTATCGCTTCCCGCGAAGTCTGCAGAGATGCTGTAAGACCTTTGTTGTCACAAGTTCCAGAAAACGAAATCCCGGCGGTTCTAAAATAAAATAGATATTTCGTCCACTGAAGTGGAGGACGAAATCCCAGCGGTGTTGAAATAGGGAAATGAAGTCTCGAGTAGGGTTTATAGCCAACTAACGTTGCGTTTTAGTGGTTCCGATCGTACACTAAAAACCATGCAGCATACATATGATTACACCGTATATTTCGACCCGCAACCGGACGGAGGTTTTAACGTAGTTGTTCCGGCAATTCCAGAAATTTGTACGTTTGGTGAGAACTTAGTAAGAGCCCGAGAGATGGCAGAAGACGCGATTCGTTGCTACATAGAAAGTGCACAAAAACATGGAGAACGCATTCCTCGTGATATTGAAGCTACAAAAGAAAAAATTACGATAGCCGTATAATATTGTTATGGCACCCGCATTGCCAGTAGTTACGGCAAAAAAGTGTCTTAAAGCATTGAAAAAGGCAGGTTTTGTTATTGATCATCAGACAGGGAGTCATGCGAGATTAATTCATGCAACTCATAAAGAACTTCGAGTAACTGTTCCAATTCATAATAGGGATTTACCGCGAGGTACGCTCAAAAGTATTCTTCGGCAGGCAAAGCTTTCTAACGAAGAATTTATTGACTTACTATGAATACGCCTGGAAACAGTAGAAGATTTTGCGACTTTTTTGCAAAATCTTTCCATTAAACCACAACCATGAAAGAAGAAGCTATGAAAAAGTCAGCACTGGTATTACTCGATTTCATCAACGAGATCGTTGATGAAAAAGGTAAGTTCGCCGGCAAAGGGTATTCGGCTTTTGTGAAGTCACATGGTGTTCTCGAAAATGTGAACACAGCCATCACCAAGGCGCATGAGAAAGGTATCCCTATCATATTTGTTCGAGTGGGTTTCTCACCTGATTACCGCGAGTGGCCGGAAGCATCACCGCTCTTTGGCGCGGCGAAGAAATTCGGCGCACTGCAACTCGGGACATGGGCGACAGAAGTGCATCAGTCAATCAAAAAGATTGATACTGACTTTCTTATCACGAAGCATCGGGTAAGCGCGTTCTATGCGACGTCGCTAGAGGCGATCCTGCGCACGCTCAAAGTGGATACCATTCTTCTTGGCGGTGTAGCAACGGATTTGGTTGTTCAGTCAACAGCGCGAGATGCGCATGATCGTGACTACCACGTAGTGGTACTGGAAGATCTTTGTGGCGCTGGAAGTGAGGAGGACCACACAAGTGCTTTGCGTACCCTCGCCAAAATCGCAACAGTGACTAAGAGTATTGAAGCTGCACAGTTGAATTAAAAACTTGGCTGGGCTAGCAAAACACTGCTCTGTGGAATATTTCCGCAGAGCTTTTTTAATGCAAATTGCGATCTAGCGAAACAGTACGGTCGCTAGTACGGCGACTGCCCGCCAATCCGTCGGGCAGGCCTGCCTGCTGGCAGGCAAGTACCAGAAAACGAAATCCCAGCGGTGTTGAGGTAGGGGATAGCAAGGTTTGTTTGTAATTCTGTAGTTTTGGGGTATATTGGATTTATGGAAAAGGTTGAGAAAAAACTTCATAGCTTTACTGCAGTATTCGAGCCAGCTCCCGAAGGTGGATATGTTGTATACGTGCCAGCGCTTCCGGGATGCTCTACACAAGGTGAAACGTTTGAAGAAGCTCAAGTGAACGCAAAAGATGCGATTGAAGGGTACCTGCAAGTTATGAAAGACCTAAATGAGGACATTGCTTTTGAATCAGAATCTACTATTATCTCCAGAATTCCAGCGGTAGTGTAAAAACTTGGTGATGAGATTGCCTTCCCTCAAACCTCGAGATGTAGTAAGAGCTTTAAAAGAGGTGGGTTTTGAAGAACAACGACAAACAGGCAGTCACTTAATAATGGCGCATCGATCAAAACGAAGAATTATTCCTGTGCCAATCCATGCGCGTGAAATGAAGCGCGGGTTGCTTACAAGTATAATTAAGCAAGCTGGGCTTACCCAAAAAGAGTTTATAGATTTGTTGTAAGAGTAAAGATTTTTATTTACAACTTTATTATCCCAAACACGAGCAACCCTAAGAACGCGAGAGTGATATCTGCTGCAGTGTGAACTATAAAAATAATCTAATTCATGCGTTCATGCTATACTGCAATTATGACTGTTGCAGCCGCGCTTCCTATGTATTTCAAAAAGAATGATGATGCTCCCAAAAAACGGCGGAAGCGGAAGACAATTGGGCATCATATTCGAACAGTGAAAGGTGCATCTAGTGCGCTGCGCGAGCGGGTAACGCAAGAGTTGTATAAGCGAAACACGGAACTCGCGGTGCGTAATAAGACACTCGCACTTCTTCGAAAATTGGATGAGGTTTCGTTATCTTCGGAAAAAACCGAAGAAATGGCACAGAAAATGGTAGAAGCAATTGCACAAGAACTGGAATACGAAGTGGTTTCTATTGCGATGGTAAATGAAAAGAAAATAACACGACATTGTGTTGCGGTGAGTTCAAATAATGATGTACTTGCAAAAGCGTTGTTAAAAGTTTGCCCTACACTCGAAGAAATTTCGCTTGTAGACACTCCAGATGCGCTGCGTGTTATTAAGACAGGCGAGCAGGCCTATTCGGATGACTTTAATGGAGTGTATCAAAAGACTCTTGTTCAAGTGGTTGAAAATATTGAGAAAGAAATTAACATAGCCGTGCCAATTCATTCACTGATAACGCCGCTTAAATTTGGAAAGCACATGCTTGGTATTCTTACGTTAAGCACCAGTAGGTCGTTTAAAGATTCGTCACAGTATGAGCATGAATCGCTTTCTGGAATAGTAGGTCTTGTTTCGTTGGCTCTGTACAAGGCAAAATTGTATGCCGATTTGCAACGTACTTCTGCGGAACTTACAGATGCAAACACGCAACTTACAAATCTCGACAAGGCGAAGAGCGAGTTTTTAAGTATCGCAAGTCATCAGTTGTATACGCCACTTACTGCTCTTCGTGGGTACATTTCAATGTTAAAGGAGGGAGATTATGGAGCGGTTGTGGAGGATCAAAAACCAATTTTAGATATTCTAGAAAAGAGTTCCTCGCGTCTTATTGAG
>DATDYZ010000060.1:0-32940 GCA_035288905.1 Candidatus Anderseniibacteriota bacterium | reverse complement strand
TTAATCAGAAATTACGAGTGGTATATAAAAAACCTGGATTCATTCAAAAACGCCAGCGGCGTATCGCACCGAGTTCCCTGGAAGCAAGGAATATTAGGCGTAGTCAAGCATTTGTTCTAAACTATTTAAGATATGAATGTTTTAATCACAGGCGGAGCGGGATTTATAGGATCACACGTTGCTCACAAGTTACTCTCACGTGGCGATTCTGTTGTTCTTGTAGATGATTTTAATGACCGATATGATCCGAGACTCAAAGAAGCTCGCATTGCATACATGTTTCAAGATGGAAACAAGCCAATTCTTGTGCGAGGAGATATTTTAGACCAAGAATTATTAGAAAAAACAATGCAAGAATATAACATAGACTCTGTTATTCACCTTGCAGCATGGGCATCGGTACAACCAAGTATTGAACGGCCGCATATTTATTCCAACGTAAACGTGACAGGAACAGTATCTGTACTGGAAGCTGCACGTAAACATGGCGTTCAGAGAATAGTCGCTGCTTCAAGCTCTTCGGTATATGGCGGAATTACTGAAATGCCTTTTCATGAAGGAATGAATATTATGCACCCTATATCGCCCTATGCTGCTACCAAAGGCGCGACGGAATTAATGTGTGCAACATGGAATCATTTGTATGGCATACCAACTACATGCCTACGCTTC
Source organism: Candidatus Anderseniibacteriota bacterium (assembly GCA_035288905.1). Lineage (GTDB taxonomy): Bacteria > Patescibacteriota > Andersenbacteria > UBA10190 > UBA10190 > HO2-45-11b. The sequence goes on along the minus strand of DATDYZ010000060.1, from coordinate 32,268 downwards.
TTTACCGTGTATGGCCCATGGGGAAGACCAGAGATGGCCATATTTTCATTCACGAAAGCTATACTAGCAGGTAAAACGATCCAGATGCGCGGCAAAAATACCATGCGAGACTTCACGTATATAGATGATATTGTGCAGGGAGTTATTGCTGCACTAGATAATGCAAACGGATATCATGTATATAACCTCGGAGAATCTGACGGCGTACCGCTTCCTCGGCTTATCACCGCACTAGAAGACGCCATTGGAAAGATGGCTAACATAGAAGAAGTACCTCTTCCCCCAGGAGATATTCCTGCAACACTTGCAAATGTATCGGCGGCAAAAAAAGACCTCGCATATAATCCAACAACAAATATTGAAGAAGGGACGAAAAAATTCTTTGCGTGGTATCATGAATGGCATGATCAGATTTTTACGCCAACAAACCTGGGGTAATATAGCCCTTTTATTTGTTGCTCTCGGGTGCCTTTTAACACCAGCTGTACAATATCCACTCTCTACAACATTTCCTATCGGGGGAGACGCCGCAGCGCATATCGGGATCGTACAACATCTTATATCGCGTCCAATTTTAACAGCACAAAATATCTACCACTCTTGGTATCCCATTTCATATATTTTATTTAGCATCAACGCAATCAACCCGTTTGTATACTGGCCCATAGCGTTTTCTTGGTGGATGACACTCGGACAAGTGATCACGGGGCTTGCAATTGGATTACTATCATTTCGATTATTTGGCATACGCGCAGCAGCAATTGGAATTGCTCTATGGGGCATGACACCGATTGCATTAACATCGTTTTTTGAAGATGCAACCATGGCTCAATTATGGAGCTTACCATGGGCTATATTATTTTTTGAGCGTCTTGCTGCCAGATCACGAAAAGGTATGATACTTTGTTTTTTTCTTGCTTCGTTCTCACATCCCATTACCGGGCTTATTCTACTGGTAACTATTATTATTACCGCTCCTCAGCTATGGATGAGCACATCAAAACTTGATGCAAAAGAGCGCCTCCTGCGGAAAATTTACTCCTATAGCGCGGGAGTGGCAATACTTCTTGCACTAGGGATATTTGCTACACGCTATCGTATTTTCTTGCTTTCGTTTAACTTTGAATCTTCAAAATATCTTCGGGAACTCTTCATCGGTTCTTTCTTTCCTTGGGCTATTACGGCAATATATGGGTGGTACCACATCGTATTGTTGCATAAGAAGAACATAGTTCTAATCACAACACTTGCATCTTTTTTCTTCGTTTCTCTCCTTATTGCAGCAAATGATCGGCTCGGTATTGGTTTTTGGACGAATCGGCTGAATGCATATGTTACAATTTGTATTATTGTACCTGCATCAATCGGGTTTGCCCGTATGATCGATATGCTACGACCAAAAGGGATAGCTCTCTTGTTTACTGGAACCCTCTTAGCCAGTCTCACAGGATCAGTAGTATATGACAACCGAAACATTTACAAACGTAATGAATCATCAACTATTTCTACCCGTATTACTCATGATGAGCTGCAAGCAATAGCATGGATGAAGGAAAACATATCATTGTCCGCAAACGTAGTATCATCATCTGCTACAAGACACTATGAATGGCTGCCTGTTCTAGCAGGATTATCTCGAAATGATATCGCTTCCAGCCCAAATACTTTTCTCGTGTTTTTTACAAGGACAGAAACAGTTCCTGAGTATATAGGTGAAAAACCTGAGCAATACCACCTCGAATATATAAATAAAGGTGCTGCAGTGTTTCGTATAATACCGCTATGAATACAGCGTCCCTGCAAACCATTGGATTATTTCTTATGCTTTGTAGTGTCTTGGCGGCAGTATTCCGGCAACAAGAACTATTTGTATATGGAGTTTTTTTTGTAGGTTTTCTTATAACGATTATACCGGCAGACATATGGCAAATCCCTTTTCACGGTATACTCACCGTAGTATTTCCGCTTATTGCGCTTCACGTACCAATCCCCTTACAACCAAACATACCAGGGTTAATACGTCTCGGAATTATTATTAGTGTTTGGACAATTGCTTTACTAGGGACAATCTGCATTAGTTCATTTATTTCTAAAAAATTGGTCAACAACAATCCTCGGAAAACAAGCGAGTAATAGCAGGACACTCAACCAACGAAGTATCTGAATTCCATTTCCTAACCTATTAGACTTCATATCTTCAGTAAATATCTGATAATTCGTTTTCTGTTCAACAATCGCGAGAGAAATATCACCTTTCTTTTCGTTGCTCGCAATGCGATAGTTCCCTTTTGGATATGCGTCATCAAAGGTTTCCGTAAAAAGACGAGGAGCATGGTCTTGTAGGTTATGAGGAATAGCACTGCCATCAAAACGAATTTCAACCTTTCCTTCAAGTAGTATTGGAGATGTAAAACGTAACTGCGCTTCTTTATGCCCTTCGTAACGCTCAAAAGGTCCCATGGGATATTTCCACCACGTCACAAGTTTATTATTCTGATACAGCAATATTTTTATAGGAAGTGGTTCGTTCGGTAAATAAAGAGGCAGTAAAATTTCAGTAGCCACATAGGGTTTCTCAAGAAAAAGTGCTTGGGTTACAACAAACTGCGCATATACCGGGAGCGCAAGATCCTTTTCTATAGAACCGAGAATCTTTAAAAAAGGTATTTCTCGCAGATTTATTGCATGTTGAAACATTCCATACCCAACAGCAGCCCATAGAATCAAGTGCAAAACAATCAACGTCCACGTGTATAGGCGCATAGTAGCAATAGTAAAATATAAACAGCGAAAGAGACAGTGCTAATTACTACAGCAAACGGTATCCATATTGGTTTATACGCAAACGTAACAATATGGTTTCCTGCAGGGATAAATATTCCACGAAATATTCCGTCTGTTCGATATATGTGCACAGGATTACCATCTACTGTTGCATTCCATCCCTTCAAATACATATCGCGAAACACAAAAAAACCATCATGAGCTTGTGTTGTTGTAATACGCACCTGCGTTCGCTCTTCGTGGACACTGTCAATTGTATTTTCAGATGCATTAAATATCATATTTTTTTCAATATTCGCTACAACAGTTTTTTGGCCTCGCGGTATTCGTATTAATGTATTATATTGATCCGTACTATCAGATAATGCTCTTACTTCTTCCGCAAATCCAAAACGAGGAAATGCCTCATGATTACGAAATACTCGTATAAACTGATCCCCGTGTGGCACGCTTGCAACTAAAGATGTTCCGCGCACATCATTACCCTCTCGATGTGGAGGAAATAACCCAATAATATGTGTTACCGCAAAACGATTAATCATCGCACGAGCATCTAATCCAAAAGAATCACCCCATGTCCCAAGTTGTTTGTTGTAATCTTTGAGACTTGCAAGCGGTAATGAACCTGACCATTGCATCGTGCCAATGCCAAACCCGGCAGAAACATATGGAGCAAGCGCATCTTGTTGTTCTACCCCCCTTGAACCATCAAGAACCCGAAAAGCAGCATCTGCTTGAAGTACCTGCGTGCAATTACCGCTAGTACAATTATATAATTTTCCACTCGGATCATACTGTTCCGAAGGATTCATATGAATAAGCAGACGAGGAGCTACCTCTTTTTTTATATCAGAAGTGATTTCGAAATAAAATTCTTGGTTAGCGATAAATTTAAGTGGCAAAAAAATAAAGTTATTCCACTCACTATCTATAATACTTTTTGTTGATACACTAGATTCTCTTATTTTTTCACCATTTTTTGTATACAAAGTGAGTGTAATTGTCCCATCTTGTAATTGTAGTCCCGACAGCTTAATAGAAAGACCACTCATAGAATCAAACGGTGCAATAAAACTCTGTCGGTATATACACGTTACGCAAATAGGATTCCACGCCTTTATGCCAAAGTCATCATCTGGCGCAACGGCAGAAATTTCTTTACCTGAGACTATGCGAACAAATCCTGCTTCCGTATGCAAAAACTGAGCTACTTTTGGTGTTTTCGTGTGTTCCCAGGGCACGCCAGTATTCCAAAACCAGCTTACAAGCAGTACGGGCACAACAGTACTTGCAACTAGCACCGTTTGTACTATATATCTTGAACGGGATGACTTGAGATGCGATGTACAAACATCGATACCCATTGCCATTAAAAAAACAATCCCTATATGGGCATAGAAAAAGAACCGAGCAGGTGCATTAAAGTAGGCAAAGCCATGACTCACAAGCCATGGGAAAACAGGAGAATACCCACCTATGGCCAGGATTAAGCCAATACCAACAAGAGTTGCTGACAGGAACCACAGAACTGGAAACTTCTTCCGACCACTCCATATGCCCAGTACAGCTAATGCAAGTGCAACAGGGCCAATATAGCTAGATAACTCGTTTTCATTCGTAGGACCATGATACGTATCGTGATGCCCAAAGGGGTGAGCGATAATAAGCCCGAGAAAAGCACCTGGTGTAAATTGATAGTCAAACATCCCTTCCTTGTTTGGTTTGAGCGTGCCAGAGGCTCTATCGGTATCAGAAAGGTTATCAATAATAGGTAAAAAGTAAAACGATGTCATCCCAAGTGTTAACAAAATACCGAATAACGTTGCCAGCGCACGAGGCCATCTATGCCAACTCATTCCAACAAAGCAACACACGAATATTGCCTGCAAAAATACGACATATAATGCCATTTGCGGATGTCCGACTAATATAGAGCATGCTGCAGCACCAACCCACAACGCGAAATATATCTTCTTCCCATATTCCATAAACATTTGCAGAGTAAGAAACAAGAACGGCACCCACATAAACGGCAAAATCAAATTCAGGGATTCATATTTGCCTACAAATGTTGCGCCCAAAGGTAATAATATAGCTCCGACGGCGCTGGCAATATTTCTCAGTTTGTTATATTTCAAAAATAAAAAAGCTCCCGTAGATGCCAGTATTGCATGCAACAGCAACGATATATTCAATGTCCACACTCCAGGTAAAAACTGGCGCAATATCATATGGGGTGGGTACCAAAATCCTAATTGTCCTGTTGCAAGTAACGGATACCCACCGGCCAACTCAGGAGCCCATAAAGGCGACTGTCCAGAGCGTTGTATTTTGCCGTATATATTTTCGAGGGGGACGGTATTAATCACCAAGTCTTTCCGAAAATACGCACCCTCTATAGTCCACTTACTAAGAAAAAAAATAAGAACTACTAATAAGATATATACAAAAGACCGCATGGTTTTATTTTACACCCTCATATATCATTCAAGAATGTTACTATGGACTGGATTTATGTCGCTTATAAAGCAATACAAAAGCGGCCTTTGCCTTGTAGTACTCACTTGGTTTATTTTCTTTTCCCCAATCATTTCCGGTCAATATGCCTATTTTCTGGACGATCTGAAGATTATCTACTACCCAATAGAAACGCTGTATGCACAGTTTCAGCACAGCTGGCAGCTTCCGGTATGGGCAAATGAGTTCGGATTTGGGCAACCACTGCTAGCGTGGGGTCAACTCGGATTTTTCACTCCCCTTCATCTCATCATGAGAGCTTTATACATCCCTCCACTTGCTTTATTACAAATATCTGTTGTTGCGTATTTTTTATTGGGGAGTTTAGGAATGTTTGTATTTCTTGTGAGAAGAAACTTACACCAGACTGCGGCTGCTCTGGGTGCAGTTACGTTTACATATTGTGGATTTAACATAGGGCATTTAAATCATGTCAATTTTTACACGAGCACCATGCTGTTGCCTTTTTTGCTTATTGCAATAGATGCACTTATCAAAAAAGGTACACTTGCACGGGCAACAACGCTTGCACTTGTTGCATCGTTAATTGCCGTAAGCGGGCAACCGCAAGTAGTTTTATACGTATATATTGTTGCATTCGCTGTTGGCTTAGCAATGCTTATGCAACACTGGAATACAAAAGCTATTATTTGGACTATGTATGCTGCGATAGTTGCTTTTCTGTTATCGTTATTTGCGCTTTTACCCCTCCAAGAATTTATTCCCCAAACAGAACGTGGGCACGGATTACCTATGGAAGAACTTTTTGAGTTTAGTTACCCTGCCTACAACACGATTACGTTAGTGCTTCCTTATTTTTGGGGTGGTCATGCCGACTACTCGGGCCCGAAAGGGTTTCAAGAATTAGCGGCATACACAGGTATCCTTCCTCTTATACTGGCTGGTGTTGCGATTGCCTCTTGGCGATTGCATAAAGGAGAAAGAATTGCAGGAATATTTCTTATTACACTAGGAATACTATTGGCTCTTGGAAAACATTCTGCAATATACAGATTTCTCGTAGAAAATCATTATATTACTTCTATTGGAGTAGTGGGTAGGTTCATATTTTTCTTTGATATTGGCATTGTACTACTCGCAAGTATTGGACTAAACGACTTGCTTGTCACTAAAGGACCACGTCGCATTATATGTCTTCTTACTGGCTATATCCTTCCTACGCTGCTTATCGTTATTCCATTTTGGGTATTCGCGGCAAGTAACCCAGAGGCGATAGTACGATTTGTAACCCTCTTTAATATACACACTGTTACATTTTGGCTTATTGTTTTAGCAGTAGCAACACCTATTATTGCAATATTTAGAAAGATTGCATGGATATTGCCCTTAATTACAGCGAGTACACTTGTATATTACGGCTGGAATTATAACCCTCGAGTTCCTTCATCACAGGCATATAATTCTTCAGCCTTTGTCCAAGATCTTAAACAGTTTAAAGAAACCACTCATCTACCTGCCCGACTCTACGCTGCAGAGCGATTACCAGTAACGGGAAATCCAATGGCTGAAATTAAACTTTCCGACACCATATCACCACTATTTACCGTATTTCAGCCTTTAGTGATTCAACAAAGTAACTTACGTTGCCTCATAATTCCCATACAAGCAGACTCTTCCAAAAAAACTGAAATGCACGCGATGATTCGTTCGGGCTTTACGGGTACAATATGGCATCAACAAATAATTTCATCTGAAGAAGTATTCAAGCACACTAATCAAAAGATTTGCTTTTCTTCCATTCCCGCAAGCGAACATGAGAATCTCATACTTTCGTTTTCAAGCAACGAGGAAACAAATATGAAAGTTTTTGTAAGTCCCAGCAAAAACGATGAATCCAAGGTGTATTTCCTTCGAGTACAGAACCCGACTACCAAACAACTAGAAGAATCAAAAAAACAATTCAGCGTTCAGTACGCTCCCGAGTTTACCCGCACCGTAGACACCGAAAACGCGCTTATGGTTCGTCATATTCAAGCAGTTGCTGGAGCATCGAGCGCTCGATGGATAGGCGCCCTTTCCTTAAAACCGTACAGAGAATTTGTAGATTCATTCCTGGCAAATGACTCCGAGGCCTTCGATGGTGATGGCTTACATGCACTTACGAGAAATAAAAAACTCGTAGACATGATAGGAATAACCCACTTTACTCAACTACTCGACTATGGTCAGACAAATGATCCAATGCTTACGCAGGGTTATGAACTTGTACGCGAGGCTGATACGGGCGAGTCTCTTATTCGTTTGTACAAAAACCCTGACGCGTATCCAAAGGCGTATATCGTTCCAAAAGGCGAATTTGTAGCAGCAGACGACGAAATCCGATTCCGATTGCGAGATCCATTGTACGACCCACGTGCAGTTGTATATATATCCGGCTCTACTCCACCAATTGAGACAACTCCCTCTTCTACTCCACTTATTGCTTCTGCGACTATTACAAACTATACAAATATACGCGTAGATATAGAAACAACTTCCGATAGGGACGCATTCCTCGTTCTAACAGATTCATCAAGTAACGAATGGCAAACATTTATAGATAATGTTCCTGCGCTACCACTGAAGGCAAATTCGATATTCAAAACCGCACAAATACCTGCCGGAACACACACGGTATCGTTTCGATACGTTTCTCCCGCAATACAGAAATCAAAAATACTTACGAGTATCGGAATCACTCTAATTATTATTGGATATGCATATCAGCCTCTTCGAAATCGCAAAAAAACATAAATATAGTATAGGCATTGCATTAGTGTTTGTTGCTGCTTTTCTCGCATTCAAAAGCATACAACATGCCCCAAGTTTAACGATTCAACAATTTGATACAATTCCCCGCACAAATACATATACCGTAAAGCAAGGGCAATCCCTGCAGAAATCAGTATTCATGCCATCGCGATGGTCAGCAATTGCTGTTCGTTACGTAACAGCTCCCAAACAAAACAACGCAATTACGGCTACTCTTACCATTACAATGAACGGCCAGACCATTGCAACATCAACAACTTCAACAAAAGAAATCCTAGATATATCATCTATCGATGGCCAAGATTTTTTTACGGATACTTCTTGGTTACTATTTCCGATACCGAATATTGATATAGATCAAAATACCGTCACCGTCCACATTACACCGAATAACGGATATCTCGTCGTGCCAGACGATAAAAAGAAATCTCACGACCCAACAATAGTCGGTTTTGTGAAGACAAACTTTGCGCAACGCTTGTCCTGGTCGCTTACCTATAACGATAGGTTACAGCTATATATAACTTATCTTCTTGTGCCGATAGCGCTAGCGCTTACATGGCACATTATTCATATTTCTTCTTACCAAAATATGAAACGATTATCGCTTTATTTACTTGCACTTTTTGTTATATTTTTTACATTACCACTGTTTACCCATACCAACCTGTGGGGCAAAAACGACTGGACAGAAGTTGTGGCCCACTTTGCTGCCGCAAGACTTTCTTTTTCAAACGGACAATTCCCTTTATGGAACCCATACTTTTGCGGTGGCTTTCCCGCATGGAGCAACCCTCAAACATACTGGTCATCGGGTTTGTTTGTTTTCACTGCGCTTACAGACGACGTAATTGGCACCAAGCTTGCTATTTTTATCTACTTGTCGCTTGGTCTTTGGGGTATGTATGCACTTTGCAGACTACTTCGTCTTCCGCCTTTATCCGCTACAACAGCCTCAATTATTTTTATCGGTAACGGCTTTATAGCGATGCATTTAGGTGTTGGTCATTTACTTTGGTTAACCATGGCATGGATTCCGTGGGTCATCTTTTTCTTTATCAAAAGCATAAAACAACCTTGGTATATTGTTGCATCGGTTATTACATCATTATGTATTTTTATTGAAGGGCAAATATATTTTACTATCTATACGTTTCTTTTCTTAGGCCTATTTGCACTTGTCTGGTGGTGGCATACCAAGGAACATGTTTTTTTCAAACGACTCATGCTATTCGGAATACTCGTGATAACCCTTGGCGCAATCAAGCTTCTTCCAACCCTCTCTTTTATGGGCACTATTACGAATCACTTTGGATCCGGTGCATACCTACCCGTTAATAACCTGTATATATCCTTTTTAGAACGCAACCTTACGAGTGTCGACCCAGAATACGGTGCATACATCGGACTAGTCGCGCTCTTGTTCTTTACTATTGGAGCACTTCAGGCGCTGTATACAAAAAATCGTCTCTATATCGGGATAGTTTGTATTGGAGCAGTATTCTTGGCCCTTACATGCTTGCCACCATGGCTCAATGTTCAACGTTCCATCCCCATCCTTGCAGACCTACGCACCCAGACACGAGCCCTAGTAATGGTGATGCTCACCGTCTCAATTCTTGCCGCGTATGGAATGGCGTGGCTTCTTACACACATACAACACCGTACAATAAAGCGCTTGCTTGCAGTTGTTATTGTCGCTTGGCTTGCGTTTGATTACACGTTAGTTTCTCGTCCTATGTTCAGCAAACTGTTTACCGAACCCACTTCTGGTACCCCCTCTAACGAAGGATTCCACCAAACAAATGGAAGGAAAGATTCTACATACCATTTAGTCAAAGCAGAGAGAGGAAATATCAACTACTGTCCGCCCCATATACGCCTATGGCAGCCAAAAAATGCCCTCATGTATAACACGGATTCTGCATATAAAGGAGAGGTGTACACAAATAACAACAGCCCAATTTCACTAAAGCACTTCACCCCCAATCGACTCACCATAGCACTTGGAACTATTACCAAGTCTGATATAGTTCACGTAAATCAAAACTATGATATAGGATGGCACTCAAATGAAGTGCAAATTACCCCAAATAACAACCATATATCTTTTCGTATTACCCCAGCAGATAGCAATCAAACTATAACAATAGAATACATGCCAAGAGGATTTCTTATCGGTGCTTTTGTTACGACTAGCACTATACTTGTTCTAGTTAGCGTAGCAGTTTGGTCTCGAGTTCGTTCGTAATCTTCCCATCTGTCCCAATGTACTGAAGCTGTATGCTTACAGACCCTGGTTTTTCCGTTGCGTCTTGAACTCTGCCGGTACGAGAAATATATATCGGAGTATTTCGAACAGCAACTGGAGCGTATCTCAGAGAAGCGTATGGGCTGCTCGATCCGTTCGCACGAATACTAATATATACATGTTCGCCTTTATTAATTGCAATATCTGGAGGAAAATCTAGCGAGTACCAAGATGCATCTTGCAACGAAGCAATAGGAATTTGCTCTGCAAAAAATGGAATACCACCAAAACTATCAGAAACAGTGACAGCAAGCGTTCCCGTATTTGCTTCCCCAAAACGAGTAGCGGGCAAAATACGAATTCCAGCAAAATTTTCATAATCAGCAACTGCTTCTTGCACAACAATTGTATTGGCGTCTAAATCCCCTATTGTTTTTACATACGTTGGCTTTTCATATACCCATGCGAATTCTTTTCCTGCAATATGGGCAACAAACACTGGTTCTCGTTTTTTGAAATATTCGTCTATGAAATCGTTGGCGTAGTGCGATGGTTCTCGTCCAAACATATTTTTATACAGCACGATAAATTGCACCTGGTTTTGTGCATGTGCGTTAATATGAAGCACTTTTGCAGTTGTAAAAGGTGCCAGCTCTCCGGGATACCACGATGCAACCGTTGCATTTGGATGATTTGTATTGAGCCAAGAAGCTACCTGATCAAGCCCCTCTCCCCAGCCAAGTTCTTGACTAATATTGTCAGGAAATAGCGGATTGCTATATGCGATTGCGTAGGGATGATAAGAGACTACAGTTGTAAGCAAGTAAGTTGTAAGTACAAGACCGACCGCTATTCCAACGCGATTTACCCCCTCTCGCTCCACCTCATACGAGGGGGAGAAATACGACAAAGCCCAGATAATGCCGTACGCAGCTAGTATATCCAACGCAAAAAAAACGGGGAGAATATACCGATCGCCCTTTTTAGCACCGAGCGTCATCATAACTACAAATCCCAATAGATATACCAAAATTAGAATTATTTCTCGAGGTATTTTTCTTTTATACAGAGAAACCGCTATTCCAATACAGCCTACAAATGCACCTATCAAAGAAACAGGGTTTGAGCGCGATAAAAGCGCAGCGGGGTAATGGTAAATACTTAAACTATACTCCTCATCCGCATTATGCGGAGTCGCAGCGGCAACAGAAATATCACGCTTTACTTGAAGTACATTACCAAGTGGATTAGGAACCCACAGCAAAGCAGGCCAAATCAGTAAAATTAATACTACTACCAAAAGAATCCAGGTCAGTCCATCACGAAAACGGTTTATTAGAAATAGCATATCATTCCGACTTTGCCCCACATATAACAAAATCAACGCACTTATAATAAATGGAAAAATAAACACGGCCGGAAATTTCGTGAGTAGCGCAAGTGCCGAAAACACCGCGCTTGCAATAAGCCACCCGCGTTGTAAGGAACGCGCATATAAAATAGACGCAAGAACTGCAAGCGTTAAAAAACTACCTAACAGTGCATCCACATGGATAACTCTGGAATACCCAATAAGAAACGGGTCAAGTGCGATAAAAAGCGACGCAAAAAAAGCCAAGTCACGTCTTCTCCAAACAAACAACAGGAGTATATATACACTAGGAATAGCAATACTATTTAAAATACCAATAGAAAATTGTGATGATTTAATAAAATGAAAGAGCGTGGTAGTAGAAAAAGGAATATCAGACCAGAACATTTTTGCGGTCATAGTAACTCCTGTAGTCCATAACGTGGTAACACCGGGGTGCGTTGTTTGCAGCATATCGTTAAAGCGAATGTCCTTAAATGCACGTATAAATTCATGTGATCTGCCAAGCCACGTCTTTTCGTCTGCTGTTAAAAAGGTACCGAGAGTCAAAATGCGAGGAAGCAGCCCAAAACACAGCAATATAATTGCTAACATGATATCGATACGATATTGGAACAGCCACTTCATCGTGTACTTGTTATATCACAAGAAGGGCCCCCCCCGCATATCTCGTAATATGTCCCGTTGCCCTCGTTTATATATCTATACCAAAAATTATGCCCTTCTTCTGCGTCATAGGCGGAAGAATTTTCATGATAATTTTCTAATACGCCCCGTATATACCACTCAAGTGCGGCTTCGCCCTCAGATTTTGTAACATGGTATTCGTATGGCGCTACAGAAAGCATCAGGGGATAGTATCCCTGTTTATTATTAATATCCTCTAACTGACGCTTTAAGCGCGCAATGTTTTCTTTTTCGCCCCCATCACGATATTCGCGTCTCGCATACATAAGCGAAGGCAATAATAGGCCAAGCAAAATAATCACACAAAGGGCCAGTACCAAATATTCCTTCTTTGCACTAGTATCAAATATATGCAGCATAATCATATATATTTTATACTACTAGTAATTGGTCTGCTCGCAACTATCCTGCTAACCCGCGTAACTGATTTAAATAGATTTATTACTGCTGATGAGCCACGCTGGCAAGCAAATGTTGCTGGGTTTACAACCAAACTTGCAAAAGGAGATTTTGGCAACCTCTTGCAACAGCCTCACCCAGGCATTACCTCGCAGTGGTTTGCATCGCCCGCTATTTGGCAAAAAACATGGGCAGAAAAAAAGATACCTCTTGTCATCTCTCAGTGCATTCTTTTATTATTTTCCGCATATCTCATGGGTCGACTCTGGGAGAAACAAGCGGGCATTATTGGAGCTTTTATACTCGCCCTAAACCCATTTCTTATTGCGCACACAAGAGTATATGCAATGGATTCCCTGCTCGCTATTTTTATTCTTATTTCACTACTCGCATTGTTAGTTTGGAATAAAACGCAAGAAAAGCGCTTCCTCGCGTATGCAGGTGCTGCCGGTGCGCTGGCTTTTCTATCAAAACTACCAGGAATTATCATAGTACCGTTTAGCTTCGTTGCTATACTGTTTCTAGCAAAAAGCATTGGCATCAACAAATCCATAAAGCTATGCAGTGTATGGGTAGCTGCTTTTATAGGAACATCAATAATCGTACTCCCCTCGTTTCTCATACGCCCAATTGGAATATTCCAAGATTTGGCCGGATTTCTTTCGTCGGATGACTACACGTCGCTCCATCAGTACGGCTTATATTATTATCTCGGTACACTTGTTTTTCTCACCACGCTTATTCAACTTGCCGCGCTTCTTGTAGCGGCGATGAAGCCAAGCATTCTCAAGCACAAACAAGACTTGGCTATCCTGATACTGTTTGCATTTTGTTTTACTCTTATGATGACCCTCGGCGCTAAGAAAGGCGATCGATATATTTTACCTGCATTTCTTATGTTCGATGCGTGCGCTGCATATGTTGCAAGTCGTGTACTAAAAAAACCATATACATGGGCAGTTGCACTCTTGGCATGCGCAATTACCTTTCAAGCTGCAAATATCATACGGCTTCATCCATACGAATTAGCATATGTCAACCCACTCACAAAACCGTTTCTAAAATATAGACAACTCGGATGGGGAGAAGGGTTAGATATTGCGGCTATGTACCTTAACGCGAAACCAAATGCAAAAGAAATTCAGGTTGCAAGCTATTACGCTAGCCAATTTGAAGGCTTTTTTAATGGAAAAACAGTTCCCCTGCATCAATGGGAGTCAGAATCCAATAATTATGCGATTCTCTATCGCGCAATGTATGGGCGAAGTGATGATTCTTGGGAAACAGACGTATTACAACAATTTACAAACAAAAAACCAGAAAAAATTATTGAGCTGAACGGGATTCCGTATATTTGGATTTATCGGTTGAAAGAGTAGTTCCCCTCTCCCCAATTGGGGAGAGGGTTAGGGAGAGGGGAACCCACAACGCTTTCGACAGCCCTCACCCCTGCCTGCTGGCTAGGCCCTCTCCCAGAACAGGAGAGGGGAACTATTAACTCTACTTCTTCACAACTTTAAAAAACGGAATATCGGGACATATGGAAGTTTCATCACGCGTAAATGCATCGTCTGGTTTTTTGTAGCTTATTGTAAACTCTGCTGATTTTTTATGTTCACCGTCGACTATCTCAATCTGATCATTACCGCGGGCAAGATACTGTAATCTATCGAAGATATCTTGCGACGCCCCATATACAATTCCATTTCCTCGTATACAAGATACCAGTGGACGAATATCCACAAATGCAGATGCTTTATCGTTTCTATTTCCTAAAGAAAACTCTTGCAGACTTCCTCCTGTGCGCAAAAACGGAATCAGCGTTGTATGTGCCGTCCATGTCATAAGGAGAACTGCCAGTATAACAGGAGCTACATGCATAGCTCGAATTGGCAATAAGCGTTTCAAGAAAACTCCAAGCCCCACGCCTGCAAGCAACCACACTATCATCGAAAACGATGCAAAATACCGTAACGTAAATCGATCAACCATATACAGTAATAAATAGCTATGAATAGCGAGACCAGCAAGAAATGTGAGTATATATATTCTTTTTTTATGAAATAGACTAATAAAAATAGCAATGCAGAGAGTAAGTGTGATAGTAGATATAGCAAACGGCGAAAATTCTACTCCAGTATACCTGGCAACATATGACGTCCCGGAAATATACAGAGGAAGAGACGGGAGATAGTCTTCCAAACGGCTGCTAAGCCCTGCAACTACTTCTCTTCTACTCCCCTGATCTTCTGTAAACAATAGTAGTACTGCTGCTTGCGTACCAAAACCCGCAACAAAGCCCACAACAATCAGCCAGCTAGAAAACATGAGAGAAATAGCTTTTTCTTTTATAGACCCAGAAAACAAATACATAAACAACGAACAAACGCATACAGCAACAAGCGTAGGGAAGAAAATAACGTCATTAGAAAGTCCAATACCGGCGATAAGTCCAACAAGCAACCACTTATGCTTCCAATTGCTCATAAGAGCATACACAAGTAACCAAAAGAAAAAGATATTCAGCGTAATTGCCCAACCAATGCGTTGCTGTAATAGAAAAATAGGTGAGAATACAAAAAACACAAGCGCGATCATTCCAACATCTTTTCCAAATAACTTTTGCAACACGGCATAGGCAAGAAAAAATGTAATACAAGAAGCGCTCAGCATCAGCATACGAAGTGCAAGCGCCGTATATCCAAATACTGCTATAAAGGGAATTCGAATATAGTCAATAATAGGCCCAATATAGGAACGTTCGCCTATAATAGTAATAGAATCACTGTGTAGTAGCTCATATACATTCTGACCCTCCGATCCTTCGTCCCCAAGCAACCCCGGCACACGATGTAAATATGCGATATTTGCAATAAAGAAGAGAATAAAAATGATAAGTAGTTTGCGCATATTGTATTTATATCATAGTGGTCCCCTCTCCCCAATTGGGGAGAGGGTTAGGGTGAGGGCAACCCACAACGCTTTCGACAGCCCTCCAGCCGTCGCTAAAGCTATGGCCGGCAAAGCACCCCTTTTCCCCCACTGCGTCCCGCGTAGCTCGCAAGCGAAGTGGGATATGGGGAGAGGGGAATTTGCTTGCCATTAATCCATCGTTCATGCCACAACTGAAACACTATCAGCGTCCAAAGTTTTTTGCGATGGTCATACTGTTTGCTCGCATGTTCATCAATAAGCTTTTTAATATACGCATACTGAAATATGCCAGTGCGTTCAATTTTTTCTTGAGATAACGTATCTTCAACAAAAGATAAAAGATCACTCGCAAACCAAGAAGCGCTTGGAATACCAAAGCCTTGTTTCTTTCGCGATAGAACAACCTCTGGCAACCTGCCTTTCATCAGTTCTCGCAATATTCGTTTATTTCGTTTATAGGAAGGTGGGAGGCGCAACAAGAACTCTGCCACATCGGTATCTAAAAATGGAGTCCTGGCTTCAATTCCTGCTGCCATGGTAGCTCGATCTATTTTCACAAGAACGTCGCGATGAAGGTACGTCTGTACGTGATACAACGACGCTCTGTCAAACGGATCCAAAATAGTTGCAGGTACAGCAAAATCTGCTGTATTGAATATATTTTGGAGAGAAATATGTGTGTCTTTTTTTACAAGACTCCTTATTTCTTTTTCCGAAAAAGCGCCAAGCCATACTTGTATAGCACGTTCGGCATCATACGATACACCTCGTAAAAAAGACTTTATTTTAAAATCAAAAGAAAAATATGTATGCGACACAGGAAAAGATTTTTCTGCAATATGAGATGCGATTTGCCAAAACTCTTTTGAGATCCATGCCATTTTTTTTGATAGTTCGTATGCTTGAAATGTTCCGTACCCTCCTAGAAACTCATCACTACCGTCACCATCAAGTACAACTTTCATGTATTTTCTTGCGAGCTTACTTACCGTATAGGTTGGTAACAAAGAAACATCCGCCAGGGGAATATCAAGAACAGGAATAAGCTCATGCAAAGACTCAAGAAACGTTTCTTTTGTAAACGTAGCGCTATGATGCGTAAAACGAAGCGAAGATGCAACTTGCGATGCAACATCTTCTTCATTAAAACTCGGGTCTTCAAACGCAACAGAACACGAGTGGATGTCCCCTTCTTTTTTTACTTGCCTCATATACCATCCAATCGTACTAGAATCGAGCCCCCCACTTAAAAAGAGTCCGACAGGCACATCGGCAACCATTCTACGCTCAACAGCCAATCCGAGCAGTTCATCAAATTTCTCTTTTGCATCCTGAAAAAACATGGTGCTTTTAGGAACAATTTCCATCCGAAACCAACGAACAATCTTTTCAGTATCTAGTGTAATTTCCATGTATTGCCCAGCTCCTAGCGTATATATTCCAGCAAAACCAGATGCAGGAGATGGGCAATATTCATGTAGTAAATACGGAGCTACTATATCATTATCCAGTAACGCATTGACGTACCTCGATGCGAATAGTGCTTTGGGTTCTGATGCAAATAAGAACGTATTTCCCGACCATGTATAAAATAATGGTTTTTTGCCAAACGCATCACATGCAAGCAACAGACTATTTTCTTGTGTATCAAAAAAGGCAAACGCGAACATTCCTTGCAGATGCGGTAACGCATCCGCCTTAAAACGAATAAGCATAAAGAGTAAGACTTCTGTATCAGAATCTGATTGAAAAGTTTCTTCTGCAAAATACTTTTTCCGTAGTTCTTTGTAATTATATATTTCTCCATTAAAAACGAGAACGTAACGCGAGTCCGATGATACAAAAGGCTGAGATGCAGCATGCGACAAATCAATAATAGAAAGTCGAGTTTGGGCAAACGCAACTCCGGGGCCACTATAGGTTCCAGCATCATCAGGGCCTCGGTGTACCAACGTTTTTTGCATACGGTCAATTGCCCCGTCAACAACAGGGGTCCCTGCCTTATCCCATATTCCTGCAATCCCGCACATACTCCAAACAGTACCAAAAACTGGTATACTCGAGAAATGCATAAAAGAGCATATTTTATAATGGCTGGAATAACGCTTCTCATCGGATCTCTTTTTATACAGGTACGTCAAAATCGTATCCTCTCGTACGGCGTAGATTCCTACAACGCACATCACATACTATATGCGGATAAAACAGAAACTGAAAGAATAATAAAAAATGGGCCCATTTTTAAAATAGGAGCCATCCTCGTAAATCTACGAAAATCAAATACACCAACGGATGTAACCGTAGAAGTGATTAATACGTCCACAAAGCAAACAATCGCTACTCAAATTATTCCAAAAGAATCTATTATGGACGATACGTTTTCATATGCATCATTTGAACATCAGCCCATCGCTGGCGGTCATGATATTGAAATCAGGTTTTCGGCAAGAGATGCCACGAGCAAAAACCCTACCGGACTGCGCTTTGATCCGAAAGAAAACATTGCGGCAATTGCATTACAAGAGCGGGTTCCCGTATGGAAATTTGCCCTAATTGTTGTCCAAAATAAGGCGACTAATTGGAAACTGGTGTGCATTGCAATTATTGCATCACTTTTTTTAGCAGCATCAACTCTTTTGCCCCATACAAAAAAAATGTGGTTGATTGCTTTTGGTATTATCGTAATCGCTGCGTTTGCATCTCGAGCATTTGTAGTACCCCACTTCGGAGGAGTAAGTGGAGGAGATGCATATAACTATCTCTCTATAAGCCAAACCATAAGCAAATTCCAAAACCCTTTTGCAAACACAAAGCGCTTGCCTGGCTACCCACTTATTCTCACCCCTTTTTATGTATCTGGTGTATTTAACGATCAGGAAGTTATGCGATATATTCAAATTATTGCGAGTATTTTAGGCATTATCCTTATTGCAGCAATCGCACGAATTCTTCATCTCTCATGGCCTACTGCACTCACCGCAAGTGCAATTCTTGCGTTTCAAAAAGATTACTTTTGGACAAGTTTACGCCCAGAGCCATATACGTTATATACCGCGCTATTACTAGCCTCGCTGTTCTTTTTCTTGAAAGCATACACGCAAAACAAAATCTGGATATACGTAGCCTTTGGACTTTGCTTAGGGTACGGCGCAATGGTACGACAAGAAGGGTTTATGTTTGCAGCCGTACTTGGAATCTGTTCTTTTATATACGAATGTTATGTCGGAAGATCAGTAAAACGATTTGCATGGATGTATATACCTGCACTAGTACTAGTATTGCCTTTTTTTCTGCATAACACTATTTCATATGGTCATCCATTGTATACGGAATATTTTGAAGGAGACAGACTTCAAATAGTAGATTCATTCCTCGCATTTCAAGATTCAGCAGGAGCAACATGGGGCATTATCGGCTCTATGTGGAAGCCATCTTGGGATACCCTCGAACGAATACGGCTGACAAATCCCCTGTTTATAGTATCTGTCATAACCCTTTGGGCTTGGTATCTGCTTCTAAAATACGCGAAACGTATTTCAAGTGGATCTATACTTTCTGTAGGTATAGGGGTAGCATGGATCCTTGCAGCACTATTCGCAATTTACTTTAAACCCCAACTCAGTGGCATTCTCCCCGTTATTACCGCGGGATGGATTTTTGGAAGTGTTCCGGTATTTCTCATAGAAACAAAATGGAAGGGTATCGTTCTTTTTATTGTACTTCTTTCTCAGCTCGGAATTGCAACTTGGTTTCATCCGTTTCCAAAACATTATCAGCAATCATATCCGATTATTGTTCTCATGATTGCAACTGCGCTCATGTCGCAAATTCCTCAAGCCAAAAAAATAACAACTGCAAGTGCCATAGCAGTATCTACACTTCCATTTTTCATTATCGCTGTTTTTTTACTCGAGAATATAAACGCAGAACTGGATAGGTATAACGAAAACGTCGCGCTCGACTCCGTTACCTACCGAGCTGCACGGGCAGCACGTACATTGCCCGGCCCTATAGGATTTGACCAAGCATATTTGCCCGCAAGACTCTACTTTGACCCAGATGCAAAGTATTTTCCTGATGAAGACAACCCAACCCCTGAAATGGAGCAAGAATGGCTCGCGAATAATTTACTAAAAACAATAATAGTAACAAATGGTAATAACGTCTTTAAACAAATACCGCCCACTTGGAAAAAAATAAAGGATTTCAAAGCAGCGGGAAATGGCGAAAAGATATTCATAGGCACTATTTATGCCCTTCCCCTTTGAAACACTGCAAGGAATACTCGTAGGAATTATTTTTGCCTTGGGTGCATTTCTTGTTACACGATTACCTAAATATCGGTGGAGTGCTGCTTCTGTTCTCTGTGTGCTTATTACTCCATTAGCGCTTCTTCCATTCTGGTTTTCTTACGGCGATCTTGGAATTTCAGATTGGGATTATTACTTTTCAATGCATTCAAATATTCGCAGTAGTATTACAGAGTTTCACGAATTTCCACTCTGGAACCCCTACACGTGTGGGGGAACATCTGCGCTCGGCGACCCAGAATTTCCAGCCCTTTCTCCCCTCTTTTTACTCGAACTAGTATTCGGAACACCACTAGGATTAAAACTATCGATCTATGTATCCATTGCCACTATTGCTCTTGGCATACTGTTCCTTGCCCGTAAAATCGGCATAGGCGTCTTAGGCGCACTGGCTGCTTCTCTTACGATATCGTTTAGTACAGTGAATCTCCTAGAAATTGTCGAGGGGCATCAAAACATACTAGCGGCCATGTATATTCCATGGGTTCTACTGTTCTGGCTGAGCGCATACAGAAGTGCAGGCAAAAAACAAATGTATGCAACAATGAGTATTGCAATTCTTCTTGCTCTTATGTTTTTTCAAGGGGGAATATATCTTCTTATGTATACAGCAGGAGCATTTCTTCTGATGCCATTTTTTGTACAATATAAAAAACGTGCAATGCTGATATCTACTATCGCGGGTATGCTTGCAATCGGTCTTGCGTCTATAAAACTCATACCAGTCGCCCTCTGGATACGGCAATTTCAAGATACCGCGTATGCAAGTTCTGCATATACGTTGAAAAATCTTCATGATGTTTTTTTAGGAAGAATTTTATATGGAGCTGAAGATATTATACTTAATCAAGGGAGCGGGTGGCACGAATATGGAGCATATATCGGACCCATTATTCTTATTCTTGCAATCATTGGATGTATTGCATATCGAAACAATCGCATTGTCCGAACACTGAGTATATTCGCCATGGTCGCAATACTGATATCATCTTGCGGACCACTCCTGAAGCCACTGTTTGATCAACTTCCCTTTATCCCACGCTCAAACATCTCTCGATTTATCTTATTTGCAATTATACCCCTGTCACTTCTTGCAGGATTCGGCTTAGACAGTATACAAAAGCAGTCTCGCCTCATGAGAATAGCTGCGATGCTTCTACTTACCTTAGCAAGTATAGATATCATGAGCCTTGCGTATCCACTCGCCTCTCAGGCATTCGTATTGCCTCATGTAACAAGAGCTATTAATAAAGCTCCATACCCTATTGCATACAGTCCATTTGATTACAAGACACGGCACGAGGGGGTAGATTATACTCGCGGCTACGATGCAACACTTGCAGGGTATGGAAACATGACATACTGCTCTGTACTCGGGCCAAATCCTGCAGTTGAGATCATAACCGATGAAGGAAATAAAGGCATACTATCTTTCGATAATGATCCGAAAGCTACCTTTAGTATTACAACGTGGACTCCAAACAACGTTATTCTGCAAACACACACTACCAAAAAAACAAATGCAATTTTAAATGCAAACTATGCAAAAGGCTGGTTCGTGAATGGAATTCCCGCAAACGAAATTCGAAATCGCCCCGCAATCAGTGTAGAGCCAGGAGATGCACAAATAGAATTTTCTTATATACCGCCAGGAATGTGGGAGGGAATAACTATTAGCTTACTGACGATTGTTGGTATTGTATGGACGCTTGTTAGACGTTCCCCTCTCCCCAATTGGGGAGAGGGTTAGGGTGAGGGCAACCCACAACGCTTTCGACAGCCCTCACCCCTGCCTGCGGGCTAGGCCCTCTCCCCCATATGGGGAGAGGGGAAACTATGCGTTGTCACTTCGTCAGTAAAATGCTTCGTTTATAAGCCTCGAGGTTTTCTAGCGCGGCACCTGCCCCCTTTACCACACACACAAGCGGATCATCAGCTATATAGCATGGCACTTGTGTCGCGCGTGAAATAAGCTGATCTATATTTTTTAGCAGTGCTCCTCCCCCACTGACCACAATGCCTTTATCAATAATATCAGCAGCAAGCTCCGGAGGCGTATCTTGTAATACATATTTAATTGCCTGTAATACTTCTAAAAGAGGGTCGCGCAATGCTTCTGTTACTTCAAAGGAAGAAATAGCAGTTTCTCGAGGTAACCCTGTCGCCAAATCTCTTCCCCGAATACTTAATGAATCTGCCTGGTCGTCTGGAACTGCCGATCCAATTTGTTTCTTAATATCTTCTGCAGTCTTTTCCCCAATCACAATACCGTATCTTTTTTTAATATGCTCAGCTATTGCATGATCAAATACATTTCCACCCACGCGAGCAGAATGCGCAACTACAATACCTCCGAGTGAAATCACCGCTACTTCTGTAGTTCCTCCTCCAATATCAACAATCATGTGTCCAGAACTTTCTCCAATAGGAATACTAGCACCAATAGCAGCCGCAACGGGTTCCTTGATTAAATAAGCTTCTTTAGCTCCTGCGGAAAGAGTTGCATCTACCACTGCCCTGCGCTCCGTACTCGTAATTCCTGCAGGAACAGAAATTAAAACTTCTGGTCGCAGAAAACGAACAGATGCACCCGTCTTTTTTAATAGGTATCGCAGCATCGCTTCCGTCACTCTATAATCAGCAATAACTCCATCTTTAAGCGGACGATGAACAATAATACCTTCAGGAGTCCGGCCAATCATTGCATACGCATCACTCCCAACCGCAAGCACGGCGTTGTCTTGCTGTGAAACTGCAACAATAGATGGCTCATTGAGTACAATTCCTTTTCCAGGAACGTACATCAGGGTGCTCGTCGTCCCCAAATCAATTGCAATTTTCCGTGTCAGAGCCATTAGTCGTGCTGTTCAATATTGGCTCCAATTGCCTTCAGGCGCGGCACAATATTCGCATATCCTCTTCCAATAAGCTCTGCTTGGTCAATAGTTGTTGTACCTTTTGCAATAAAACCAGCGATAATAAGCGTTGCTCCAGATCGTAAATCAAGACTTGGAATCCTCCTACCAACTAACTGCGTTGGCCCGTTAATAATCACACGATGGGGGTCGCACACCACGGCCTTGGCTCCCATTTTTTCCAGTTCAAAAATATGTTTAAATCGACCTTCATACAATGGGTCATGAATTAAGCTACTTCCATGTGCTTGTGTTGCAATAACTGCAAAAGGCGCTTGTAAATCTGTGGGTATGCCAGGGAAAGGTAATACTTGCATCTTAAACGGTTTCAGTTCACTAGGGAATACTGTTACACTAGTACCAGAAATTTTATACTGTATTCCAATTTCTTCACATTTTTTGAAAAATAATAAAAGATGATCAACAGGAACATGTGTAACAGTAAGCTCGCTTCGTGTTGCAGCTGCAAGCAAGATAAAAAATCCAGCTTCAAGCATATCAGGAATATTCGTAACCTGCGCACCATGAAGTTTCTCAATGCCTTGCACAATAATAGTATGGGTACCGTCTCCGGAAATATCCGCACCCATTGCACGTAGTAGGCCACATAATGCGACCACATGTGGCTCCGCTGCCGCTATATGGATTGTTGTCGTTCCCGGCAACGTAGATGCGACCAGCAATACGTTTTCCGTTGCAGTTACAGAAAATTCTTTTAATACAACCGTACCTGCCTTCATGTCTTTCCCGTCTATAGTTACATGATCATCTATTGCCTCAACATGAGCTCCTAATTGTTCAAACACATCTAAATGAGCATCAATAGGACGCGCGCCTATAATATCACCTCCAGGAAGAGGGAGTGTAACCGCTTTATTTCTACCAAGCAACGCACCGAGTAATAAAATAGACCCCCTCAGCATTCCAACTACATCAGCGGATATTTCTTTTGTCGCAACTGTTGTCGCCGTTATGTGTACCGTATCCCCCTCTTGCACAACGCTCGCCCCAAGCGATGTCATAATTTCTTTCATAGAAAATAAGTCACGAATAGCGGGAATATTGTGCAGCGTAACAGTCTCCGATGTTAATAAACAAGCTGCCAATAGGGGTAATGAAGCGTTTTTTGACCCATATACCGGTATTTCACCAGATAGACCGCGAGACTCTTGTATAGTCAGATACATATGGCTGAGGATACCGGATATGGCGACAAGTTTCAATTGGAGTATTATAGGGGAATGAATATCTATATACGAAAATTCATGCTGTTTACCTCGGGCGCCGCGTTTGTCATTATCGCTCCATTGGTCATATTGTACGCCATTGGATATAGGCCTCAGGCATCTTCTGGTATTTCTCGCTCAGTTGGTGTAATACTCGCCGATGCTACCCCAGACCACGCAAGCATATCTGTAAATGGCACTGCCTATGGCACACTCCCCCGTTCTATTCCAAATATTGATCCGGGCATGGCAACAATACAAATAACAAAAGAGGGGTACACAGCTTGGGAAAAACAACTCGAAGTAAAAGCAAACCAGGCAATGGATATTCGTTCTATTCAGCTTTTACCGTCCCTATTTGAAACTACACTCGTTGCCCGAAACGTCACTCAGTTTGAACCTTCGCCAAATAATCTTCTAATTGCCGTCACAACAAATAAAAATACACTGTTTGTTATTGACGAAACTGGGGCATTAATCATGCGCGAAGAAAAACTCGGAGCCCGCGCTACAGCAATTTCCTGGTCACCAGATGGCTCACACATACTTGTCACATTTCCAAAAAATACCTATCAACTATTTCGCGTAAATGCTACATCACTCGTAAAAATTCCCAGCAAAGAATTCACAGGATTCACGACTATCCATTGGAGCCCAACTACAGCCAACGCCATCTATGCACTCGATAAAAATCGTTCCCTTATTTCTTATACGGTTAGCACCAGCAGTTTGGAAATAGTCAAAAAGAATATCAACTTATTCACAGTCGCAGGCCGCACTCTGTATTACCAAACATTTGAAAATGAACTTGGTGCGCTGCAGCTCCGCTCAAACGGTACTCGAATACTCGCTCAAGACACAGGAAAGGCGTTAAAAAAAATATCAGTGGGTAGTGACGACACGGTAGGGCTACTCTTCGTAAATGGAGAACTGACTATACAAAATATAAATGGAGATAGTACAACTATATCTCCAAACGCAGAAGACATGTCTTGGTCACCAGATGGAAAATTACTCCTTGTACAAACAGCACCTACCGAGCTTTCTATATACAACGTTGCAAATGAACGACTATTCGCAGTTCCGATGGGAGAATTGCATCTTATAACTCGCCTCTCTGGTTCTATCGCCAACCCCAGATGGTTCCCTGATAGCCTTCACATACTCTTTGAAACAAATAACTCGCTAGTATTTTCAGAAATAGATACACGAGACCACCCAGTTTCTCGTGTAATAGACACAGCAAAGGCAACAGGACACCTTACATTTGGGGATAAATCAAAAAGCATATTTTATATGCAAAGTAACAACAAAAAAACAAACCTGGTGCAAACATGGCTAGTCACACAAGAAGATAGATAGAAAGAAAAAAAGCCGGCCCCAATTAAATTGGTACCGGCTCGTTATTTGCGTTCACCGCCAAAGCTCCTGATTATTCATGTAGCTTGGCTTCGTTCGCGTTTTCACGCTTGATGGCTTCGTACACTTCTTCGCGATGCACAGTGACATCGCGAGGAGCTTCGATACCGATGCGAACTTTGTCGCCACGGATTTCGATGATCATAATAGTGATTGAATCGCCAATTACGATCTTCTCATCCTTCTTCCTCGAAAGTACTAACATGGGTCTGGTTCTCCTACACATAGGGACAGGGTGGAAAGGCAAGCGTCCGGGGGAGGTTGCTTACCTGCGGGGGGCTTGTTTGCAGGTACAATACAAATAAAATGAACAACTACGTTACATATAGCACACCTGGTATCGCATTGTCAAGGTTATGCAAAAAAGAGGGGTGAATAATGCATTGCACCACTCACCCCGGTTGGCGGACATCGTAACCAACGTTCAAAAGAACAGATCATGCCTCGTCCACCAAATTTAGAGAGTACATTATACTTGTCGTCCAAAAGGACATTCCGTACATCGTACTCTCTTCAGAGGACTTTACCTAAATAAAGTTCTCTAAAGAAAGGGGGTGAGAAAGACGTTCAATCGTTCCAAAATGGAACAAAAATCTCCTCTTCTCACCCCAAGTGGCGAAGATCCATCGAATCGTTCAAAAAAAATGAACAGTTGATCTTTCGTCCGCCAGAATTAGAGAGTACACGACAAGTCACGTTCGAAAAGAACAGCACGCCTTTCGCACTCTCTTCAAAAAACTCCATCGTGTCATTCCGGCCTCTGAGCCGGAATCCATGTCGCGTGGATGCCGGATCAAGTCCGGCATGACGACAGGTGAAGCACTTTAAAGAAAGGAGGTGAGAAACATCTAGAATCGTTCCAGATAGGAACAGACCTTCAATCTTCTCACCCCGAGTGGCGGACACCTGCACCCACGTTCAAAAGAACAAGCGCTAACTCGTCCGCCAGAATTGGAGAGTACAAGAATAAATACGTTCAAATGAACACGGCTTCAATCGTACACTCTCTAAAATATTCTAAACCAAAAATACTTTAGAGAGAGGATGAGAAAAGTTTGCGATCGTTCCAAGAAGGAACAGGCCACTAATCTTCTCACCCTGGGTGGCGGATATGCGTTACTGCGTTCAAAAGAACAGCGTCAGAATCGTCCACCCCTTGTCCACCATAGCCTTCGGCGATGGTGGAAAAATTAGAGAGTACAATACATGTCTCGTTCGAAGAACATATCCATTGTCGTACTCTCTCTAAAATATTCTAAACATAAAATACTGTAGAGAGAGGGTGAGATGGTTTTTACGCATCTCACCCGGGAAGCAGACAAGCGACAGATCGATCAAATGATCATCAAAACGTTCGTCCGCCTAAAGAACAATTTGCCGGGTTACCACGTGATCACGATGTGATTTTACATGGGTTATGCCGCGGCACTTTCAGTTGAAGCTATGTGGATTGTTCCACTCTGCTCCTTTTCAATCCGTGTCCACGCGTTGTATAGCGCTTCCACGAACTTTGTCAGCGTACGCCACAGAGTCATTTTGTGAATGTGCCCGTTGGTGAATCGCTTCTTACCGTCCTCTTCAATAACCTCCGGATGTACGACACGAAGTTTGGCTTTGTATTCCAAAAGCTTCTTGCCCCATACGGATTCTGGACGGCGATTGAATTGCTCACCGAGCAAGTAAAGCGCCTGCCGTGCAGCCGGGTTCCAATTCGAAACTTGACCCACACGGCGCCTTGCAAACTTGCCGTTGATACAATGAACACCACAGAACGCCTTCAGCTTGGCCTTGCCCTTGTTATGAGCGGCGCGTCGAAGCTTATGACGTTCACGATGGCAGTTGATTGCTTCCGTGAGCATCTGCGCTTCCGCTGTATGCCCATTTCTTTCCTGCCAGGAACGAACGATTTGAAGAACCTTGAAATGTTTCATATCGGAAGTTATCCGATCTGCAACATATACTCTGTCCCGAACAAACTGTCCGTCCTGTTCCAACTGTTCGCTTCGTGCGTACAGTTCTTGCATCCTGTTAGCATCCGGTTCAACCAAGAACCGACGAATATCGCCGATTGGAGCAATAAGGCCAGCTGCCAACCGAGATCCGCAACCCTGAATTGGGCCAAAAATTTTGTCCCAGATTTCGACTGCTTTCACAGCCTTATCCAGTTCTTTGTCGCGACGATTTTCCTCGGCCTCCAGAGCCTTGAAA
This sequence comes from Candidatus Anderseniibacteriota bacterium, assembly GCA_035288905.1. GTDB lineage: Bacteria > Patescibacteriota > Andersenbacteria > UBA10190 > UBA10190 > HO2-45-11b. Next base: position 4,474 of record DATDYZ010000060.1, on the reverse strand, counting down.
ATCTGGTCATTCGCCTTCAAGCGATCAAATTCTTCTTTGATCACGCCTTCAGGAAAGTGGCCTTCTTCGCTCAAAAACGCATGTCCGATAAGTGCTTGCAACATTTGCTGTTCGCACGAAATTCGCGCTTTCATCGCTTGTTGGCGAATATCAAGCGCTTCTTTCACGCGAATTCCTTCGCGATCACGAAGACGCAAGAGGTAGAACGAACTCAGTTTCGTCTCAACCAGGCTCGCAAGCAAAAGATGATCATCATCCTTGCTCACTTCACCTCGCAAAGCCTTCAGTACAAACGGTGGAATTCGCCATACGGTTGATCCAATCGATTCACCCCTGCGCGAAAGCGCCGCAGCAAATCGATCACCTGACCCACCAAGCACCATGCCAACCTTATCTCTAGTCCGAAGGCCTTCAAACACTGATGGCACTTTCATGAGGTAGCGTACTGTTCCGTCAGCACCCTCAAGGAGTCGGTCGAGCTCCAGATCAGTAGAATCCTCACCCCTTTTCACCGTGCGCCACTTGCAATGGTGCGGATGAATACCATTTGGCGCACTTTTGGCGTCAAACCAAACAACTTCTTCCCCGTCATCAAGCTTCTTCCATTCCACGGGGAATCGAGCCATCAAGAAATCGAGTTCGTCCGTTTCAGTTTCAAGATCATGAATCTGAACCTTGTCACCAATACGAATTGCAACCGTTGTCGGCCGCGCTTCGCCTTCTTTTGTCGCCTTTCGGCGGTGCCGAATTCCAATATACCTCGTCATTTCAACACTCCTGTAAATTGTCAAAAAACATTGTGGATACAGAACTCCATTCGTTTCTTTAAGAAACACTCGCAGGGGCGTATCCACATTCACGGCAACCATTGCCGTGAGTCATTTCATAGCACATTTTAATATATCATGTCAAGGGTAATTTTGACAAAAAAAGAGGGGTGAATACTCTGTCTTCGTTTCAATTAGAAACAGCGATAAGCTCTTCACCCCGGGTGGCGGACAGGGCTCCCTACGTTCAAAAAGTGAACACGAAACGGATCGTCCACCAAGATTAGAGAATACATCACGGCTTTCGTTCAAATGAACATGCGATTTTACGTACCCTCTTCAAAATATTCCAATAGTGAAATCCTTGAAAGAAAGGGGGTGAGAAAGTCATGCTCTCGTTTCAACAAGAAACAGGCCTCATCTCTTCACCCCGGGTGGCGGAAAACTCCCTTTCCGTTCAGATGAACATACTATGGATCGTCCACCAACCTCACTCATAGCATAAAACGCTGTTATGTACAAGCTTGGTTCGCCGCGCAACATCATAGTCTGTGAAATACGATAAATAGTGTTGGCGTTTTGATAAAAAAATACCGCTGGGCAAAACCATACGGCATAACTGTTCTCAATCTGTCCTTAATCGAGCCGAAACCTTCCTAAGACTTCTTGAAGGAAAACGACTTTCGTAGCAGAGCCTTTAAGTCTCTTGCCCATCCCAGTTCCCATGGCCCAGACTTCATAACCGTGAGCTTTTAGCCGTTCAACATCCTTAACAAAATGCTGGTCATTAGCGATCAAGATAATAACCGGCTTTGGGTCATCAAGCACGCCGATAAGATGCTCTGACACAAACTGCTTAAGAGCTATGTCAGCTTTTTCGTCCGACCAAACACAATGGAACTGTGCACTCTCAAAAAGAGAGCTAATAAGTCGCCTTCTTTCAGCTTCAACATGCACTGTTCGAGCGAACGCCCTTACGGCATGTGCAACAACTCCCTGTTCTGGAAAAGATTGGTTAATACCTCGAATCAACCATTCGATTTTTAGCTCTGGTCTTCTCGCTGCATTATCCATCCGCACTATACCCTCAAGGTCAATAAGTACCGTAGCTGGTCGAAGTGTCATCGTGGCTCCTTTCTAACATTAGACTTCCTAAATTGTAGAGAACAGTTGCAAAATACTCCTATTTATTAAGTTTGTCAATACCATATTTTGAGTAAAAAAGAGGGGTGAGAAAGTGCACGAATCGTTCCAATAAGAAACAAAATTCGAATCTTCTCACCCCGGGTGGCGGACAGGGCTCCTTACGTTCAAAAAGTGAACACGAAACGGATCGTCCACCAAATTAGAGAGCACCCATCCATGTACGTTCAAAAAGAACAGTGCAATTTACGTACTCTCTTCAAAAAGTTCCAGTTTGTCATTCCGGCCCCCGAGCCGGAATCTACGTGGATGCCGGATCAGGTCCGGCATGACAATATCTGAAATTCTTGAAAGAAAGGGGGTGAGAGAGGTCTTTATTTGTTCCAATAAGAAACAGGCCGACAATCTTCTCACCCGGGGTGGAGGACATCTCATTTTACCTTCAAAAGAACACGAATTACGTCGTCCACCAATATAGAGAGCACCCATCCATGTACGTTCAAAAAGAACAGTGCAATTTACGTACTCTCTTCAAAACACACTAACTGAATAAAGTGTTTTAAAGAAAGGGGGTGAAAAGCATCCTCTCGTCCAAATATGAACACCGATACGTTCTTCACCCCGGGCGGAGGACAACCGTTCATGCGTTCATTTAGAACATGGCAATCTTCGTCCACCCCTTGCCCACCATAGCTTTCAGCGACGGTGGGAAGACTAGAGAGTACATTTTGCGATACGTTCAAAAAGAACCGGCTCGTCTTCGCACCCTCTCTAAAGCATTCTGAGTCTAAAAATACTTTAGAAAGGGGGTGAGAAATAAGCTAGCTCGTTCAGAGAAGGAGCAGACTTTCATTCTTCTCACCCGGGGATGGCGGACAATGCGACTAAAGTTCAAAAGAACACATGCGCAATCGTTCACCAGAATTAGAGAGTACAACTTCATTTCAGTTCTAAAGAACACGTGTTAACTCGTACCCTCTTCAGAAAATTCTACCTACTAAAATTCTCTAAAGAAGGGGGTGAGAAAGTACGGCATTAGTTCCTAATAGAAACATTCGTTTTCTCTTCTCACCCCGGGTGGCGGACATCGCATTTCCCGTTCACATGAACATGATAATCATCGTCCACCCCTTGCCCACCATAGCCTTCGGCGACGGTGGGAAGATTAGAGAATATACTCGATCGCTCGTTCAAAATAGAACATTCCTCCAAACATACTCTCTTCAGAAAAATCCAATGTTGAATTTGTCTGAAGAAAGGGGGTGAAATTGTGGATTTCGTCCAAATATGGACAATCCAAGTATCTTCACCCCGGGTGGCGGACAACTCCTTTTCCGTTCACACGAACATGACAATGCTCGTCCACCAAGATTAGAGAATACATCACGGCTTTCGTTCAAATGAACATGCGATTTTACGTACCCTCTTCGAAATACACTAATAAAATAATGAATTTTGAAGAAAGGGGGTGAGAAAGAGCAACTCTCGTTCCAGAAAGGAACACGGGACTCCTCTTCTCACCCCGAGTGGCGGATAGTTTCACGCTCGCTCAAAAGAACACGAATTACGTCATCCACCAAGATTGAGAGTACATCGAGTCACACGCTCAAAAGAACAGCACCCATTACGTACCCTCTTCAGAAAGTTTTACAAACTAAAACTCTCTAAAGAAAGAGGGTGAGAGAGGTCTTTATTCGTTCCAATAAGAAACAGGCCGACAATCTTCTCACCCAGGGTGGTGGACAACATGCCTCGCGTTCAAAAGAACAGGTGATCATTCGTCCACCCCTTGCCCACCATAGCCCTTGGCGACGGTGGGAAGATTAGAGAGCACACGGCAACCAACGTTCAGAAGAACAATAACCCGCTCGTACCCTCTTCGGAAAATTCCACTCTTGAAATTCACTGAAGAAAGAGGGTGAGAAAAATCTCTTTTCGTTCCAAAATGGAACATCGCACTCATTTTCTCACCCAGGGTGGCGGACAAGCCAGATCCCGTTCAAAATGAACAAAGCATCGATCGTCCACCAAGTCCTTTCTTACCACAAAACGGTATAATATGCAAGATTGCGCAAAGGCGATACCCCTCACCCCATCCCTCTCCCCGTCTAGGGAGAGGGCGATAGAATGAATTACCAGTATTTTTCTTTGTTTTCTTTGTAATATGCGACCATTTGTTTGATTCCCTGTTGAAGAGAAACAGATGGTTTCCAGCTGGTGATTTTCTCAATTTTCGACGTATCGGCAACGTAATTTCCTGTTTCATTTTTTTCATAACTTTCTGGCCACGGGATGTTTATCTTGGTTCCAGTTCCAACTTCTGCGAGCACAGCATCTACCATGCCACCAAACGTTACCCGCTCTTGCGTTCCAATGTTATACACTTCACCAGAAACGCCATGCATTGTAAGCTCGATAAACGCATCAACTATGTCGTCTACATATAAGTAATCGCGCTCTTGGCTTCCGTCGCCAAACACCGTAATACTTTTGTTTTCCATTGCCTGGCGTACAAACCACCCTACAATAGAATATTTATTGTGCTTCATTTGTTGACGTGGCCC
>DATDYZ010000059.1:0-5294 GCA_035288905.1 Candidatus Anderseniibacteriota bacterium | reverse complement strand
CAGCGCGTGTTTATTGCACGAGCACTTGCCAGCGAGCCTAAACTTTTAATATTAGACGAACCGACGGTAGGTGTGGATGAGGCATCGCAAGAAGAGTTTTATATACTGCTTGCAAATTTAAGGAGAGAAAAAAATCTGGCGATTATTATCGTATCGCATGATGTTGAAGTTGTTGTTCGGGAAGTAACGAGTTTACTTTGCATGAACAGGACGCTTGTATACCATGGTAATCCGGAAAAATTTGTTGAGGGAAATTATGCGGAGCAAATGTACGGGAAGGGGAAGAAGTTTATTCATCATGAACACTAATACCTATGCTTGAAATATTTACGTACAGTTTCATGGTACGAGCATTTTCTTCGGGAGCAATTATTGGATTACTCGCTCCGCTCATAGGAACGTTTCTTGTTGCAAGGCGATATTCGTTAATTGCAGATAGTCTTGCGCATGTTTCATTGGCCGGTGTTGCGATAGGGCTTATAACAGGAATCTATCCGGTATATACGGCGCTTGGAACCACGATTATTGCAGCGTTGCTGATTGAGCAGCTGCGTTCAAGTAAACGGCTGTCTGGAGAATCTGCTCTCGCGATATTTTTATCTGGGGGGTTGGCGGTTGCTATTACGCTTATTGGTCTTGCAAATGGATTCAATGTGAATTTATTTTCTTATTTATTTGGAAGTATTGCTACGGTGCAGAATATTGATGTATGGGTAATTGCTGGACTCGGGGTTACAGTTGGTGGAATTATTATTTTGCTTTATAAAGAACTCTTTTTTCTTTCCTTCGAAGAAGAAGTTGCAATTGTGCAGGGAGTTCCGGCAAAAGTAATGAATAGCATGTTAATGATTTTGACTGCTGTTACGGTTGCGCTTTCTATGCGCATTGTTGGAGCACTCTTGGTGGGGGCGCTTATGGTAATTCCTGTAATTGCTGCGATGCAAGTCGCTCGAAGTTTTAAGGCAACAGTTTTCTATGCGGTGGGGTTAGGTTTTGTTTCTGTATGGGCTGGGTTATTTGCGGCGTATTATCTCAACATCCCAGCCGGCGGAGCAATTGTGCTTTCTTCTCTTGCGTTACTGCTCGGATCAATGCTGTTGAGACGGTAGGGGCATAGGAGTACAATTTTTGTATGAGTTTTGAGCGACCATCTACAGTACCGCAAGAAAAAAGCCAGAGCGAATCGCATGAATTTCGAATTGATTTTACTCCCGAAGTTTTCTTTAATAAGGGCATTCAAGATGCTCGAGAAAATTCACTTGAGGAAGCCGGAGTAAAAAAACATGAACCATTAACAAGAGAAAAACTACCCGCCTATATGGAATCGTTTGAACAATATCGACTTTTTTGTTTACGTGTTGCAGAAAATCAGCATGAACCAGAAGATGCAAAAACAATTATTAACGTTGCATTTCATAGCTGGATGGCAAATGACCTCGCGCTTGCTGAAAAAGGGGGGGGTCGGAGAACGGCCGATTATAATTTATCCGAAAAGTTACAACGAGATATTGAATGGCAATCAGAAGCGATTCAATATCTTGCACGCATCAATCACACAAGTGATGGAACTCGCGAAAATTCCGAAAAAGCATTTTTAGCAGCACAGAAATTTTGGGAGTTTCAAGCTCGTGTTCGCAGTGTACGTCCAAATTCCGAGGAAGCTCGTAGGTCTTTAGAACCAGTAAAAAATGGTGTGTTGCGCCCAGTAGCTTTGGAATATATTTTGAGTAAAGTAAATGGGTGGAAAATTACGTTTGAAGATGATCCACGAGTTGATGCAAAAGATAAAATTGACATGATTGCAACAAGTCCTGAAGGGAACACTTTTTTTATACAAGTGAAGCCAGCAAGTTTTAACGATTCAGATACAAAAGAGCGCGGGTGGTATCATCGTGAGGTAGGAGTTACTCAAGAAAACGAAGACTATTTCCATGAGTTTCAAGCAGGAATTTTTCATTATGCCCATGAACACAATATTTCGCAGGTGGATTCCATTGGTGTGTATCTGGAATTGTCTGCCGGGGAAAAATATATTAATAAGATGACTGGCAAGCCGAGTTCGGAATTTGCAAGTGATATTGCAGCATATTTTAAGCAGTTAAATAAGCAGAGAAATGAGTTTAAAAAAAGTACCGTAGGAAAGGATAAAGCAGCTTGACTATATATAAACACCATGCTATACAGTATATCCCAAGTAACAAGTTGTTCTTTTTTTAGAAGGAAGGGTTATGAAAGATAGTAATAAAACACTCATGCCAGATGCGCCTTGTGCTGAAATACAGCGACTTTTGCCAGATTACCTGCGAAGCGCTTCAGCTGTTCCTGTAGGCCAACGAGGCGTGATATTGCAACATATCTCTACGTGCACTGAATGCAGAAATGCATACCAAGCTCTTATACATAAGGTATAGGGGCTTTTTTTCTGGTACAATTTCTATATGGTATTTGAAATCATCATTGCGACTTCCCTTATTTTTTTTATCATTATGAGTTTGGTACTTGAATATCATTGGAGGAGATATGTTACTCGTTCTAGAGTGTTATCTGTGATGAGGATATTGTATTATAGTGCGTCGATTGTATTTCTCTTCATTATGGCTGTAGCAATGTTCCAAACAATATGATTACTCTTCAGGCGGATGAAAAGGTTCTTATGGAAGTGCGGAAACATTGGCTGATGATTGTTATTCATGCGGTGATTCTTTTTGCCTTAGCGCTTATTCCGCTTCTTGTTTTGCCCTTGATTCTTTTCTATATATTTCCGACAGTAGTTGCAAGTATGTATTTTTTTGTAAGTGCGACATGGCTTTTGTTTGTGTGGGTGATGTTTTTTGTGATGTGGACAAATTATTATTTGGATGTTTTTGTTATTACCAATAAGCGTTTTATTGATATGGAGCAAATTGTGCTGTTTACGCATGACGAGGTAACAGTTCCAATGGAAAACATTGAGGATATAAAGATTGAAGTGAAAGGAATACTCGCAAATATATTGAAGTTTGGGGATCTGCAAATTCAAACTGCCGGAGCTACAAAAGAAACAATTGCAAAAAATATTATGCGACCAGAACAAGTATTGGCTTGTTTGCAAGGCGCCGTTGAACAGCAGAGGGGAACTGCATGAGCAAGGTATTTGGGAAGCTTCGATGGACAATAGTATCAGTAGTTGCAAGTACACTGTTACTTTTATTGATTACATCGCTTTTTTCGGTGCAAGATTTTTTGTACGAAATTGGTTTTTCGGAGCCCATCGGCGCCTTTTTTGCGGGCATGCTGTTTGTTTCCAGTTTTACGTTTGTGATTGGAACTTTTTTTATTGTGGCACTTGCGGATGGAATGCCTATTTGGCAGCTTGTGCTCATAGCGGGTGCAGGTTCATCGTTTGTAGATATTGTATTGTTCCATTTGGTTCGGCATACGGTATTTGAAGAAGTAAAGCCACTTATGCGCAAATGGCGCAGGCGACATTTTATGCGCATATTGCATTCACGGTATGTGAGCTGGACAATACCGGTGCTGGGGGCGTTAGTTATTATTTTGCCATTGCCCGATGAATTAGGGGTAAGTATGATGGGAATATCAAGTTTAGATACGCGGAGGTTTGCCATTCTTTCTTTTGTACTTAATTGCGTTGGGGTGTTCATAGTAGCCATCACCTCCCGCGCAATTTCATAGCGACTTGTGAACGGAAATGTTAATTAAAAAATAAACGGTTACAAAATGTAACCAGTTGAAAATGATTAGTGAGGATTTGGTTGGTTACAAAATGTAACCAACTGATATGCGAAAAAGCGAGTATACTTATTTGTATGACCTGGGTTGTGTATGCAATTTTATCCGCATTTTTTGCATCGCTTGTTGCGATATTTGGAAAGATAGGAATTAAGGGAGTGGATAGTAACCTTGCCGTAGCACTGCGCACGGTTGTCATTGTATTTTTTGCATGGATTATTGTGTGGTTCCAGGGGAACATTGGCGATATATCAAAAATTTCAAAATATTCTTTTACGTTTATTATTTTGTCTGCTATCGCAACAGGCCTTTCGTGGTTGTTTTACTATAAGGCGTTGCAAATAGGGGAAGCATCTCGCGTTGCACCTATCGATAAATTATCCGTCATGTTAACTATCATCCTCGCTTTCGCATTCCTCGGCGAAAAACCGACACTCGGAAACGTCCTTGGGGGTATTGTGGTGACGGTAGGGGTATTGATAACGGCCTTAGTGAAGTGACTATCAGAGGTATTGTTAGAATACAAAGATAGGAAGTATATTAATACCATTGATCTTTACGATTTATGGATTTAGTTGGAGAACTTAGAATGTGGAGCAAGAAAACATTTAAGTGGGTGGAACTAAATAGTAAGGGAGAGCCCCAATGGAAATTTGCTGACGATATAAAAAAAGTACTTGGTGTTGTAGAGTATGCCAAAATAAACGGTAAGCGTATGGCACTTTACATGCTGAGTAAGTAGCCTGCAAGGACGTAGTTAGTGTTTACCCTTCACGTCGCGTACACATTTTTATACGCGGCGTTTTTTTATCCGCCTTTGCGGATAACCGGCCGTAGCTTTAGCGAAGGCTGGGTCTTATTTTTCTTAAAATTTGTTATATACTATCTATATGAAACACGACAAAGAACTCGACCCAGAACTATATAAAGTAGCGCGTGAAAAAGGCACAGAGGCGCCGTTTACGGGAAAATATGTAGATGAGCATACGAAAGGAATGTATGCGTGCGCTATATGTGGCAACACGTTATTTTCTTCTGATACAAAGTTTGATTCTGGAACAGGCTGGCCTTCTTTTACAGAACCTGCAAATTTAGAACATGTAGAATTAAAAGAAGATACGGATATGGGTATGAAGCGTACGGAAGTTACGTGCAAAAATTGCGGAGCTCATTTGGGGCATGTGTTTGACGACGGCCCTGCAGAAGCTGGTGGAAAACGGTACTGCATTAATTCGGTATGTTTGGATTTGAAAGAAACGTGATATAATTTGTGCATAGGATTTATTAGTATAAAGGAGGTGAGTCGTATATGAACATCAAATTAATCCCAGAAGCACTCGCCCAAGGTCTTCAACCTGCAATCCCCTTTGCGAATACGGCTCGAGGAGGGTTAATCCCTTCCGTGCTCAATATCGTAAACGGCCTCCTCGTCGTCGCAGGTATTGCAGCATCTATATACCTTGTTATGGGTGGTATCAGATATATCACATCTCAAGGAGAAGAAGGAGAAACAGAAAAAGCGAAAAACACTATTTTGTACGCCATGATTGGGCTCATCGTCA
>DATDYZ010000058.1:0-5096 GCA_035288905.1 Candidatus Anderseniibacteriota bacterium | reverse complement strand
GCATTTACCAACCCTCATTTTTCCGTAAGTTCAGCTATGGACATGATTCGTACCGGGCTGCCTGCGGTCTTTATACTTGGAGCGTCCTTATATTCACTATCAAGAAAACAATATATTGCGGTTAGTGCTGGTATAGTTTCTCTGCTTGGATTTATCGTTTTTTTATTAAGCGACCGTAATATCGTGACGGAAAATGCATCCCGGTTTTTATATCATAGTTTTTTAATCGGATTTGTTCTGTTGCTTCCCCTTAGTATCCAGCTACTGTATTGGATAAAACGAGAACTTTTCCACACAACTCGTCCGATGAGCGAACGTATTGCGGGGTGGGCTATGGCAGTATCTGTTTTTGCAATATTCTTATTGCCAATCGGTATCAGCGCTGGGAATACATACAAAAGCCTCCTTGGAAGTGACGAACATCGTATTACGCAAAATATGAAAATCGCTCTCTGGTGGATTGAAGATCACGTGCCAGCTAAAGATGTGGTTATTACTAATCCGAACGAACCATTTATTGTTCCATTTTTTACCGGTCGCGCTATGCTGCGTGCAAAAGATTACTGGCTTTCACAAGATGACGATATCGCAAAAAATCTAGAGCGAGCATATTCCGGAGATAGAACTGCACAACAAGAAATTCTGGCAATGGGTTCATTTCTCCTCCTTTCAAAAGAGGATGCAAGCGTTTGGAACGTGGCTGGCCTAAAAAAAGTTGTGGATTCGGGAGATGTGATTGTATACGCTACTCGCTAAACACTTGTTCATATTTTTTAATAATCGTATCCCATCCAAAAGTTGCTAGGGTATACTGTCGTGCCTGAGTTTCTTTTGGAGTAAATTGTGCAAGGGCGTTGATCCACGCATCTGCATTTCCTGATTTGAGTAGCGTTCCATTTTTACCATCATGAATTGCAGATGGAATGCCGTCGATATTTGCTGCAAATACTGTTTTCCCGCATAACGCTGCCTCAAGAGGTGCAATGCCAAAACCTTCCGCATCTCCTGCAACTGCAATATTTGGTTGAATAAACGCATCGCATGTATTGAGGAGCGTTTTTTGATCTTCGTGAGATATTCTCCCCAACATGAATACTCTTTTTTGCAGCCCGAGAGACGCAATCACACCAGCAATTGATTCACGCGCAGCCCCGTCTCCAGCTATTACATATATAAAATTCTGTGGGAGTTTTGAAAAAACAGTTGATATAAACCACGCATGGCCTTTTCTTGCGACGAGCCTGCCAGTAGTAACCAAAACAGTTTTCTGAGATATATCCCGATTCAAAAGTTTACTCAGGTCTTGCTTTGTTTGCGATGCATCATAAAAATCATCGCGAATCCCTGGGGAAATAACAGTTATTGTTCCGCGCACACGATGTTTTTCAAGAAGTTGCTTCGCATATTCACTAATGGGAATATATGCAGTAAACGAATGAAAAAAAAGCTTCAAATAAAGGCGATAGAACACGTTTGCATATGCCACATCTAACCCGTGGACAGTTACTGCAACCGGTATTTTTCTAAAACGAGCGATAGACCAACCTACAACAGACAATACCGGGTCGCCAATATGGACTATATCAGCGTTTTTTGACGCCTTAATAGCTTGTGGTAAAACGGTTATTGCGAAGATGATAGATGATAGACGCGTAGACAATAGACTTGCGTGACGTTTCGTTTTGTTAACTATTTTTGTAACTGCAAAATTATTTTTTTTCTCAAATTCAGAGATAAGCTCAAAACTTAAGCGTTCCATTCCACCTGCGCTTTCCCCGTATGCACGAGAAATAAACAATATGTTATGCATGTTCCTTTTTATATGCTTGCTTTCGAGCAAGATACAGCGATTCTTCTATTAATATTCGATTCCGGTGTGTCATATCTGCAAGCAGAGAAATAAAGAAAAGCAAAAACCCAATAATCAATAAAACTCCAGAGCCTGTAACTAATGAACGATACGGTGAGGTCTCACCGGTAGATAGAAAATGCCAAATAACGAACATGCCAGAAAAGAGTCCGACAGCAAAAATCGCAAGCCCAGGCACACCAATAAAATAAAACGGTTGATAGTCCCTTGCAGCACGAAATATAATAGTTGCTGACTTTATACCATATTTCCAAAGGTTAGATGCAACTCGGGACTTCCCAAATTCACGCTCTCCTCGTATTTTTAGAGGCACTTCTGTCATTGCTATGCCTTTATACGCAAGGTCAATGAAGGATTCTTGTGTGTACGTAAAACGCCCAAAAAGCGTTAACCGAAATGCAGCTTCTCTGGAATATGCTCGAAATCCACAACTTACATCCGTAAAGTGCTTTCCGGTAATGGTGTTAATAATACGAACCATCCACTTATTGCCCCATAGTTTTATTGTGGGCATTTCTGGCATATATTCTTTTACGGCAAATCGAGTAGCGCTTACAAACTCTGCTTTATTTTCAAGAATAGGCTGCAATAGTTTTGGAATATCTTGCGGGTTAAATTGCCCGTCTGCGTCAATATTCACAATATAATCAGCCCCCAAAGAGAGAGCCTTTTTGAGCCCGCTATGAAAGGCTGCACCCACTCCCATCGGTTGTGCATGAGAGAGTACGATTGCGCCCTTTTGCATAGCCAGTTCAGCAGTTTTGTCAGTTGAACCATCGTCTACAACGATAACTGAAATAGCTGCAACGCCAGAGATATTCTGGGGGATTTGAGATATAACAGAGACAATAGTTTTCTCTTCGTTGAGCGCTGGAATGATGACGACCAGTTGATTTGACATATATGGAATTTATACTACAACAGTTAAATACTTTTGTAAATCTTTCTTTATGTAAATCTTATTTGACATATTTTTCAGAAGGCATATATTTGAAGAGTTCGAGGTGCGTCAGTCAAAGAGTTTGGTACCTCTGAACAGAAGATAGCTCATTTCATTTTGGACGCTTTTCAGAAGGAGACTGATGGACTACATCAGAGATGGTACGAGACCATCACCCTAACGAGCGAACGGCTGTAGTAAGAGGTCAACCAGTCAGAGTTGCAATACATTTGCTCTTCTCGGAAAGCCGAATGGAAAGAGCGAAAGGCACACTGAACAATACAAACGTGACCTCTGAAACCGCTCACCAAACCTGCAAACGCCATTCTGTGTAAACAATGTACCTAATCGTATGGTAGCACTTGTTCACAGAATGGCCTTTTTTTGTTATAGTGAAGTCCATGTCAAAAAAAATATATATAGTAAGCAGTGTTCTATTTTTTAGCATCCTTGCTGTATTTCAGCCGAGTATTGCTGATGCAGCTCCGGCAGCAACAAAAAAAATAACAGTGCAGCAGCAACTCATCATCGACGTACTACCGCAATTTATTAAAATATTCGGAAACAATCCGAGTAATGCAGAAAAGGCTTGGTGGAGAAAACGGATTTCTTGCGGAGAAATAAAAACACAAAAAGCCCTTGTATCATCAATGGCATTTCACAAATCAAAAAAAGTGCGAAAAGGCTCGGATACTATTTGCGGGGCAACTGCAGCAAATTCATCTAGTTCTTTGACTTCATCTGCATCTAAAGTCCAAAGAAAACAAATTGCAGGAATTGGAACTCATGTGAACGGAGAAACTGTTCGTATTGGTATTACAAAGACTACCGGATCTGCAATTACCGTTACTGCAAACAACAAGTTTCAAATTAGAGAAGGCGAGGGCAAGGTACTTGCAACAATTGGAGCTGATAGGGAAATTTCCGTAAGCTTCTCTGGCGACAAATATCACGTTCGAGGAGATGGAAAGAAATTTGATACTGCGGGTAAAATTCGATTTGTTCCACTAAACGGCGCAATTATGAAAATTGAAAGTTATAGCGACCCGTCTGCAACATATCCTGGCAAAAACTATAATCGGTTTCGTGGTGTAGTTGAAATTCGCAAATGCGATACATGTGGAGACTTATGGGCTATTAATGAATTGCGAACAGAAGAATATTTACGTGGGCTCGGAGAAACTTCTGGTGAAGGGCCAGAAGAATACGTAAAAGCGCTTGGAATTGCTGCACGCACATATGTGCTCTATCACAAAATTATTACGGGTGGACGATCAATACATAATGATTTCGATATAACAAACACTCCGAATGACCAGATCTATCGCGGATATGAATATGAAATTATCACTCCTCGTATGTCTCAAATTTTTGCAAAAAGTAAAGGTATTATTGTGGCAGATAGCGAAGCAGACAAACCGGTTGCTACTATTTATTTTTCAGATTCAGATGGACGCACCCGCTCAGCAAAGGAAGGTTTAAAAACAACACGCTTTCCTCATCTGCAAAAATCAGTTGCAGACCCATATCATGTTTCATCTAAATGCCTTGGTCATTGTGTTGGTATGAGCGCTCAAGGAGCATACGGATTTGCAAAGGCAAGAGATTGGACATTCCAACAAATTCTGAATTACTACTACCAAGACGTAAAACTCGTCAAAGCGTATTAAAGTGATATGCTGGACATATGCGTATTTGGCTACTGGCAGAAAATTGGCCACCTCGAGTTGGCGGTATAGAGCGGTATTTGACGGGGATAGTGGGGCATTTGGATGGGCATGAGATTACGGTGTTCGCACCGACCCCCTCTCGCTCCCCCTCATATGAGGAGGAGAAATCTACTCGAGTTATCCGCAAACGCTTTTTTTGGCCCATGTGGCCAAAATGGTTGCCATTATATTTTTCACTAAAAAAACAAGCAACTACCGAAAAGCCCGATATTATTTTTTGTGGAAAAGCACTGGTAGAGGGAAGAATAGCACTACTGCTCAAGAAAACACATGGGATACCGTATATTGTATGCACATATGGAATGGAAATTGCGACATGGAGCAATACACCAAGAATCCGAATGCAGCTAGAGAAAGTTTTGCACCATGCAAGCGCAGTTCTGTATATTAATGACCAGACAAAACAAGAATTACTTGAACTTGGCGCTTCTGAAAAAAGGTTGCATCCGCTGTACCCGGGTATAGACGCACAAAAATTATCTCATATGAATAATCCAGATGAAGTGCTTGCTAGATACAAAATTCAAGAGCCGTATATTCTTTCCGTTTGCCGTTT
>DATDYZ010000057.1:0-5203 GCA_035288905.1 Candidatus Anderseniibacteriota bacterium | reverse complement strand
AAGCCACGAAGATGTTGTAATTCCCGTTGCTGCGCTTCCTGCAATAATACGAAGTACGTAGAGGCCTGCAAGAATACTAATATCTATGTACGGAATTTTTTTTGCTCGGAAAGAATACACGGCATTGATGACAATATAGAGGACGAGCATAGCAGAAAATGCAAGTGGCAATAAGGAAAGTGCAAAGATAAAACTTCCGAGTGCTACGCATACTGCGAGTATGATTGCTTGTAAGGCGCTTATAGTACCCAGCGCAATGGGTCGAAACCGTTTTGTTTGATGTGCACGATCTGCTTGAATATCGAGTAAGTCATTCATGACATACATACTAGATGCAAGTAAGCTAAACGAGAAAAATCCGATCAGGGTATGAAGAAACGTCTCTGGATTTCCGATGCGGTGGGCCATAATGGGCGGGACAAACAAGAGAAGATTTTTTAACCATTGATGGATTCGAATTTCTTGCACTATGTCCTGTATTCGCAACTTTTTTTCAGATGGGAACTCTCTTTCAATGACCGAATGTTCTCGTATGAATGCAGTAACCTTGTTTGGTGCATGGACAATAATGGCGCTTGTGGCCACGTTCCATACGGATATATCGGACGTAGAATTACCAGCATAAGAAAATCCTTTTTCTCCAAAGCGTTCTTTGAGTACTTGAAACTTTGTTGTAGCGTTTATTGGTTTTTCTAGAGTACTTGCGATTACCTCACTAAAAATACCAAGTTCTTTTGCTACTGCGTTTGCAATAGTACTGTCGCTTGCGGTTGCTAAAATTAATGTCCTGCCCTTTGAGTGTTCAATGCGCAAGAACGCGAGTAGTTTATTGTTGTAAAGCCATGTAAAGCTTTCGTTTTTTACGTACTCTCCAATAGTGTGTTTAACATACGCTTTGCTTTGGAAAGCACTGGAAAGGATTGGGAATAATCGAAATGGATTTTTTTTCATTGCTACGAGAAACGCTTCAAATACGGTATTTGTTTCAATTAATGTACCGTCTAGGTCAACGCATAGTATAGAAGATGGTTGTTGTGGCATGTATCGATCGTACCATACAATAAAAAAGTGCTTACAGTTGAATTTTTTGCATCCAGAACCGTGTTTCTTGCAATTGGTGAATTTCGTATCTATTGGTACGGCTTGATCTACGTGCTAGCGTTCTGGACTGCGTGGTATGCATTGCCAATACTAGGAAAAATGCGAGGGGTGCTTCTTACTAGAGACCAGTGGACGAATATAGTCGCATTTGGTGCACTTGGTATTTTAGTTGGCGGCAGGCTCGGGTATGCACTCTTCTATGAACCACTGTTTTTTCTTCAATCTCCAGGTATGCTCTTGCAAATTTGGCACGGGGGAATGAGTTCGCACGGTGGGTTTATCGGCGCAGCGCTTGGGGTTTGGTGGGCGACGAAACGTATTCCCCTCCTTTCGAAGGAGGGGTTAGGGGAGGTACGCGACGTACTCACTGTTCCTGCCGCACTTGGCCTCGCTCTAGGCCGCATTGGCAATATCGTGAACCAGGAATTTGGAGTGTATCCGTATTACGAGGCGGTTGGGGATATGGCGATTGCGCTGGTTTGTTATTTATTGATACGACGCAGTAGCGTTCCCTTCTCCCCAATTGGGGAGAAGGTTAGCCCTGCCTTTGTGCAGGGCGCGGATGAGGGCAACCCATACAGCATGCCGCCCAATCAGCCCTCACCCTCCCGCCTTCGGCGAGGAGCCCTCTCCCCAATTGGGGAGAGGGGATCGCTTTTCGCTATTTTTCTCATGCTCTACGGCGCGCAACGGTTTCTGCTCGAATATTTCCGTCCGCAAGAATGGTCGTTGGTTTTTGGGCTGTCTCGCGGTCAAATCTTTACAATTCCCTTGTTTCTAATAGCCGTGATACTGTTGAAAAATGCCTACAAGCAAAGAATTTAATACGCTCTATGATGCTTTGAACGAAGGACAGCGCAAGGCTGTCGATACGCTCGATGGCCCTGTTATGGTACTTGCTGGCCCAGGCACAGGCAAGACGCAAACGCTCGCTATGCGAATTGCAAATATTTTACAGCAGACTCAAATGGATCCGTGGAATATTCTTTGTCTTACGTTTACGGAATCTGGCGTAGTAGCGATGCGTCGTCGACTCCTTGGTATTATAGGAACTCCTGCATATTACGTTCGCATTCATACATTTCATTCGTTTTGTAATGAAATTCTTCAAGATCATCCAGAGATATTTGCTAAAGGGAGTGCATGGAAACTAGTATCTGATGCTGAAAAAATTGCGCTTTTTCAATCAATTGTAGATGCACTACCTGAGGGTAGCCCGCTCAAACCATTTTATGCTCCGTATTTATTTTTCAGCGATACGATGCAGGCAATCGGGCAGCTCAAGCAAGAAAATATCTCACCGAATGAGTTTGAAGCAATTTTAGATTCTCTGAAGAACCTTTTTCAGGCAAGTGAAGATCTTCTCGAGACATTCTTTACACGAACGCCAAAACAGAGAACCCATGAAGCATGTCAGCAGGTGCAGCAGGATATCCGTGCGGCATGTGCGGGTGCACAAGTAAAAGATTCTATTGCCTATGCAATAGATTACTTGTTTGTGGAATATGATTTGGAAGAGAGCAAAGGGCGGACACAGCTGAAAAATGCACTAAAAAAATGGTTCACAAGTGAGAAAAAAAACTTGAAACGCAATAACGCGCTTGCATTTGTATATAGTAGGTATGAAGAGAGTCTCGCTTCAAATGGCATGTACGATTTTGAGGATATGATTAGTAGATGTGTTACAGAGATGAAGCGAAACGATACTCTGCTTGCGCAGTACCAAGAGCAATTTCAGTATATTCTTGTAGATGAATACCAGGATACAAATGGTGGGCAAAATGAAATAGTAAAACTCTTGGGTTCTTATGATGACTCCCCAAATATTTTTGTGGTAGGCGATGACAAGCAGTCTATTTATCGGTTTCAAGGGGCATCTCTTGCAAATATGTTGTCCTTTTATGAGCGATATAAGAATACCGTGCGTGTGGTATCTCTTACAGAAAACTATCGTAGCCAAAAAACAATTATCGATGCATCGAGTTCCCTTATAGCCCATAACACGGAATCTCTAGGTGCTCATATTTCTGGAATTCTTGAAGTGTTGGTTCCTGGAAAGGTACTTCCTGTCCAAACTATTGATGTGATAACGACGGAGTCTGAAGACCAGGAAGCATTTCTCATTGGAGAAAATATCAAAAACTTGATACAGCGTGGCGTTAAGCCAGAAGATATTGCCGTTCTGTACAGATATAACAATGACGGTAAAGCATTACTGGCGACGCTAAGAACAATGGACATGCCTGCACGTATTGAAATGGGTGAAAATATCTTTGAATCCCACGTTGTGCGACAATGGATTACCTTTTTGCAGTGGCTTGTCGGCAGTTCCAGCGAAGATGCGATTGCTCAAATACTTCAGTATTCTTGGTGGAATGTTAGTCCTGTTGATGCATTGAAGGCTATTCATTTTGCAGGGAAGTGTTATATTCCATTGTTCACTGTACTTGCAAGCAAAAAGCATTTGGAATCAGCGGAAGTGAGCAATCCAGATGCCCTGCTTCTTGTGGCTTCTCAATTGGCTGTTTTTCAAAAAGACTGCGTTCAAATGCCCATTATGGAATTTTTGCAGCACGTCATGAAGGAAACGCATTGGATGAATATTGCTCTTAATGCAAAGGATTCTGTAGTAGTGCTCCGTGCCATGAAACGGTTTTTAAACGAAGCAAAGGAATTAGCAAGTACACATGTTTCATATACTATTTCAGATTTTATTCGTCATCTTACTTTTTTAGAAAGCCACAACATGCAGTTGCTTACTCCAAGCTTTGAGGGCGGAGTAGGGGCAGTGCATCTTATGTCAGCTCATAAGGCAAAAGGTCTCGAGTGGCCGCACGTGTTTGTAATAAAAATGAGTGATAAGCACTGGGGGAATCCGAAAAAAAGATCAGGAATAGCGCTTCCAGAAGGCCTTGTGCGGTACGACTTTGTATTTTTGAATGACAAGAATGAAGATGAGCGAAGATTGTTTTATGTTGCCCTTACTCGCGCTATGCGTACGGCAACGCTTACACGAGCATCGCATACATCAAGTGGCAAAGAAACCGTTCCATCTATTTTCTTATCTGAAATTCCTCAAGATTTTACAAAAAATCAAGAATATCTTGAAACACCACAGATGCAGGAGCAGCGGTTGCTACAAACGATGGTTCCGGGTGAAGTTTCTCTTATTGCAGATGATGCAAAGGCATATATTCGCGCTCAACTAGGCTCTTATGTAATGAGCGTTACGCATTTGAATAACTATTTAGAATGTCCGCGAAAGTTTTATTGGAGAAATATTTTACAAATTCCTGCAGTAAAAACACGAAGTCTCATGCTTGGGAGCGCAATTCACGATACATTACGCGATATTTTTGAAACGCTCCATGCGGGTAAACCGATCCCAGATATCACAATGCTGCAAAAGCTCTTTGAGAAGTATCTGCGTCGCGAAGCTATGTCTGAAAAAGACTTTCAGGAAGTGTATTCTAGGGGGAGTAAAGCAATTATTGGATACGTTAAGAATTATAACAATATTTTTTCCTCAAACGTTCTCACAGAACATAATTTTAAAAAATATCACGTCATGATTGGCAATGTTCCTATAACAGGGAAGCTGGATAAAATTGAAATTATCGATGAAGATAAGAAGTTAGTGAATGTTGTGGATTATAAAACAGGTAATTCAGACCAGTGGTATACGAAGCTCAAAAAAGATGGCAATTATGTGAGGCAAATGATTTTTTACAAGTTGCTCTGCGACAACGCAAAACAATTTGGGTATACGATGCAGAGCGGCGAGATTGATTTTGTTGAGGAGAGTAAAAAAGGTTTTATTAAGAAAAAAGTTGAAATAACGGAAGCAGACACAAAAAATCTCTCAGAAAAAATACAGATTGTTTGGAAAGAAATTCAAGAACTCAAGTTTATGGACCCAGAAAACGGGTGCAAAAAAAAGGATTGCGAATATTGTTTTTGAGTTCCCCTCTCCCCAATTGGGGAGAGGGTTAGGGTGAGGGCAACATCGATGCAATGCTCTGCACTACTCCATTAATATTTTTCATCACCTCATCATTCGTAAACCTCACAATTCGTATACCGCACGCATGCAAATACTCCG
>DATDYZ010000056.1:0-5471 GCA_035288905.1 Candidatus Anderseniibacteriota bacterium | reverse complement strand
GGGGGGGGGGGGGGGGGGGGGGGGGGGGGGGAGAAAATATGCTACAATTAATTTACTTTATGGACATCCGAATTCTTCTCGTCATTTTACATGTTATCGGAACAGTAATCGGTGCAGGTGCAGCCACAGTCACGGACTATTTGGTATTTAAATTTGCGAAAGATGCAAAAATAGACAAAGACGAATTTCAAATCCTTCATACCATATCTGACCTCATATGGGCGGGGCTTTTTATTCTCCTCGCAACAGGGTTTGGTTTTATTCTGCTTCACCTTGCAGACTTCGGATCTGTACGCGATTCATATAACGTAGATAAGATTTGGGCGAAAATCACAATAGTAATAATACTTACCCTAAACGGTTTTTTCATCCACTACTATGTACTCCCTACTCTCAAAAAACGCTTGGGGAAAAGTTTAGTATCACCATCTATCTTGAAAAAGTCTTTTCTTCTTTTTAGCCCAGGCGCAATCTCTGCAGTATCTTGGTATACCGCATTAATACTTGGCGCATGGAGAGGGCTTGATGCAAGTTACGGTGAAATAATGAGCGCATACGTTGCCATTCTTGCGATAGCAATTATTGTGTCTAACATTGCAGGGCGATCGTTGCTGAAAAAGCGATAGGCTATAAAAGTGATTGTAAAGTATTAATACCGTATTTTATCGATGATAAAAAGGAGATAGATGAAGACTCAAAAGCATAGCGCGTAGGAACTCGAACTTCAACAATGCGCATATTTGATCGAACTGCGGCCACTATCATTTGAGAGTCAAAAACAAAATCATCAGAGAACCGTTGGTACGGTATCTTTTCCAACAAATGTCGGTTGTAGGCTCGATACCCTGAATGCCCTTCTGAAAACGCGGTGTTCAAAGATTTATTTTGTAGTGTTGTAAGAAATCTATTACCCCAATATCGCCACCAAACCATGCCATCCACCCGTGGATCGTGGTGCAAAAAACGCGAACCTAGCACCATATCGGCTTCTCCATGCTGTATTGGGGCAATCATATGCGGAACGTATTGTGGGTCATACTGAAAATCCGGATGAATCATAATCACAATATCAGCTCCCCGTCGCAACGCTTCCTGATAACACGTTTTCTGATTCCCGCCATAGCCTTTGTTTTGTTCATGAATAATCACGATTAAATCGCTGATCTTTTCTGCTCGAGCTACTGTATCATCTGTACTCGCATCATCTACCAAAATTATTTCATGTACACAACTCTTTGGTATGGCGTCATATGTTTTTTGCAACGTTTTTGCAGCGTTAAATGCTGGTAGAACTGCTATTACTTTCACCTTCTTACCATAAAACTATTTGAGGAAAAAGACAAAATGTGATGCAATGCTCGTATGCACTGTCCGATTTGTCAGCACCCCGCCATATTATTTGATGCCGGAACAGTATCGGCCCAGCAGTTTTTTTCTGCTCCAAATACCTATTCTATTGCCGCGGGCGGCGGAAAAGAGCGATTGCCTCTCTATGTCTGCATGCATTGTCACCATGGTTTTACACCCCTTGATTTCAATTCAACATTCATTGATCAGTGGTATAGCAAAAGCAAGCCCGACACTACTTTTTTTGCGGGACAAAAGGCTCGACGAATCACTGCGCGATGCATTCTAAATAGAATTGAAACATATGCCCCAACACACGGTACATTGCTTGATATTGGCAGTGGACCAGGCATTTTTGTAGTAGAGGCATCAACTCGCAACTGGAACGCAATCGGCCTTGAAAGCGCTTCGTGGGCCATCGAATATGGACGAAGCAAATATGGCATCACCCTTGAACAAGGTAACGTTTCGAACGTAAAATACATGAAACACGAGTCGTTTGATGTTGTTACGTTATTTGATGTTATCGAACATATTGCTGACCCTTCAGAGCTTGTAGTGTCAATCGCCAGAGTATTAAAACCGAAGGGGTTGCTCGTTCTCACCACTCCCAGGTTTGATAGCCTCCTCGCACGTCTCATGGGTAGATACTGGTACTGTATCTTTCCGGCACATCTTCATTATTTTACCAACCGATCATTGCGCCAAGTGTTGCATTCAGCTGGCTTTACTATAGTACGTCGACAAACACACACCCGATATTTGCACCTAGGCTATGTTTTGCAACGTCTCATAAGATTCATTACAGGTACACAAAAAAATACAGATGCTATCGCTACTCATTCCCCTATTATCCCCGTCAATTTCGGTGATGAATTTGAAGTGTATGCCCAAAAAACTTCCATGCTATACTTTTAAGATGAAAAAATCACTGGTTTTCTTGGCCTCTCTCTTAACCGCCATGGTTGTTCAGAGTTTTATTTGGTCTAATTTTGAGTACCCAGATAAATATATGTGGGTCGATCAAGCCCGCTATATTGCCACCAAAAACCCCGAGGCTTTTAATAAATTCACAGCCTACGGACACCCGGGCACTGTTGTCGTCGAAATTGCCATTATAGCGCATTACCTCTTTGATATACCGTATGTAACTGCCAGTAATGGCGGCTTAGCTATTTTCAATTCATTTACAATTGCAGCCTGTATTACGCTTTGTTTCATCTTACGCCCAAAAAGCACGTGGTATCTTGTCGCCGGCAGCCTGCTCGTCTTTAATCGACTCTTTATGGCATCCACACCTCCAACGGCTGCCGCTTCACCCTTGGTTGTTTTGTTGTTTTTAATCACGCTATGGCTGTATGAACATGCAAAAAAAATGCGTACATGGCCATTTGTTTTTTGGGGGATAGTTGCCGGCTTATCTGCCTCTTCGCGTACAGATATTACCGGCGTTATTGCCTTGCCACTGCTATTTTTCATGGCGATTCGCTTAGATTGGAAAAAAATTGCAATTATGGTTGCCAGTGCCGCACTCTCATTTTATATTTCAAACCCATTTATGTGGCTCCGACCATTGGGCCATATGTACGATTTAGTTGCCGAAGTCCATATGCATTATGCCGATTTTTATGCTATTCACTTATCACTTTGGGCGGTTCTCCTTATCTCGCCCCTGGCAATAATAAGTATCGCCTTAGCCATACTGATTATTTTCAAGCGAAAAAAAATACCCCCTGTTATTGCACCGCAATTTTTAATTCTTATGCTGGCCATAACCGCAGGCATTAGTGCCATTCTTTTAACTGCGAGACTTCAATCCCAACACTATTTTTTTCCACTGGCTATGATGTGGGAAACATTTTTACCGCTCTTTATCCTGGAACTTCTTTCTCGTATTACCTCTAGTGTTTTGAGACGGCTAATTATAATAACTATCATCACGTTGCTCATCGGCGCCCAAATAACCCTGATCATTCACATGTTCTTCTTACCTGAAATAATTTTCATTTGCCCAAAGAACTCTCACTATCTTTTTTGCAACGCAACCACACCGATGGTGTGGTAAAACCAAGTTTTGGCGCTATATACTAAATATTCTACGACGACGAACACAATACGTTACTTAACTCTTATTTGCTGTTCATTGCTATTTTGCTTCACGAGTTTTTTCACTTTTTTTACGATTGCATTTCGAGAAATTTCTGCATAACTCAGCAGTTCGTCCGGTGTTCCGCTTTTTGGTTGCTTTCTCACGGCAAGTGTGTGTACGTGTACAGATTCCAGGGCAAGTGCGGCGATAACTGCTTCCCCTACTCCGCCTTCCGCATAATGATCCTCAACCGTAATAATTATTCCAGTTTCTCGAGCAGCTTTTTTTAGAGTCGCAACATCAAGCGGCTTAATACTATATAAATCAATAACTCGAATAAATATATTGTCTTTCTTTAGTATCTCATATGCCGCAAGCGCTTCATGCAGCGTAATACCGCAGGCTACAACCGTTGCAACATCTTGCTTGCTTTTGCGAAGAACTTTACTCCCGCCTATACGGAATATTTCTTTTTGCGTAAACAAAATCGGAGTATCTTTACGCGTCATTCGTAAATATACAATTCCCTCATGCTTTGCAGCTTGCTCTGTTAATAATTCTGCGGAGTATGCATCGGAAGGATACAACACCACGCTTCCTTGAATTGCGCGAAACATGCTGATGTCTTCTAGTCCCATTTGCGAAATGCCATCTTCCCCTATTGAAACACCTACATGAGACCCCACAAATTTTATATTCCCTCCGGAATATCCGGCCATGCGGATTTGATCGAATGCTCTACTAAAAAATGCAGCAAATGTTGAAACAAATGGAATTTTGCCACGCCGAGACATCCCAAGCGCAACTCCAACCATGTTTTGTTCTGCAATATACATTTCAAAAAAACGTTTTGGGTACGCTTGTTTAAAGAATTCCGCAAATGTTGAGTTACTGGTTTCTGCATCTAGTACCACCATATTTGGATATCCATCTGCAATGCGAACCAGCGCATTGCCGTATGCTTTTCGAGTGGCAACAGGAGTATCTGGTGCATATGAGACTTTCTTGACAGTACCAACTGTTTTTTGCTTTATAGTAATTTTCTTTGGCGCACGCAATTTTCCACGAAAAGACGTATCAATATCGCCGAGCTCTTGAATCGCCTTTTGAAGATCCTCTTGTGAGAGCGCCTTGCCGTGCCAGTTGTCTTTGTCTTCTATAAAAGAAACTCCTTTGCCCTTCAACGTCTTTGCAATAATCATCACTGGTCTATCTTTTACAATAGAAGCATCAGTAAATGCTTGCGTAATTTCTTCAATGCTATGCCCGTCAATTGTAATAGTATGCCAACCGAATGATGCAATACGCTTTTCATATGTAGCAATATCATGCCCCAGCATTGTTTCGCCGCGCTGCCCAAGGCGATTTACGTCGAGTATTGCAACCAAGTTACCCAGCTTGTACTGTGCGGCAAGCATAATCGCCTCCCAAGCAGAACCTTCTGCCATTTCACTATCTCCAAGCAATACATACGTTGTATATGACATATGGTCCAAATATTTTGCATTCATTGCCATTCCCACCCCAACAGAAAGCCCTTGGCCCAAAGAGCCGGTAGCAGCTTCTGTATATGGAAACGCAAGGGTAGGGTGCCCCTCTAAGCGACTTCCAAATTTTCGTAATGTCAGTAATTCTTCTTCTGTTACTTTACCTGCAACTGTATACAACGAGTAAAGCAACGGAGACGCATGCCCTTTGGAAAAGATAAGGCGGTCGTTATTTATATATTCAGGATGCTCCAAATCCGCTCTAAAAAAGCCTCCGAAAAAGAGCACGGCCATAAGATCTGCCGCAGATAGCGATGAAGTCGGGTGCCCAGACCCTGCCGCGGTCGTAGAAATAAGCGAATAATACCGAAGCAATGTAGCTATTTTTTCCAGCTTATTGATGTTGTTTGTCATATGAGATACAAACAAGAGTAGAACCGTTATCCAACTATTTCAAGGGAATATTTTAGTAAAGAAAAAGCGCGCCAGAGGTCCGATGGACATAGCGCGCGTGGTTGAAAGCAGGCACGACCGTGCTTGCACTAAGA
>DATDYZ010000055.1:0-15180 GCA_035288905.1 Candidatus Anderseniibacteriota bacterium | reverse complement strand
TATACACTGCAAGGAGCGGCAGTACTTCGTCGTACACTTCCTGGTATCCATCATCAAATACCATGGTAATAGCACCTCGATTTTTCATAGGGCCATTATAAAATCAAGAACTTGTTTGCTCGTCGTTCCATCTGTAGTTGTGATCATTTTTTTGACCGTTATTGCTCGCTCAGGATCTTTTGCATGTGGATTATTGCTTGCATTTATAATTGATGTCACTAATTCTTTTTTAGAAGTTGCTATATATGTAGCATTGTCAGAAACTAAATCATTATAATGCTGTTGAAAATCTCGATACACCATAGAGCGTCTCCAATTCCACCAATCAAATGTTTTTCCGTATGTAACGTTAACAACAGGAACACCAGTGATTAAAGACTCAAGTGCTACGGTAGAGGAATGATTCACCAGTACGCTGGCGTGCGTGAATACTCCGAGCAAAAAGAAAATATCAGCTTCTCTTGGCGCATATCGAAAAGAGGGGAGTGAAATTTCTTCACGACGACCCGATGAAAATCGTACCGATACGCCGTATTGTTCAAATGATTTGTATTTCTCTAATGACCCGCCTGGATGCACGGATGCGTATAGATACGGATTATTTGGAATAATTCCAGAATCAGTGTTTTTTCTAATCGCTTTTACTATATATTCCATCGGGTATAACTCTGTTGTTGCAATATGAATAAACGGGCGAGTTATATCCGGAAATCCAAACTGCTTATATACATCTTCTTTGGAGGTAATATGTTCTTTTTGTGAAAAGTAATCTAATCGAGGTGCACCAATAACAGCGATTCTTTCTTCTGCAATATCGGGAAATATCCGCATAAGATGATTTTTCATCATGCTATTCCAAACGATGAAACGATCTGCGAGATATATCGGAATTTTTGATTGTAAAAGACGTTCAATTTTCCAAACATTATCCCAACTCGCAATAAACGTAACGGTCGCAATTCCCATTTCTTTTGCAATACGCAATATTGGCTCATCGAGAGAGTCATGACCAACCGTATTTGTAATAACTCTGTCTGGTTGTATTTTTTTAAATAATTCACGGTAACCATCATCGTTTTTTGGATTTTCGTGGTAGAAAAACTTCACCCCAAATTCTTGAAAAATACTGCCAGCAATTGGCGCAGCAGGCGTTACTACGTAGACCTCCGCAATATCATTATTTGCCTCTAAATGCCGCCGTAAGGGCAACACAAGCTCTCGCAAGTGATACCCGGAAGGGACAGAAAACAAGAGTTTCATACAGGTACATTGTCGCATATAAACATGGACTTGACAAGCGTTCATATTGCAATTATGATAGTATTCGGATTTGAACATTTACAACAATAAACTTAATTCTAGTTGGGGAGATTACTGATGCGAGAGCTGCGCGAATGGTTTTTGATAATGCTTTATCTGCATAAGCAAGTTATGCAGAATGAACCTGGGGGAAGCCCTATTTTTTATCAAAAGCTGATGCTGGATTGGATTGACCATGAGATAAACGAGCACCTTCTAGAAAAACAGGCCTGCGCACATGTAGTGTGTCTCTATAGTATTGGTCGTTCTTCCCAGGGTGACATACTCGGTACAGTGCGTGATGCTTTTAGTACAGTTGATCCGCCACTAGTTAGGGAATTGCTTGATCGGAACCGAGCAGTGTTATTCGAACTCACAGAAGAAGGCACTCAACAGGCATTCGGTCTTGTATGTGATCTATCTGAGGTGTGCAGGAGCACAATTCAAGCAGCAATTTGTGGTGAACGCATGAAAATGAAGAAAAAACTTCTCGGTCGACGTGGAGCCTAATTCAACGTTAGCGGTGAGACCCGAGGGTCAACATCCGCTATTTTTTTATACAAATAATGAGAAATACAATTGTAAGTAATGACAAAATTCCGCCAATATAGAGCATCTTGGGTTTATGTTTCATCTTTATAAGATGTTCACCTGCGGGAACTGCGACGCTTCGGAAAAACAAGGGGCTTTTTGTTATAACAACTTCTGTATCGTCAATGTACGCGTGCCAACCAGGGTAAAACGTATCGCGGATGATGAGTGTGGTATTTTTGTCTGATTTTGTTTGAAAAATAAGTTCAGAAGGGTGCTCGGAAATAATTTTAACTTCGCCGTTTTCGCCTATTAGCTCAAACCTTGGCTTAGATTCTAGCGGCGTGATTTCTACTTGACCGTCTGTAGTTGGAGATAATACGGCTCCTATCGTTAGCTCTTGCGCTAGGGCTGCGTTTTCTATTGCGTAGGGTATTGTAGGATGCAGTAACTCCAAGGCATTGCCTTGTTCTGTTATATCAAGGGAGGCGGGCCATTCGATACCGTATATTCCAAATTGTGCAGAAACCATAGGAACTACAAGATTTTTTTGTTGTTCTCTTTTTGCGGTATCTGCCCGAGACTCGGGATCTGTAAAATACGCACCCGTATCTCCACCATCGCGCAGAGAATATATCCGAGCCTGATGATGTAGTACGTTATTTGGCAAGTCTTTAATAGTTTCGGGTACTGCGAGTATGTTACTCCAAGCAACAAGGGGTGTAGTTGTACCCGCGATTAGTACGAGGTCGATTATAGTGACTATGAGAATTATCTTCTTGCCATGTTTGTGGGAAATGGCGTACGGAAAAATGATAATCGTTAGCAATGCGATGTATGTATATGGAGATGGAAGGGAGATGCTGCTTGTTTGGGCAGATTTAATGATGGATGTAATTTTCGCAGTTCCCCTCTCCCCAATTGGGGAGAGGGTCTGCCAGAAGGCAGGGGTGAGGGCTGGTAATACCAGTAAAATATTCCCAAAAGCAATTAAGCTAATAAATAAAACAGAACTACGTTTAAAAAACTTTTTTGCTTTATCTTTATGTTCCCAAAGTGCATCAAATCCAAACCCTGCAAATAGAGATAAACAAAATGTAGTAAATAAAAGCCAGCGTGCGGGAGCAGAAAAAATCCACAGAGAAGGCTCGAGACCAAGTAAGCGAAATGGAGAAAGTGAACCGAGGGCGAGGAGGAATGAGATGGGGAGGAGATACATGAAAAAGGAAGGCGCTGGGATCCCCTCTCCCCAATTGGGGAGAGGGTTAGGGTGAGGGCTGGTTATGCCCCTTAGGTTGTCCTCATCCGCATCCCGCACAAAGGCGGGCTGCACCTTCTCCCCAATTGGGGAGAAGGGAGCGCGTTTACGTCCCCACAAATACCAAATCGCCAATAACAACGGTAGCACTCCAATATACGTTCCGTATTCTATTTCTAACCTTTTTCCCCAATATGTATTATCGCTCCCGAAAAATTTTGGAAACAAAAAAGTAGGAAGATGGTAGATTGGATAACTGTGTTGATTTGCGCGCACTATGTCAAAACCTCCCGGGGTACCACGACTGGAGAGTGAGGTAAGTTCCATAGTTGGCAGCAATTGAACAGATGCCAGGAGGAATGTGGCGATGCTGATGATGATAATTGGTGCTAGAACGCCACGACTAACCTCACCCAACCTCTCCTTCGTAAGGAGAGGAGACGACGACGCGCCACCCTTCTCCTTACGAAGGAGAAGGGAAGGGGATGAGGTTAGTAAATGAGAGAGGCGCAAATACATCCCATAGATCAGTGCCACTGTCATCATCAAAAAGGGAATTTGAATTTGCCCAATTAAAAACGGTATGCCAATAAGTGCGGTAAGACTCGCGAGCCCCTTATATGTTAGTTTTTGCTTGCGAAATAAAATATCAATAGCCCACATTTGCCATGGAAACCATGCAACAGCGAGAAAAATATTAAGATGAGTGAGATGCTGCCAAAGAAACTGTGATAATGAAAATGATAATGCAGTTAGTATGGATGCTTCTTTTGACAACTTAAATCGACGAGCAAATAAAAACATCCCAACTGCACACAAGCCCAGATGCAGCATAAGTACGCTTGGTAGCTCTAGCCATATAGGTAAAAAACGTAATACAAACAATACGGGGTAAAAAAATCCAATTTGTGCCGCAGCTATGACGGGAAATCCAAAAGATACTGCGGGGTTCCATGAGGGGATACTACCTTGCAACTGTTGTTCGTGGAAAAAAGATTCTAGAGGGATGAAAACATCGCGCATATCACCAGTTGCCGGGAAATATCCGAACAACAATGGTGCCAGCGGCACGAGTGCGGCGATAATTACTAGCCGAATAGACGCAATTTCCATACTAAGAGAAGTGCTTCCCGTATAATTGCGTTACTCATTTTTGATTGCCCTTCACGTCGTTCTGTAAAAATAATCGGTATTTCAATTATCTTCTTTTTTAATTTCCATGTATGATAATTCATTGCAATTTGAAATCCATACCCGTTTGCCTCTACTTTGTTTAAATCTATTGCACGAAGTGTCTGTGCACGCCACGCCTTAAAACCACCCGTAACATCTTTAAATGGCATGCCTGTCACAAGACTTGCATATACATTTCCAAAAACGCTTATTAAAAGCCTTCGTAGTGCCCAATTAATAACGCTAATACCATGGGAATATCTTGAACCAATTACAAGATCTGCATCTACTAATGCATGGAAAAGGCGAGGAACATCAGCGGGGTCATGCGAGAAATCCGCATCCATTTGGACTATAGCATCTGCTCCGTGTTCCAGTGCATAGGAAAATCCATGAATATATGCGCGTCCCAGACCTTGTTTTTCTTCCCGAACAACAAGATGAAGCTTTGGAAACAATGACTGTAGGCGTGTAATAATATTTGCGGTACCATCTGGCGAGCTATCGTCAACAATCAAGATAGAGAGATTATCAAGAGGAAGTACGAACAAATTTTTGACCATTTGTTCAACGTTACCCTTTTCGTTATATGTTGGAATGACTACCCAAGGTGATTTCATATGCCAGTTAAGTATGCACTATATCATTTAAAACTGTCATCACTTCTGGTACAGTAATAACAGAAACACAGCTTTTTGTAGCCTGCCTGCCTGGAAGTGACCAATCGTGATAGTTTTGAGTAGCCCATTCCTTGGGAGTTAAGTTAATTTTTGTTGAGCCTTCTTTTAAGAAGCCCAATACAGGCCCAGTCGGCCCAATGAGTGTACGATGCATCTTTTTTTCCTCGGTAATATATGCGTTCAAAAACACAGCCGGAGCAACTCGATAGAGCGGCTGATCACAAAAAAGTGTAATAGTAGGAAGGCCAACGGCAGCAGCAAAATGTATCGGGCCAGAGAGTACTCCAATTCCTGCATCACAAAACAAAAGTGTTGCGATGTTTTCCCGAAGCGTTAGTGGCCTACCTTCGTACTCGTGGGGAAATTTCGCTCCAAACCAAATAGGTGAACATCCATATGTTTTTAGAATCTCTTTTTCAAGTACAGGTATTTTATCTGGATCCCAACCTCTGGTTGTTCTCCCTTCTATACTTTCAAGCATAACAATACGAGGTCGTGGAAAATTCTCCATAACAGATGCAGCTACTTCTTTATCTTTGTCAGTAAGATAGATTTTATAATCCGTATATGTTTCTTCTGGCATCCCTATATCCGAATATAAATGTGTCATGGGGTTTTCGTCTTGTGCAATACCAACGTCTAATTCAAATACGTCATCATAATTATCTGATTTTTTTTGTGCTTCATAGTATGCACTACTCCATGTAGGGAAAGAAACACCTTCTTCTATACATAAAGAACCATCTAACACTGTTTTTGTGCTATGGAAATGGATAAGTTGGTCTATGTGGGGATTAGTCATACTAAGTGACACACAAAAACCATTTTGATTACGTTTACCCCAACGATTTTTTTTATCTTTTAAGCCCCAAGCAGTCACAAACGTAATGTGACAATCTGGATATTTATTTTTGAGTGTTGCAAGTATTGGCGGTACAAAAAATACCAAATCTCCCATATTACCGACATGCCGTACAAGAAAACGCATCATAGTACAAGATCTTCTATACGTTTTTTAGAATGTTTGTAATCATATTCCTTGAGACGCTTTATAGCAGTTTGCATGATTTCATTATAATACGAACTATCGTTTAGCAGTTGCTTGCCTTGTAATACAAGCTGTTCTACTGTTGTTTCTCTCTCTGCGTGCAGTTTGGGAAAAAGGTCGTCCTGAGCGTCCGAATTTGCCCCAATGCTTGGAGTTCCGACTGCCGCGGAGTCTGCTTGAACGCGTCCTCTTGTTTGGGTGTAGTCAGTATTTATGATGAGCGCAACTCGAGAAAGCATAGAGAGGTGCTCCTGCCATGGTTGGAAGGGAATGATGTCGTATGACGAACCCTGAAGATTTTTTACATCTAATTCCATACCGGGAACTGCAGCCATTTGAATACGATATGTCGGAAAGAGTTTCTGTAACTGAACGGCAACTAGTTGCCCCTTTGCAATAGAGTCTCTCCCTGTTACACCAGCAACAAATAAAATATTACTTTTTTTATCTCTTGGTCGATATTTTTCGCATGCGTACTCTACGGGGTATGGCTGAGGAACATACTGTATATTCACAGAGCTCATCTTTTTCCATATAGGGAGCGTTCTTTTTACAATGGTTAAAAACACATCACATTGATCCATAAATTGTTTTATTTCGGTAATGCTCTCTGGTTTTGCATCCCACGCTTCTCGTAATATGCCATACGGCTGGGTGGGCACTCCTAGTACTTTGCATGAAGGATGCTCTGTGCGAAGTTTTTTAATAAAGCGGAGCATTTCGTGTCCGTCGCTAAGTTGATATACAACAAGCAGCACATCAAACGACTTCAAGTAAGATATGTCATAATCAAGCGGCCAATTGCCAGATAGTCTCTTTTTTATTTTTCGGAAGATGCCAACTATAGGATTCACATTTTTGCCAACAATAAGCGATGTAAGGGGGATATGTTCACCTTCTAAAGCAGATACATAACAGCCAAAACTGGTCGGATCTATTTCATGTATTGGGTCGCATACATAATTTGGGCGCTCTGCAGTGTGTCGCCATATACTTTTTGTTTTGCTTGAATATTCTATAACTGCAAACTTCATATTCGAAATATATTGGTAATATACTGCATTTCCTCAATATGCCATAAACGTGCCAATCCTAGGTATGCTCCGGCACTTACTCCAAGCGAGATAAATAGTGTAGCAACATCAGAAAGACCAAGCTGCATAATCCCAAAAATAATCAGCGACGAGATAATCGATAAAACAATTGTCTTGATATATGTTGCGTGAAAAAAGATTGTGTGAAGCGAGGATATAAACCGCGTACTATACATGAAATATAAAAATGCGGACGAGAGAGGTACAAGAGACGATGCAAGCGCCAACCCCGCAAAACCCATACGAGGTGTGAGGATGATAAATAGTACTATTGCAACTACCTGAGACGCAATTGTTACAGCAACTGCGGCCTTTGTTTTTTGTAGCGCTAGTACCGTGTGCCCAAAAATGGAACTTATACCATTTGTTGTAAGCCCAAGCACCAGATAAATAAGCGCGATACTCGTATACGTCGCATCTTGTGCGGAAAATGATCCTCTTTGGTATAGAAAGGAAACAATATCCTCACGCAACAGTGCGACAGCAAGAATAATAGGGAGCGTGCTAAACACCACCAGACGAATAGCACTTGCAATAGTTGAACGCATGCCAGGGACATCTTGCAGGCTTGCCTTTTCAGACAGTAGAGGATACATCACGAGCGTAACAGAATTTAAAAATATGATAGTAATTAATTGCGTTATTTTCTCTGCATATTTCAGTGCAGACAGGCTACCATCTTCCATTGTGGAAACAAGCATGCGATATACTATCCCAGCACCCTGTGTCATAAGAATAGAAAAGATGAATGGGTATACGAGGCGTAGTACGCTCTGTAGGCCCTGATCCTGTAAACGAACAAAGAAACGATACCTCATACCGCGTCTTATAAGTCCCCATACCAGAATACTAAGCTGAACCATTGAGCCCAGGACGACCCCTATTGCAAGTGCATATATTCCAACAGAACGCACAAGTACTAGAATGCTAATGATAGATACAATGGGTTGCGCTAGTCGTAAAAGGGCTGGCAGTGTAAAATCTTTAAAGGAATGCAATATAGATGTTGCAAATTCAACTAAGAATAAGAAGAGGAAGGAGGGGAGCAATACTTTTAAGAGCGATACTGTTAATTCATACGTTTCTCCAATAAATCCGGGGGCTATAATGTGAACGAACGTGCCAGCAAATAACCAAATACCCGCAATGAAGGCGATATACGCACATGCCATGATATTGACTATATTTAGCGAAAGATTCCACGCTTCATCTGTTTTACCTCGTGCAAGGCGATGGATAAATAATGGAATAAATACTGCAGTAATAGAGCCGCCCATGAGTAACTTCCCCAAAAGCTCTGATGTTGATTGCGCCATAAAAAATGCATCTGTTGATGCCCCTGCACCAAAATAATAGGCCACAAGAAGTTGGAGAAAAAAACCAAAAATTGCTCCGCCTGCGGCAGTTATACCAATGAGTCCAGAACTTTTATAAACCGATTCCATAGGTAAACGTACGCGCAGTTATAGACATTAGATCAAGGATTGAAATACAAAAGAGTATCACCATGAGTGTTTGCACAAACATATCTCGTATTCCTAAAAAGCGTTGCATTCTATCAAATGCCAGCGATGCAAACCAGCCAATGCACGCAACTACGACAATAATCGCGTTTGAATATTGTAGAGGACTTTCACTAAACGTAACAAATAGACTTACAGCAAATAGGACTGCCATTATTGTCTCTCCCTGGGATGGTGTGAATCGCTTACGCATAAGCATACCAATGTATATAAGAACTCCCGCCACTGCAAATACTGCTCCGGGAATTCCAATATATCCGCCAGCACCATGGGATACGCTAATTTGATTTGGATCAAGCAAGGCATCGCGTACCCCCAGCATTCCATCGGAACTCCAGCCAGTAATAAAAGCAAGAGGTAACCAGGTCGAACACCCAAAAATACATGCTCCAAACGCAGCAGCAAGAGTGGTTCTACCAACGATTCGCAGAATCATCCAATATAAAAGGAGTAGTATTGTAATAAAAAACACGAAGCCCATATAGGTGCCAAATGCAGGAATACCGGCAAGAATTGCTATTCCTATCAGTCCTACAATTGCTGCACTAATTCTTTTATGTAACGCATACCTCCAACCTAGCAATAACAGGCCTGCCATCATAAGAATTCCGGCTACCTGATGTACGAATGTCTGATTTGTTTCCGTTTGAATAATAAATAGAAATATACTACTGCTAGTAAAACATATACCAAAAAAAGTTCTAAATAATACATAGCTATTCATATCTTTTGTTACCTATTGCAAACACGAGACTTATAAAAGCGCATCCTAGTAAGATGGGGAACGCGGCTCTGGAGAACGTGGCGAGGTGAAAATATCGAGCGGTAGCAATAATACCCGATGAACCAAGAAGCGACCACCACGCTATAAAAAATACCTTGCGCAGCATATGTTAGAGTGCGCGCTCGCGAGTTACTATACTCTTTATGTATGCTTTTGTTTCTGCAGTACTGGGCATATCAAAGTCAATCCTAGCACGAAATGCATGAATACGATATTGAACAGATTTTTCAGCAAAAAGCATTACGTCCACAGAGCGATCAGTATCCTGCAATGCAGTTGTTAATGGAATATGTATTTCTTTTCTCTGAAAACCAGGATTATCAACTCCTTTTCGGTAGAGGGGGTATTTTTTATAACTGAGCCAAAATTCATTATCTCGAATTCCAATATCGATTGCTTCTGCGTTACCTGCATCAAATGCAATGGTAAATGTTGCCACTTTTGCAAAGGCAGGCTCTTGTAAAAAAAGATCCGCGTGTGCCATTTTTTCAACTATTGCAATTGATCCGTTAGAAGTTGGATAGGGGATACCGTGAATTGTTTCAAGAACGCCAAGCCGTCGTTCCCCTGATTTTCCCAGAGACGCTGCAAAGATTACACAAGGTAGTATTGCTGACAAAAGAATGATCGAGACTATTTGGTTCATACTACTGGTGTTTTTTTCCAAAGTGTCTTTACGCGTTTTGTATCATGCTCTGTAATTTCTCCAAGTACCCAGAGGACTCCAATATAGATTATTCCAAGAAGCGCATATTGCACGGGAAGCATAAAGAACGTTGCTTTCCATGCATATGTTGGAAGTATCATAATGCTTGTAGCAAGAATAATATGAATAGTGCTTTTGACTGGATACGGAATACGGAACGTCCTAAATGTATATACAGCAAGTATAACAAGCCCAATAATCGCAGAAATAGTTGTCTGCCATGCTGCGCCCTGCAGCTGATATACGGGGATGAGAAATGCTCCGAGTATCGCACTCACAACAATCATTGCTCCTGTGATGTAGAGCGCAATATATGCCTTGCCTGCTCCGGCCACAATATTTGCAAGCAATAAGTAAAAAGACAGCGCACCAAGTCCTATTATAAGAACAGTTAACACTGGTGAGGCAGGTTCATACTGTATTCCATAGAAAAGTGTTATTAAGCCCTTACTTGTTGCAGAAGCTAGCACCACACTTGGTACAATTAGGGCAATTAAATAGCGAAGGGCATCACGAATAAATGTGGCAGCTTTATCATGCGACGCTCCGGGACGGGTTAGTGCAGAAACACTTGGTAGTAACACAAAAGCCATGCCTTGCAACAGCATGTACGAAATTCTCGAAAGATTCACCGCCGCATTATAATACCCGGCAAGTACATCATTTTTTAAAATTGCCTTTACCATAAATAGGTCTTGACTCATAAGTATTTGAAGTCCAAGTAATATAACAGCGTATGTTCCCGCAAAAGCTAAGAATGCTTTCATTGGAATAACATATGGTTTTATTCCGCCAATATTGCGCGTCCAATACCAACCAAGCAGTGCGGCAATTACTCCACCTACGGCAAATCCAGATAACGCTCCATATAGACGAAATACGTAAATAAGTGATATTGCTCCAATTAACTTCGCAATAGCATACGAGCTCGTAAGCAATGCCTGTTTATTAAATCGATGCATTCCACTCAAAAACTGTACGAAAATAGGGTATAGGCCTTGGAGAAAAATAACACCTGCTATGAAAATAAAATACTTTGTAAGCGATGCATCGTGTAATAAATACGAAGCCCCCGGAGATAATATGATTACTAATGACGATATACAAAGTCCAATGATGATCTGAATTTTCAGCGCCTGACGTAAAATGCTTTGTGCATGGTCATTATTTTGTGCAACAAATTTCGATACGGCACTTGGCACTCCCAGTGTTAATATAATTCCGAAAATTGTTTGAAACGAAAGGACGACCCCAAAAATACCATACTCTGCCGTGCCGAGCATTCGTCCGATGAGTGGATGAATTATAAACCCCAAGAAGAGCACGATTGCTTGTGCGGCAGTTAAGGCGATTGCTCCACTGAGTTTTGATTGCTTCATACTGTTTATGGAATAAGAGATGAACCTAATGCTACAAGGTCAATAGGAACTGTTGCCCCTTGAGGGTTATGAATCGTCAGGGTTACAAAACCCTTGTCATTAATCTGTACCAGATTTTGAGGCAATTCAACAGTGATATGCCGTCTATAAGGAAGCGCTATTTTTTCACCAGAAGATGTGGAAAGCGATAATCCCTGTACAGGATTTTTGAGCCATAACATAAAGGTCAATGTTGTTTCCGAACGATGCATGTTGTTTGGATCCCATAACACTTGCACATAATCGCCGACATTAAATGAAAGGGGTATAATTGGCGAACGTACTTCGCGATATGTCATTGTGTCATCATACAGAGGTTCTGATGTTAATGGACTACGAATACTTGCTTGTAAATGCTCAAATGTGTCCATTTCATCTCCAATATCGTTTGCAAGTGTTGAAGGTTTTATAAGAAATTTACATTCTATACTCGTGCATGCATTTTGCTCGCCAGACACTTTATATAGCGTTAAATCGTCAGCAAAACCAACGAGTTTAAATATTTTATTATGCTCAAATCCATACCGAGAAGCGTTTGTAATTCCGGTTACGTATGCGATGTTGTGTTTCTTGAGTAGAAAAGAAATTTCTGGCAAACTTCCAAGTTCGATGATCTTTTCATAATCTATTTGATTCAGATATAGGTATCGGCGCAAGCTTGATTGATTCGATTCCATCATTTGACGCTCCAAATCTGCGGCAATTCGTGTAAACATAGGAGCGCCCGAAAGCACCAACCACGAGGCCGACCGTCTATTATAATCGTCTATTAATATCGCTGGCGTGTCATCCCGGCCTCCGAGCCGGGATCCACGTCGCTCGAGTTGTTCAATAAATCCTAATTGTTCTCCTGTCAGCGTTGAGTTTGTACGAATGGTATGAGAAAGAGAAGCATATGCCTTATAGGTTGATGAGTATCCAGCAATTATAATTGCAGATAGCGCTGCAAGATGCGCAATTTGTTTTGTTTTGCCATGGTATGTGCGGCCTATGACGAAGAACAGTTTTCCAAACAGATATGCAGATCCTACCGAGAGAGGTACGGCAAGATAAAATAATGCACGAACAGGCGGAATGTCTATCCCGATTGCCGGACCTTGCGACAATGCAATTAAGGCAACCACTGCGCTTCCAAACAAGAATACTTGTCGATGATGTAGTCCTCCTTTTCGCGCTTCCATTAGCATGAGAACTACGCCAAATGAACCAGAAAAAAGCCAAAACTCGCCCATCATTGCTGGATATTCAATAAAGGGAAGCAGTTGGGAAGTTAAATGAGGATTCGTTGTAAAAATTGATGGTATTTTATTTCCCAAACCAAGTGCAAGCAATGTGCTAGTCGCGAGAAAAAATACAATAAACAGAATGAGAGTTAGATTGCGATGCTGCCTGATTGCATCAACAATCTTGTTTTTATACAGAGCAATTGCGGTAAACGTCATTGCAATCATTATAAATACTGCAATAAATGCAGAAAATTGATGAGACAAAAAGAGCGCAATAGCGCATACAATAAATAAAAAAGCGTCCTGCTTTTCCCGTTTTCGCAAAAAACGTATGACGAGCAACATCATACCAAACAAAAATAGTTCCCCAACAATGTTTTGAAAATGGTACCCTGGTTCTCTTATGTACCTTAAAAAACGATACTGCGTTAGTAATAACAAGGCTGCAAGTAAAGGGGGAACGAAGTGTTCATGGGTATCAAAAAGTTCTTTCGTGATACTTGCCGTAATAAGCGCAACACATACTGCAAGTGCAATTGAAAATATTCCTATACTCGTAAGTGGTGCAGGAGAAAGCGAGAGTACTAATGCAGATACTGCGTGTAATCCTGGTGTATAAAAATCCACCGGATCGCGATTTAAAAGCGTTATTGCACGGGTATAGTTTGGGAGTGTGTGGGTTGCAATAATTTCATTCGCCCAAATAATTGTTTTTTGTACATCTCCTGTGGGCAGTCCATCATGTATTTTTAAAAATGGGACTGTAAACGCAGACGTTGGAATAAGAATCAGGAGAACAACGCTCAGGAGATACCAAGCAGTTTGCCGTTTAAAAAATTGTTTGGCATGCAAGAGGGCGTATATACACCCAAGTGTAGTAAGTACTACCGCTGTTTTTTGAACGGAAATGCCAAGCGTAAGACCGAGTGTTGCAAGAATTGTTAGACTACCCATGCTCCACAAAATAACCCGGGACACGTGTAATAAAATCACACCCCATGTATGCGTACGCATGAAAAATATGCCGGGCAGCAACAGCGGAACACATGGCGCGATAACAACAAGACTGGCTTCTAAAAAATTTATACTAAACATATATAATAACTTTTTGCGAGGTAATCCCACGTATATTGCTTCGACTTTTCTATAAGTGCAGTTTTTTCCTTATGAGATAACGGAGTATTTATGAGAGCAATAATACGGTTTGCATATGAGGACGCATCATGTGGTATAGCAAAGAATTTCTCATGAAGTTCTTCTGGAAGTAACTCCGTACGAATACCAATGCTACTTGTAACAATTGGCATGCCAGCTGACAACGCAAGCGCGCATCGAAAGCTACTTTTTGCTCTCGCAACTATGCTCGCATCTATTGGGTCTATAAGAATAATTGCTTTTGCAAGAAGTGCGGGAATATCTGCTTCTGTAAATCTTCCGAAAAAAGTAACAGCGTTTTCCAAGGATAATCCTTGGAATTGCTTTTTCAACTCCACTGTATCGTCTCCACTTCCTGCAATAGTAAGACGTGCATCTGGGATTTTTTTTCTCACTTGGTGTAAAATTTCTGGAAGTAAATCCACACGGTGACCAGATGATTGCGAAATACTGCCGATGTAGAGGATAGTATGATCGGCCGGGAAAACGCTTGGTGTTAACGGTAAAACACCAAGCGTTGAGGAGGCTGCGAAATCGGCTGTCAAGCCCGTTGGAATCAGCACTACCTTCTTTTTACCCGTCGTCATCTGGTGAATATGGTCATAGAGAAACGGCGTAGCAACAACGATACTTGATGCAAGAGTTGTTGCGATGCGTTCCGATGCATGAATTGCTGCTCGCTGAAAAAGAGAAGAAAGATTATTTGCAAACAGTTCAAAATCATCGACGTCGAGAATAACTTTTGTATTCCACAAAAATATTTTTGCAATAAGCGCAGCAAGTGTATTTTCCGGAAGCGGCTTCACTAAAATTATGACATCAGGCCGTA
Source organism: Candidatus Anderseniibacteriota bacterium (assembly GCA_035288905.1). Taxonomy (GTDB): domain Bacteria; phylum Patescibacteriota; class Andersenbacteria; order UBA10190; family UBA10190; genus HO2-45-11b. Next base: position 456 of record DATDYZ010000055.1, on the reverse strand, counting down.
CTCTCACAAGTCCCCATGCGGCGCGCAGTGCATTTATTTTCATAGTCCATAATAGACGCATTCCTGATTTTCTTCGTTTTCCGTTATCTGTCCGTTCAAACGGATTTGAACCGGTAAAACGAATAGAAATATCTTGTGGATAAGCTGCATCTTTTTCATGATGCAAAAATACTGTTACGCTGTGACCCATATTTTGAAATTCTTTCGCCAACGGCAACACGCGCCCTATAACTGTTGATTGATGAACCGATTGAGTAGTTACAAAAGCAATATTCATAGGTTTGTTCTGTTCAATTCTGCTTTACGTATTTTCAAGATCAATGGAAAAATTTGCAGAGCAGATTTTATTAAAGTACCGGTATCAAGCTTGCTTCCGTCTTTGGATTCCCACGCAATAGGAAAGTTTCGTACAATATAGTTTCGTTTAACCGCTTTGTACGCAATTTCTGTATCAAA
>DATDYZ010000054.1:0-5712 GCA_035288905.1 Candidatus Anderseniibacteriota bacterium | reverse complement strand
CCCCCGCCGAGCTGGCGGGCGAACCGCTAGTTCCCGGGTTTGGATTCGAACCAAAATTAGCAGATTCAGAGTCTGCTGTCCTACCATTAGACGACCTGGGAATACCGTAAGTTTCGGTGAAAAACTGTAATAACGCAAGTATGGTGATATACTAGAATCATGAAAACGTCTCTCTCGAACATCGATAATGTCATCATTCACGCGTGTAAAACAGCCAGCTTCCCTATCGCCCGTATCGCAATTTTTGTGGTGTATTTTTGGTTTGGTATTTTGAAAGTTGTTGGGTTAAGCCCTGCGAACCCGTTAGTTGCCAGCTTGCTGGAAACAACAATGCCTTTTATTACGTTTGATGTATTTATTATTTTATTTGGATTATTTGAGGTTATTATCGGAATACTCTTCTTGTCCTCGAAACTTGACCGCCTGTCTATCGTTCTCTTCGCGGTACATATGGTGACTACGTTTATGGTTCTTATTATGCTCCCGGAAGTTTCTTGGGACGGCGCATTTGTGCCTACTTTAGAAGGGCAATATGTGATTAAAAATATCGCACTGATTGCCTTGGTTATTTCCATCGCTTCCCATATGCGGCCGATCAAGGGACGATAGTATTACATATGCTATACTAAAGGGATGGATGGGGCTTTTGTAGAACTGCGTCACGTATGTGCGTCGTATAAAGAACCAAGTGGCATAGGCGCTTTATTTGGCAAGGCTGCGCCGCCTACACTTGCGCTTTCGGACGTATCTTTTTCTTTATCGAGTGGATCTCAGGTGGTTATATTTGGACACGGTGCTTCAGGAAAATCTACTTTAATGAAACTGTTAAGCGGGGCCCTGGTTCCTGATTCTGGAACTATTATTATCAACGGCAAAAGACCAGAACTGACATCAGCTCATGCTGCGGGATACGTGTCGCTCGAACATGAAGAGACAAAACACGAAACATCATACGAAATATTGCATGGATACGGAGTAGCGCATCGTATAAAGAATTTGCCTGCAAGGATTGGTGAGATAGCGCAAGTTATTGGAATCGAAAACATATTACACAGAAATGCTTCCATGCTTTCTTCAAGCGAGCAACTCAGGATACAGCTCGCAAAAGCAGCGCTCTCGGAAGCACCCGTTCTTTTATTTGATGGAGTGGCAGATATAATTGGCGCAGACAAAATGAAAGAGCTACTCCTTGGTGTGTTTCATGGAAGAACGGTGTGCGTGACCACGTCAAACGTACAAGTTGCGGAAGCTATGGATATTCCTATTCTCTTATTGCATAAAACAGCTGTTGCTCATATAGGAACAAAAAATGATCTTGCGCATGCTACTGGTGTAGAGCGCATAGTGGACGCATGGGTGGAAGGCATGCGGTATGATTTACTGCGGAAACTTCGTTCTCACCCAGGTGTGCTTGAAGTTCGCCTTATGCCAACAGATCAATTTGATGGCACGCGGGTGCGCGTTACTATTCGAAATTCTCGCTACTTGCCTGCGTTGTATGATGCGCTCAGTCAAGCACCTCTTGTGAACATTCAAGAGTTACCAGTTGCATTTGAGGATATTTTAAGCTCCCTATCGTAAATATCTTCGGACTGCAATGTAGCTGCTCAGTACAGCAAGCCCAATAGCAGCTCCTAGCTGCAAGCCAACAATTTGAATCCAGTGGGAAACCACGTAGCGATAAATATCGAAGGTAGTATTTTGTCCGGTAAAGAAAAACTGGTTGATATTTGTTGCACCAGTATTGAGCGCGATATAGAAAATAGTTGTTGCAATACATACGCTAATAAGCGCTACGAGAACGGATTCCATTAAAAATGGGCCCTGAATATACCACCTCGACGCACCAACAAGGCGCATGATATCGATTTCTTCGCGGAAACTATATATTGCAAGGCGAATGGTATTAAACATGATTAAGATGACAAGGAGGCCGAATATTCCAGTAGCAATGAGCCCAGCTTTTTTAATGAGATCCATAATTCGAATCATTTTTTCTATAATGACCTTAGAGTCCTGGAAATTTACCTTTTCAATAAACGCAGAATATTTATCAGATCGAAGGCTCGCAGTTATATTCTCATAAAACCGAGGATCTTTCGCTACTATATACATATTACTCGGTAGTGGATTTTTATTCAGCTCCTGAAGCGCCTCTTCTATAAAAGGTTCATCAGCATGGCGTTTGCGATACTCTTTCAGGGCTTCTTCGCTTGTTACAATTCTTGTATTTTCTACATCGGAACGTGCAGCAATATCTTTTTGAATAATAGCAACCTGTTCTCTAGAGGTAGAGTCTTTAAACGTTACTGCGATATCCACTTTTTGCTCAACGTTGCGTAAAAATTCTGCACCTAAAACATTTACAATGTAGAGAAACAAAATAATACAGAGCGTGAGGGTCATGATGAGTGTAGTAGCGATAGAAAGCCACACATTTCTTCGGAAATTCCGAAATGCGTTGTTCATTACTCTGATGAAAGAAATTCCAATCATAGCTTATAGGTTCCCGCTTGTTGGTCGGAAACAACTTTTCCTTGATTTAGCGTAATAACACGTTTCTTTAATGCGTTTACGATATCGTCATTATGCGTTGCGAGCAGCACAGTGGTTCCGAGCCTGTTAATCTTCATTAAGAGTTGCACAATATCCCAAGAATTCAGAGCATCCAGGTTCCCGGTCGGTTCATCGGCAAGCAAGATCTGAGGCTTGTATGCAAGTGCGCGAGCGATGGAAACTCTTTGGCGCTCCCCTCCAGACATTTCATTTGGATACGTATGTGCTTTATCTGCAAGATTCACTAGTTTTAATATTTGAGAAACGGACGTTTTAATATCTTTTGGCTGTGCACCGCCTACCTCCATTGCGAATGCAATATTTTCAAATGCGGTGCGTTTTGGGAGGAGTTTGAAATCTTGAAACACCACTCCGATTTGCCTACGCAAATACGGAACCTGCCAGTTCTTTATTTTTGTAATGTCCCAACCATCGATCACAATGTTACCTTCGGAAGGCTTTTCCTCTGCTGAGAGGAGTTTCAGCATGGTAGATTTGCCAGCTCCGCTTTGGCCAACTACGGAAACAAAGTCCCCTGTCGGGATTTTTAGTGTTATCTCCTGAAGTGCAGGGCTTAAATCGGCATACTTCTTTGAGACTTTTGTGAACGTAATCATGTAGATATTAGTATATCACAAATGCATCCAAATCTCCGTCTAGCACCGCATTTGCATTATGGGTTTCGATATTTGATCGATGATCCTTTACGAGCGTATAGGGGTGCAGTACGTATGAGCGGATTTGACTCCCAAAAGCAGCTTGTTGATGAGTACCGCGTAAGTCTTTTACTTGTGCTACTTTTTGTTCCTCTAAAAGAATTTGTAATTTTGCTGCAAGAAAAGACATCGCGGTTGCTTTGTTTTGCGTTTGCGAACGCTGGGACTGTGATTGGGTAACTATTCCGGTTGGAATATGGTGGATGCGAACCGCAGAACTCGTCTTGTTTACATGCTGCCCCCCTGCTCCACTAGCGCGGAACGTATCAATAACTAAATCCTTTGAGTCGATTTCAGGTATTTCTGCCTCCTGCAGTTCTGGGAGTATTTCAACACGTGCAAACGATGTTTGGCGCAAATTTTTTGCATTAAACGGAGAAAGGCGCACCAAGCGATGCACGCCATGTTCCCCTTTCAGTATTCCAAACGTGTGGCTTCCTTGTACTAGGAATGTTGTGTGCTTGATGCCCGCTTCTTCACCCGGCATTCTGTCCAGCAACACGGTCTTCCACCCCTTTCGTTCTGCGTAGCGTAAATACATGCGCTCGAGCATTTCTGCCCAGTCTTGCGCGTCGGTACCACCTGCACCCGATTGAATGGTGATAATCGCGTTGTTCGCATCGTGCGGACCATTAAATCGCATGAGATGTTCACGTTCTTTCAGGGTCTTTTCTATTGTTTCTAGGGTATCAAGAATGCCTTGCTTTGTTTGTTCGTCGTTTTCACTCTCTGCCATCGTATACAGTTCTGCTTGATCGCTCACCTCTTTTTCCGTGTCTCTTACAAAAGAAATGTCGCGATTGAGTTCTGCAAGCTCCTGAGTAAGCGCAGTTGCCTGTTCCCTGTTATTCCAAAACCCTGCGTCGCTTTGCAACGTCGTTATCTCGGTAGCCCTTTGTTCCTTTTTTGCAACGTCAAAGACGGTCGGCCAAGTCCTTGAGCCGCCGTGTTAGATCTTGGATAGTTTCTAGAGGAGAGTTCATAGAATATCTGTAGTGTAGCATTGTGATTAAAAAAGTAGTTGACAAAGCATTATACTGCTGTTTAAATAAAATCACGTTCATTGACATTTTCATAACCCCCAGTGCTTCTAAGGAGTAGTATCATGGACAGTGCCGAATCATTTGCGATTGAGTGGAATCGTTTACAAGAGAAGCGACAACAACTTGCCAGCGAGGCGGATCAACTAAAGAGAAAGAGTAACTCGCTCACTGAAGACCCTACGATGAAGCAGTTGCTTAAAGAAAAGAGTAATCTCAAAAAGGGAATTCCACAGCTGAACATGGAAGTAAAAGTACACAAGGTAACTATCGAAGGTAACTATCTAGCTCTCGAAAAACTTCGTCGTGCTGCGACCGACGAGACATTACAGCAAGAGTACGCTATTAGACTAAAAAATCGTCGTGACCGTTTAATACGCCTCCAGGAGAACAACGCCCCCGCAACTATTGTGGAAAATGAAAAGAGGATGATTTTCGAGATTGAAGGGCCTATTGACCAAGTAGAAGAACTCTACCAGCAAATGAACGCCGTGGAGGAACAGAAGCAGCTAGCGGCTCAGCGCGAGCTAGAAGAAACACTAGAGCGCATCTGGTCCATCGAAGAACACTACCTTCAAACAAAAAACTGTCTTGAAGTGGCGATTCGTGATTTGGAGCAAAAGAGAATTGGGTGCAGAGCGGAAGAGATTGAGTGGGCAACGCAAACTCGTAGCCACTTGGATTGGATGTTGGAACATGAGCCTTCGTATAAGGATGACGTGATTCGCAGGTATAGAGCACGATTTCCGTCTGACAACCTGCCCATCATAGTTTCTCGATCCACTTCTACACCTGTTCAGGTGCAGAATCGTCCGAAAATTCGTCAGAAGAGAAATGGTCTGCCTATTTCTGCTCCACCAGAGGTTGCGTCACCTATTGTTAAAACTTGGCGACTCTTTGTAACGTTCAATGCTGGTGAACAAGGCACGGAGCTGCCTCAAGAGCAGAAATTGTTTTTAAGCAGTCTCCAATCAATTTTGCATAGGGCAGCTTATCACAATCTCGACGTACGACTTGCCCACAACAAGCTAATGGTCGTGACACGAATGACGACGCAGCAACGTCAAAAAATGCAGAGGGTTGTGGAAGCTGAACTGCCTGGATGGAAAATCCTTCGACTTGGGAAGAAGCATCTTCTTTTTCTGTTGATTGACGAGAGCGAGCGCCACATACGGTTTCTTCCCTGCCCACGAAAGAATTCTCATTCGCATTATTGAGACGTAAAGAAAGTATCGAATTTATTAACCTTTGCACCGACTTATATATCGGTGCTTTTTTCTTGCAAAAATTAGAGCCCCCTGCGAGAACCCCACTTCGCCTGTTGGCTTCGAGGGGCGCAGTCGAACTAATCTTCTAGAGCCGAAGACGGGAATCGCTCGCCACTTCGGCGAGCGCCCGCC
>DATDYZ010000053.1:0-5765 GCA_035288905.1 Candidatus Anderseniibacteriota bacterium | reverse complement strand
CTTGCTGTGGCGTAGAACCCCCGAGTCCGCCAACCATACTTGTTATCATTCCTGCAATTAAAAGTCCCATATTCCCCGTAAGTGCGCCAACTAACGTAAGTACTTGGCCAACTTGGCCAGCCGGCCCGCCTCCGCCACCAGCTCCGCCCAAACCGCCAAGTCCGCCACGACCACCGCCACCAAGCATCAACAACGCAAGCATGCTTGGATCTATCGCGCTGGCACTCGATGCACCAGAACCCTGTTTACCTGCACCAACTTTTCCGCAACCATTAGGGCCGCATTGCGCAAACGCAAGACTCGGCGTTGCAAGAAAAAAGAATAAAGATACTATCGCTACGACTTTGAAGGAACTTTTTTGCATATAGTAAGTATAAGTGAATTTACATATTTATAATACACCATTTTTACACATCGTGCTTACAACGTTGAACATATCCGCCAATTCGGCGGACCCGCCGTCAGCTGGCGGGCTACTGATTCGCAATTCCTTCTACCGCTTGGCGAAGTTGCGCGAGTTTTGTTACATACGGTGGAAGAACATTTTGAATATCAAGCACTGCTTGCACCGCTTTTTGTTGATTTGCACCTGTCGCGTTTAGTTCGATAATTTGTAATTGCTGAATTGTAAAACCAATTAAAGAAACATACAGCTGCTGGTATTCTTGCGCTGGTTTTGGCGTTGATGTTGATTTTAATGCGGATAAAAATTGTGCAATCCGAGTTCTTGCTTGCGTGAGCGGCTGCACATTTCCATTTGCTGCGTTTTGGATTGCGCTTGCAATCACTTGCCCATCAGAGAATTCTTCCGGCCTCAGAGAATCTATCTGCGTAAGATATGCCTTTACGTCAGCAGCAGAAGTTTTTGAATTGATTTGTAATTCTGAAAGAGGGACAAGAGTAAATTGTGTACCCGTTGGATTTTGAGATACTACGGGAGTTGGTTGTTCATGATCAGTAGGAATAGGTGTTGGAGAAAAACCAGGGTTGAACGTTGGAGTAGGGCTTGGTGACGGGGACGGCACAAGAAGCCGATCACTTCCTTTTCCATCACCTTTTTTAGTAGGGTCAAATCCATTTTTCACTTCCGCGCCGTCCTGAAATCCATCTAAATCACTATCCGCAGCAAATGGATCCGTACGTAATATACATTCGTCATTGTCTAATAATCCATCTACGTCACTATCCAGCCTACCACTAGCACTGAGTGGATTATACCCAGCACGCACTTCTTCTCCGTCACCATATCCATCTCCGTCCGTATCCGTTTTATTTTCATCAGTCCCATATATTCCCTCAGTAGCATCGGGCAAGGAATCTCGGTCTGTATCTTGTCCAGAAATCCATGTATCAGGGCATATTCCTCCTAAGACAATCGGCGGCTGTGAAGGACTGGGTGTTGCGAACGGATCAGTTGAACCAATTGGCAATATACCCGCGCTGATAACTGGCACCGGAGATGGGCTTGGAGTAGCATCTTCGCCTACCCTACCAGCAATGACCCAAAGCGCAATTCCGATAATAATCAGAACTACGAGCCCGACACCTGCAAAAAGAACCCTCCTGTTCATATGTTATTGGTTCGTACCCCCTGAAATAGCGCCCGAAATATCGAGCGATGCGCTGTAGAGTGCGGATTTCGAAAACGCTGAATCAGATGACGGGTTATTTGCTTTCGTTTGCACTAAATCTGTCACGTCGTTCTTCATAAGCACAAAACCAGCAGCTCCTCCGATGACAATAATAAGGAGAACTATACCTGTCCAAATTTCAAATGCGAGTTTCGTGTGAAGAAGCATGGTGTGATGTAAATATCACAATAACTATACCACACGTAACGTTCTTCGACGATGACGCAGGCGTTCTAATGCAACATTTTGCAACTGGCGAACACGCTCTCGGCTAATATTTGCACCCTCTCCTATTTCTTCCAGCGTTTGAGGAGCCCCTCCGTCTAAACCAAATCTCGCATCTAATATGTAGCGCTCGCGAGAAGGAAGAGCAGCCACCGCATCTTGAATTTCCTTTTTCTGAAGCGAAATTTGTGCCACTTCAATTGGAGAAGGGGATTCTCTATCTTGAAGTAAGTCCTGGAGCCTTGTTGACTCTTCTTTATCCGCCCCGCTCACAATATATTCAAGCGACATAATATCGGTAGAGAATATTTCTAAATCGGAAATTTCTGACTCTACAACATGCATTTCAGAAGCCGTTTCGGCAAGCGTAGGCACTCTCCCTAATATCTGAGATAGCTTTGCCTTTGTGCGCTGCATGGCAAGTACCCTATCAAATACATTTTCAGGTAATCGAACTAATCTGCGCGCCTTCAGTGCACGAAGCACCGCTTGGCGAATCCAGTACACACCATAAGTTGAAAAGCGAGTCTTAAATTCTCCGCGAAACCGATCAACTGCACGCATGAGACCAATATTACCCTCTTGAATTAAGTCCATAAGAAGATCGGTGTCATTACCGGGTACATATTTTTTTGCAATATTGACCACAAGGCGAAGATTGGCGTGTAGCATATGAGAACGCGCAATGGCATCGCCCTTTTGGATACGTCGAGCTAAGTCCTGTTCTTCTTGTGCCGTAAGCAAGGGAGTTTTTCCAATTTCTTGCAAGTAGCGAGAGAGGGAAGTAATCCTATCAGAAGAAGCACGGGTTTTTAGTTGTGTTGTCATAAAATACAAGAGGTGATGAATAAGCGAATCTATTAGTATAATAGATTGTATATTTTATTGAGTTTTTTTGAGCCGAGAAACACTCGGTGAGTTTGAACAGGTGAGTTTAGCACTCGAGCTGTTCAATTGCTAAAAGTATACAACGTACTGCAACAAGGTGCAATACCGATATCCTTATGCTCGCTCCAAGTATTCGCCGCTTCGAGTATCTACCCGAATAATGTCACCTTCTTTAATAAAGAGAGGAGCACGCATATGAACCCCACCCTCAACAATAATTTCTTTTGTTACATTACTGGAAGTATCGCCGCGCACTGCACTTGGAGCATCTATTACTGTACGATCTATTTTAATCGGCATATCAACAGAAACAGGATTTCCTTCAAATACCATAATCTGAACTTCCTCGCCCTCAAGCAAAAAACGTGCAAGATCTCCTAAAATATCTGCCGATATTTCAATCTGTTCATACGTCGCAACATTCATAAACACATATGCATCCCCTTGCATATAGAGATACTGGTGCGGGGATCGATCAATGTTTGCCTCTTCTACTCTATCTGATTGCTGGAAGGTATGTTCACGTGTTTGGTCAGTTTTTAAATGTTTTAATATAGTATTAATAACTGGCCTGCGCTGCTGTTTACGGAGAAATTCAGCGGACACGATAATATACGGCTCGCCATCGAGAACGATGATCTTCCCTTTTCCTTTTCGAATGTCATTAAATAAAAGCATAGCTGTGTACTTACGGCGCAAATATATTGTGCTCGGGAACTTCAATTTGAACAACTGGATTTGCGATAAGGGGAACGCCATGCGGAGCTTCTTCAATAGCCACAGACACGGAAGATGGCGAGAGTGTATCGCCGCTCTGAGCAAAAAATCCTGTAATGCAAAAACCCGCAATTAACATAACGGTATACAAAAGTTCTCGTAAATCTTTGAGCATTATCATAACGCTGTAGCCTATACCGTATACGTGGTTTACACAAGGTAAGATCTTCAGGTATGGTTACTGACAAGCAACGTGCTCAATAATCTTAACTTTACAAGGAGGTGATTTCTATGATGGGAACATGCACAGGGTGCGCAGCAGAAAATGTTGAAGTAAATGAAGCGTCGCTATGCGCAACATGCGCAGCAGCGCCGAGCACAGATGCTCCAGTAGAAGGAGCAGAAGGAACAATGTAAGCACATAGTTTCGAAACGCAGAAACTCCCGCGTATCACATGTCGGGAGTTTTTGCGTTTAGAAGCGCCGGAAAAACACCTGGTGTTAAACGATAAAAACACCAGGTGTTGGGGAGGCACATAAAATCTCTTCCTGCAACGTCCGCGCATTCCCATGTGCGAGCAACCCCAGATACGACTGTATCGTTTCTGGTTTAGGGTTTTCTTGTACTCGCCTCATCATGCGACGCGTTGTTGCTGATCGCAATGTGCGATGATCTGGAAAGTGAACCCATCCAAGAAAGTCGATTCCTGATGCGAGCGTCTTGATACTTACTTTCTTTGGATGCAACTGTAGATGTAAAAGATTCGTAAGAACATTCTGAATTTCTGGTATTAAGTGCACAAGAGATTCTCTTGTATGGGAAAAAATAACAAAATCATCTGCGTAACGAACATAATACTTGGCTTTCAGAAAGTGTTTTACATAATAATCAAACTCGTGCATGTAAATATTCACGAGAAGTTGTGAAGTAAGATTACCGAGCGGCAACCCTTTGTGTAGTTCCGTAGAATGAAAACTGCCGATAATCTCTTGTAAGAGCAAAAGAATATTGTTGTCACGGATATACGTAGAAAGAACTCCAACAAGAATACGCTGATCTATGCTGGCGAAGAACTTTTTAACATCACATTTGAGCACCCAGCATGTTTTTGTATTACTTTTACTTACTTTCCAGCTAAGTAATTTGAATTGCTCAAGCGCTTTGTGTGTTCCTTTGTTTTTTCTACAAGAATATGAAGTGTACACAAACGCAGTATCAAAAAAGGGGTAGAGTATTCGGTAGATTGCATGATGCAATACGCGATCTTTCACGCTTGCTTTGTGAATGTCTCGTGGCTTCGGGTCAGAAATACGGAATGCATGATATGGGCCATGGCGATATGTTTTGTTTTTTAGGTCGGTATGTAACGCAATGAGGTTCGTCATCAGATTGCGCTCAAAAAGCTGTACATCTGTGCGTTTACGCTTACCGGCACGAAACTCGCTCCAAGCAGCAAGCAAGTTTTCTAGAGAAATGATATCATCGTACATATGCCAACATTGAATGCGAATCATCCTTTAAATGCTACCCCCCCCCACGACTCTTACCACTTTTGCAAAAATTGAAAAATGCATATCTCCTTTGGTATAGTTATTATCAAGATTTACCAAAGATACATCGCCACTCCCTAGGATTACGCATAGATAGCCTATTCATACAAAGTATTGAAATGGTTTCTAACGCCAGTTTTTTAAAGCCCAAAGAGAAACAGCCGTACGTTCAAGCAGCGACACGAAAAATAGATACCCTAAAAATACTGCTTATGGTTCTTTGGGAAACTCACTCAATCGATGATAAAAAATATATTGCGCTCTCCGTACAAGTCAATCAAATTGGTAGCATGCTTGGTGGATGGAACGGACAAATTACAAAAAATCTAGAAAAAAACTCCCCGCCGAAGCCTTAGCGCAGGCGGAGAGAAATGAAGAGAGTTACGAGGACGAACACGACCACATTGTCGAGATTCCACTGATCATCAGGCGTAGCATAATTAGCATTCAGCCACTGCTTACCATCATCATTCCGATTCAGCTTGAAGACGTTCGGATTGCCGTCAGAGTCCATTGTATACAAAGCGCCTTCTAGACCCACTGCCGCGCGAATACTCGCATTCGGCTGTATCGTATTTGGTATCTACAAATACCCTAGCGCTCTGTACCAAGTATCTTCATTTTTTATGAAGTACATACACCACGCTATCCAAAGCCTTGACCGTGAATATTCTGGATGTATGGATACTTAGGTTCGGCAGCAGGAAGCCGTAACCGCCCGCGTATTCGCCTACTACCGTTTTGAGTATAACT
>DATDYZ010000052.1:0-27451 GCA_035288905.1 Candidatus Anderseniibacteriota bacterium | reverse complement strand
GGCGGGCGGTTGCCGTGCTGGCAACCGTTTTTCTAATTTCTTCCATCACGTCGTCTATTTGGTGAGTTGTTGGCCGTATTTCTATTTCCGGGTCAACAAGCCCAGTTGGACGGACGATTTGCTCAACTGTTGCTTCGCTTGTATTTTTTTCGTAGGGTCCGGGTGTTGCCGAAATGTATATGGTTTGACTAATTCTTTCTTCAAATTCAAAAAACTTGAGTGGCCGGTTATCTTTGGCGCTTGGTAAGCGAAACCCGTACTCGATGAGGTTTTGTTTTCGAGCTGCGTCTCCTGCATACATTGCGCCTACTTGAGGAATGGTCATGTGGGATTCGTCTATGAATGTTAAAAATCCTTTTTCTCCATATGCAAATTTGAAATAATCTATGAGGGTAGATGGCGGGTCGCCCGGCATTCTGCCGTCTAAATGGCGAGAATAGTTTTCAACTCCTGAAACGTACCCAATATGCTCGAGCATTTCGAGATCGTAATTTGTGCGTTCTATGATACGCCCTGCTTCTGCAAATTTTTTTTGTTTCGTAAACAGCTCTCCTTGTATTTTTGCCTCTTCGCGAATTGCTTCAATCGAAGCTTTTTTCTTTGCCTCATTTGTCATAAAGAACGTTGCAGGGAATATTGCGGCAGAGTCTCGTACTTCTCGTTCGTATCCTGTTATAGGATCTATTTTTGATATTTTTTCAACATGAGGACCAAAAAACTCTATGCGAATTACCACGTCTTCGCCGGAAGGGAAAATATCCACGGTATCTCCGCGTACGCGAAATTTTCCGCGCTCTAAATCTAAATCATTTCGTTCATATTGAAGGTTACTGAGGCTGCGCAAGAAATCTTGCCTTGCAAGCTGGTCCCCCGTTTTTACGAATACGCGTGCGTTTAAATAGTCATCTGGTGACCCTAATCCGTAAATACAAGAAACGGACGCAACAACAATCACGTCTTGTCTTGATAGTATTGCTTCCATTGCGCTATGGCGAAGACGATCAATTTCTTGGTTGATTGCGGCGTCTTTTGCGATATATGTTCCGGTACGTGGAATGTATGCTTCGGGTTGGTAGTAATCGTAATACGAAACAAAGTATTCAACTGCGGCATCGGGAAAAAATAGTCGAAATTCTTCAGCCAGTTGCGCCGCAAGCGTTTTATTATGACTAATAACGAGGGCGGGCATGCCAGTTTCGGCAATTACAGAAGCTGCGGTCATGGTTTTTCCGGAACCCGTGACGCCAAGAAGTGTCTGCCGCTGCAAATTATTGCGTACGCCCGCAACCAATCCTTCAATAGCCTTCGGCTGATCCCCAGCGGGTTTAAACGGGGCTTTCATGGTAAATGGAGATTTCACGTAAGAAAGCATACAGGAAACGGCTTAGGATAGCTATCGCGCGTAGTTCCCCTCTCCCGTTCTGGGAGAGGGTTAGGGTGAGGGGAAAACGACGCAGTATCCGCTATGCTTTCTATTGACTTTTGGTAGTGGTTGGAATATAGTGGGCATATCACCACGAAAAGAACCCTTGTTGGACTTCTGCCAGCCGGGGGTCTTTTTATTTTAAGCGAAGTATTTTTCGCTGATCATCCAGATATGCAATTTTTGCACCCGTACGTTTTAGCAATATTGAACATTTTTTTGCCAGGGCTGGTGAAATAATCGTTTCAAATTTTTCTTTTTCCATCAAAAATTTTACGAGACCTGCGTAATCACCGTCGCTAGAAACTAAAACAGCTTTATTAAACATGTTTTCATATGCGTCTTGTGTTGCTTTTAACACGAGGTCGGCATCGCAATTTCCCTTTACTCTTCCTTCTCCGTCGTACGTAACTTCCTTAAATATGAGTTTAAAGCCTGCTTCCTGGAACGAATTATATAGGTCTTTATATTTCGGAACTAGCCCGATAAAAATGTATGCATGTTGGACATTGTATTTATGCTCGAGCCAAGCTCGGAATCTTTTGTAATCCATTTTCCATCCTAATTTTTCAGTGCCTTTGTGTAGATTAGCAGCATCTATATAAGCATTGTTGTTCAATCTCGGTTTCATTTCACGAGTATACCACTTTTCTTGCCAAAAGTGGTGAAAACGACGTACTTTATATATATGATTGCTCGTATCCACGGCATTGTTATTGAGCGCGAAGAAAAGGCGCTTATTATAGATGTTCAGGGTATTGGGTACCGCGTGTTTGTTATATCTGCGCTGCGTGAAAAGACTCCGCTTGGCTCTGAAGTCACGTTTATTATTTACGATCATCGCACGGATTCTGACCAAGTGCTCTTCGGATTTGAATCCTCTACCGACCGAGAATATTTTGAATTGCTACTCCGTGTGCCGTCTATTGGCCCAAAAACTGCTTTGGGTGTTTTAGATGCAGCGCCTATTGCCGTGTTGTCGCAAGCAGTGCTTACTCAAGACATGCAATTATTAACGAGTCTATCGGGAATTGGGAAGCGCACAGCAGAACGCATCGTAGTTGAACTGAAGGGTAAATTAGGAGAACTTCCTGGCGCCACTTCATTTACTATGCACCATGGCGTGCATCAGGAAACGGCAGATGCGCTCATTGCAATTGGGTTTACGGTGGCTCAAGCGAGGCAAGCAGTGAGTAAATTACCAGAAGATATTACAACAGTAGAAGCTGGAGTGAAGGCAGCATTAAAACAAACTGTTTCATGAACTATGTACGCACTACAATACCCCTCACCCCATCCCTCTCCCCGTCTAGGGAGAGGGCGATAATATGAAGGTCAGCGAAGCAGTATACACAGAAAAAGCTCGGTGGGATGTGTTTATAGCGCAATCTCCTGCTCGGTCTTTTTTGCAAACGTGGGCGTGGGGCGAGTTGCAAGCAAAAATGAATATTCCCCACTTTCGCCTTGTTGTTGAAGATAACGGAAAGATTGTAGCAACTGCGCTGGTGATTGAACGTTCTCTTTCTATGGGATACTCGTGGCTATATATTCCGCGTGGGCCAATATTTTTAGAAGGAGTTTCGGATTCAGACAAAGAATCTGCATGGCGTGTGTTAGAAGAAAAATTGAAACAGTTAGGTGAAGAGCCCGCCAGTACAGCGGGCAAGCATCATGCTTTTTTTGTGCGCGTAGATCCGTTGCAAGAAAACTTTACTCGCAGTAATTGGCGTAAATCTCCCCGCGAAGTACAGCCTCAGCACAGTCTTATTCTTAGCCTTAAGGGTTCAGAGGAAGAATTGCTCGCAGCTATGCATTCCAAGACGAGGTACAACATCCGCGTTGCGGAGCGCAAGGGAGTAGATGTGAGATTTTCGCGGAGTGCTCCGGACGTAGATACATTCCTCGCAGCTTCTCGATCTGTTACCGGTCGTACTGGATTTTCGTATCATCCTGATGAGTATTATCGTTCCATTATGGAAGTGCTTGGAAAAAGCGAATCAGCAGAGCTTGCGATTGCGGAAGTAGATGGGCAAGTAGCCGCTGTGCACCTCATGATATATGCAGATGGTATTGCCACGTACGCTCACGGTGCAAGTAAAAATGAATTTCGCTCTGCTATGGCACCCGCGCTTTTATACTGGAAAACGATTTTACGAGCAAAAGAAAAAGGTATGCAAGAATACGACTTTTTTGGCGTGGCTCCAGAAAACGCGCCAGAAGATCACCCCTGGAATGGCATTACGCGCATGAAAATAGGCTTTGGAGGTAAGCGAGTATCCTACTGCGGAGCGTATGACTTAGTCTTGAACGAAGCGCTATACACTATGTTTAATCTCACGAGAAAAGCAAAGCAGATTATAAAAAATGGCTTAGTATAATAGATATGGTTTCTTTGTATCAACAATTAAAAAATATCGGACATTTTTTTGAGGCGCATATGTGGCGATTGTTTAATGGTGTGCCGGATAGAAAGATGCACGTCTACGGCGTAACCGGAACAAACGGGAAAACTACGACGAGCTATTTGCTCGCAAGTATATTGGAACAAGCATACGGTAGAGAAAACGTAGGAATGCTTACAACTGTTTCATTTCGTATTGGGGGATTAGAAGAAATGAATGAAACAAAAATGACAACGCTTCCAAGCAGGAAGATTTTTGCGTATTTATCTCGAATGAAAAAAGCTGGCGTTACGTATGTGGTTTTAGAAGCAACATCGCACGCATTGGACCAGTATCGGATGGCCGGAATTCAAATGGATGGCGTAATATTGCTAAATATTTCTCGTGAGCATCTGGATTATCATGAAACTATTGAAAAGTATGCTACTGCAAAAGAAAGAATAGTATCTTTCTTAAAAGACGGCGCGCCGCTTATTGGGAAGCAGGATGACGAACATGTGCAGGTGATATTGGATCGTGCAGAAAAACATGGGGTGCGTGTTGTGCGTATGACGCAAGAAAATATTTCTCAAACAAACACTCCTCTTGCGGGAAGTATTAATAAAGAAAATGCAGCAGCTGCGAGTTTGCTTGCGCGGGCAGTTGGTATTGCTGATGAAAAAATAAAAGCTGGAATTGATGCCGTAAAAAAAGTTCCCGGAAGAATGGAAAAAATAGAAGCACCGCAAGGTTTCTCTATTATTATCGACTACGCGGTAACGCCGGATGCACTCGAGCTATTATATTCGGACATTAAAAAAAACGTGAATACAAAAAGAATACTCGCAACGCTGAGTGCGGCCGGGCTTCGAGATCGTGGCAAGCGGCCGGACATGGCGCGCGCTGTTGCGAAGTATGCGGATCGAATTGTAGTAACTCGCGAAGACCCATGGACGGAATCAGAGGAGCAAATCTATAGTGATTTAGAGAAGGGTTTAGAAGGTACAAGTGTTCCGTGGGAGCGAATTCCCGATCGCAAAGAAGCATTGAAAAACTTGCTACAAGACGCAAAGCCCGGCGACGTGGTAGTCGTAACCGGCAAAGGCGCTGAGCGTGGTATGGGAATTGGCAAAGATGTTATTCCTTGGAATGAACGGGAGATAATCGAGGAAATTTTGCGAGATTTGTAAGTGTACGAAAAAATCGTACAGTTGAATTTGACTCGTTTTTCTTTATGCCCTAGTATGAACATTAATATGAATTGTATATCCATTATTTCCGTGAAGCGCACCATGTCCACTAATCTGTGGCATGCATTTTACGCGTGCGCTAATTCCGGAAGTTAATGGTAGTATCTTTTCTTACATAATCAAAAGATTTTCCCATGAGCTCCCGGAACAAACCGTGAGCTCAAATGTTTAATGTTCTTTACAACACAATACAAAACAGGGAGCCAGTAATGGGTACAACGAACAATGGATCTGGGTTTGCACAAGAAATCCAAGTCTTTTTTCGCACCGCACAGGATCTTGGTCGTCTTTGGTATCAAGGTGATCGCATTCAGTTTGGACAGACGCTCCAAGCAATTGGAATGAATGCAGCTGAAGCGGAGGGATACTTTGACTTGATTGCTAACATGAGTGCTGGAGAGCGTGAGAAAGAGAGTGCTGGAGATTGGGCGCCTATGGACTATTCCGACGCCTGCACTGTCAAAAGTAATTACTCACTTGCCCGAGGGTTGGGTATTCTCCTGAAGAACGAAGCAGGGCAGCCTCCAAGAAATTGGTTGCTCTACCAAGTCTTCGAGCACTTCTTTCCGAACATGCTTCAAGCGAAGTATTTCGGGAACAGTCATTTACGTGCAAAGGAAACGAGAGGAGGAAACCCTCAGCATCGAGCAATTCGATTCTCTACTCTTCCGGTTGAGCCCTCTGGAGTATGCAATAGGGAGGGTAACCCGATGCCGCTCTACCGAGCAGTCCAAGGAAGAGAGCCAGCAAAGTTCCAAGCAGAAGCTATCCGAATGGCTTCTCATTTACGAGCGGCGCTTGGCGAATCTCTGGGAATGCAATTGGCAGACTTGCTCCTTCGATTGCAAATGCTCATTCCATCCGAATCAATTTCACGTGCACTTGTGCCCGTGTTTGAATCTGGTGCAAGAGGCGAGGAAATAACGTTTGCAGGAGCATTTTGCCCGGACTATGCGTATGAAGAAACGGGCAATACCCAAGTTCCATATCGTTATACTTTTGATGGTCTTGGAACTGGCGTTGGATTGGTTGCTCGGCAATTTGCGAGGATTATTCCAGAGCTCTCCCGTTTCTTTACGGGACTTGGTATTCCTCATCGATTTGTCATTAGTATCGGAGACTTTGAAGCGGATGCTGAATCTGTTTTGCAGAGGGTGGGGGTGGATCGAGTAGAGTTTATTCGGCGATGCCAATGTTCACTCGATGCATTTCAGGCGTTGATGCCAGAAGACGTACCTATTGAGCTCGAGCTCTTTGATGCAAAACGTGGAAACGGGAAGTTTCGCACGTACGCGTTGGAATGCACGAATCGAATGATTAATGGAGATTTTGGCATGATGCCGATTCTGCACCCCGATCTTCAGGAAGTGATAGGGCGCATTCCAGGGCAATATCGTACTTTCTACCAGCGATGGTATGGAGTGGAGATGGACGATGAGACTGTGCGCAATATCGTGTACTCCCAAGGGGGCGAATATGCGGCGGTTGCTCGCATATACTACGAGGATCTCGGTAAGAATATCGTGTTTCTTGCAGGGGATCGGCCGGAGATGAATCGATTCGACGCATTTTCTGCTCCTGTCCCAGTATTGTGCGCAAAGAGGGCCTATTAGTAGGCAAAACCTGAATCGAGATGCAATGAATGCGTCTCGGTTCAGGATCTTTTATCTTGTATTATTACGTATTATGAACAGCGCTTTTGTATTAGTAGATTCGAAGGGGCCAGAAATGCTTTATCGAACAGATATCTCTGCCTCAGATCCTTTTATCTATATTGCTCCAACTGGCAAAACGCCAATCGTATTTTTTGATGCGCGAGAATATGATGTTCAGCTCCAGAAAATTCAATCGCTTGGGAATACTATATCTGTTGAGCGTCTGGAGCCTTACGCAAAGTCATCGCTAGCGGAGACTCTTGTGAATATTTTGCAGAAATATAACATCGATGAGGCAAAAGTGTCTCCCAATATGCCGCATGTACTTGCATGTGCGATTCAAGATGTGGGAATTCAAGTTTCAATATATGACTTTGCGTCAGAGCGCGATAAAAAAACAGAAGATGAAATACAGAAGATGATTATAGCGCAACGTGTCAACGAATCTGCATTGCTTCTTGTATGGAATATACTCGCTGAAAGTAGTATCCAAGATAGTTTAATTCTGTACCAAGGACAGGTGTTGACGAGTGAATATATGAAGTCGCGGCTAAAAATCCATTTATTGGAACAGGGATATGATTGCCCCGAAGGGATTATCGTTGCATCAGGCGAACAAACTGCGCGTCCCCACGATGAAGGCAGTGGGCCACTTCTCCCCCATGAGTGTATTATAGTTGATATTTTTCCGCGTTCGGAAAAAACAGGATTCTTCGCGGATATGACCCGAACATTTGTAAAAGGAAAAGCAAAGAAAGAATTACAGAACTTATTTCAAGTCGTGCAAGATGTTCAAAAAGAAATTGCAGATAGTATTTCAGTAGGTGAATTATGTTCTACTGTTCACAAGCGAACAGTAGAGGCATTTAAAAAACGCGGGCATTCAGCGTCTCCAGAGAAAGGCTTTATGCACGGTACTGGGCACAGTCTTGGGCTCTCTATTCACGAAGGTCCTCGTTTAAACTCTTCTTGTGATCGTATAATCGAGCCAGGTATGACACTCACGGTAGAACCCGGGCTGTATTATCCCGGTATCGGCGGAGTTCGGATTGAAGATGTTATTGTATTTCACCCAGATGGAACAAAAGAAAATATTACTCAATTTAATAAACCACTTTATATTTTATGAACGACTATCTTTTTACGAAAAACCAAGCAAAGAAATATAATATCCCCGGGGGAGTGTGTTACTTGTATCCAGATTCCCCGACAGGTAGATTATCTTCCGCATATGTAGAGCAAGATGGAAGATATCCACTAGAAGGACGTAAACAAAATGAATACTGTACTGAGGGGATGTTTATTATTGACGGTGAGTTTATTGCGGACGTGAATGGAGTGATACATGAATTGCATGCGGGTGATGTATTATATGTGCAACCAAAAACCCCATATTCGATTGAAGGCAAAGGAAAAACATTTGTATTTATTGAACCAAAGTGGAATCCAGAGCAGAATACACAAGTATGAGCCATCTTATTCTCATCACCGACACCGCCCATCCAACTGCTCGGGTTATTGTTGCTGATGAAAAACAAATTCTTGGTTCGCGGGAATTTACGAACACGCCGAAAGTGGGGACAGATTTACTTATATATATTGATGAGCTGTTGCAAGAATTAAAACTAGATAAAACGAGTTTGACTCGAATTGGCGTGCATGCGGGGCCGGGAAGTTATGGATTAGTGAGAACGGGGATTGTTACGGCGACTATATTAGCACAGGCGGTGGGAGCGGAGCTGGTGGAAGTAGAAGGGGAAACGGCGGAGGAGCTTGTAGAAAGCGGGCGAAATGGAGAGGTGGTAAAGGCGGTGGAGGCGAGATATCGAGGCTACTAATTTTTGTTTAATAGTAGTAAAATGAGAGTCATGAATTTGGTGCCAACGAAGAATCTTGTGGTAGATTCTAAACCCAAACAGTTTTTTAAAAACAAGTTATTTTTTTTAATGGTGGTTTTAGGGCTATTTTTTATCGGATCACTTTTTGTTGGTCCATTTGGTTTTCTAGGAGCTATGCTTTATGGGCGCGAGGGTATTACCGCGATTGCTTCCAAGCTCAATATTCCGTCTGTATGTCTGTTTGCGCCACCCTCTGATACATGTGATGGTTGGCCTTGTATAAGAAGTTATTTTTGTTATAACAGTGTGGCGAGGGAAAATAAAAACCCTAAAGTGTGCTCGTTGATGCAAGGAGCCTATGACTGGAATTTGCGTAATGAATGTTATGTTGCAAGTGGCGCTACTTCTCAGCAATATATCAAAGGTTGTACGGGATTTAGAAAAGGTGATTTTAATAGCGAAGGCGATTGTTTTGGTTATTTTGCCGGTATGACTCAGGATGATGCGTTTTGCCGTAATGCTTCAAGTGTCAAGGCAACGGATCAATGCTATTTCAGGGCTGCATATATAAGAAAACAACCTAGTGTTTGCGAGAATATCCTAAATCCTCCGATGGCAAGCTATTGTCGAGGTGAGGTTACTAAGCTTGGAAACTAAGAATTTGCAGTCGCTGTCCTGCGTCTATGGTAAATAATTCTGAAAACAAATTCGCAATCAAGTTTTCGTTCGGGGTATTTATACGGACACTATTTCTTGTATTGGTTTGTTATGCTTTGTATTATCTAGTGTTATTATTGCCGTCCGTTCAGTTTCTTTTTTCCTTTCTTCTTCCCTCGCAATTATTACCATTGAGTCTCGGTGTTCTTATTCTTTTGGGTGGGTTTTTACTATTGCCTTGGTTCGTTCGTATTGTCGGAAATCGATTAGTAGGTCGATTTGCTATTAAGGATAGTAATGCTGTAATTAAAAGCACTACAATCTTTTTTTGTTTAATGGGTGGACTAACCTTACTATTTTTAACTTGGGAAAACGTCTCTAATTTTATATCTGCCATTTTTTCGATTCGTACACTTGGAACAGTGCTAGCCGCAAGATTTATTACCTATATTGGCATCTCTATTCTTTTCCCTTTTGTTATTTATGTTCTTTTATCTTATAGATTCTCAAAGCTTGCAAAGGTATTTATTGTAAGTAACAGTGGTTTATTGGCTGCTCCCCTGGCGGTTAATATTGCGCAGCGGCAAGGCAGTGTAAAGGAGAAAATATTTGGTGTTTGTGTCGCAATTCTGCTTTTACCGGTCGCGCTGCTACTTTCTGCATTTATTGAAACATCTGTTGAGGGTGAATTTTTACCAAACCAGGTAAATATCTTATTTTTGAGTACTCAGCTTATTATTCTTGGGGTTGCTTCTGTTATATTTCATAAAAAACATCCTTTTTTTGTAAGAACATTGTTGATGTTTACGGCAATTTTATTTATTGTGGAGCTTTTTCTAGTTTTTTTGACGACTTGGTCAAGTAGGTAGGGAATCCTACCAATTGGGGAGAAGGTGCCATGAGCGAGCGAAGCGAGTCGAATGGCGGATGAGGGCAACCCGCAACGCTTTCGACAGCCCTCACCCCTGCCTGCCGTGCCCTTCGACTCGCTCACTCTTCGACAAGCTCAGAGTCTCGCTTCGCTCGGGGTGCGTTCTCGTATAGGATGTTTACAGTGAGGGAAGCCCCGCTGAAGGCGGGGCGGACTCGAACTGTGGATAACTCGCCTTGATTTTTATCAAATGGGCTGAAAACTGCTTGACAGGGTTTTGCACACCCCATATACTCTATTCTATCGTCTTTGACGAGCGAGAACTGTGTGCATCAATCAACTTTTGAATTAATAGTATTTTAAGCAGATGCGTTCTGTTGCATTCTGTTTTTTTATACGGTAGTCGTTTTTATAATTTTTTAAGGCTTATATAATCCCCTATTATTATGCCCGAATCACTCAGCAGTGTTACTCACCCAGAACCAATCCGGAAACGGAAAACGTTTTCAAAGTTTACGGATCTTGTCGCGGGAGTTCCGAATCTTCTTCAGATACAACTTGATTCGAATGCATGGTTTTTTGAAGAAGGGCTTGCAGAACTGTTTCGAGAGATATCTCCGATTGAAGATCATGCGGGGAATTTGGAATTACATTTTGTAGATCATTATTTAGACGCGCCGAAGCATACGGAAGAAACTGCTCGGGATCGCAATGCTACATATGAAGCGCCGCTTCGTTGTGCTGTTCGCTTGGTCAATAAAAAAACTGGGGAAGTAAAAGAACAAGAAGTATACTTAGGAGAATTTCCTGTCATGACTCCGCGCGGCACATTTATTATTAATGGTGTTGAACGTGTTATTGTATCTCAATTGATCCGTTCTCCGGGTGTATTTTTCTCCGCAACAAATAGTAAGGGCAGAAATTGGTACGGCGGGAAAATTATTCCAAACCGAGGAGCATGGCTTGAATTAGAAACAGCAACAGACGGCGCTATCTATGTAAAAATAGACCGAAAGCGTAAAGTTGCGGTTACTGCTTTAATGCGCGCAATGGGAGTAGAAACAAACGAAGCGATTATGAAGCATTTTGAAGATGTTGATGTTGATAAAGATAAACAATACATCAAGGCAACGTTTGCAAAAGACATTTCAAAAAACCAAGCAGAAGGTTTGAAAGAAATATATAAACGTCTTCGCCCGGGAGACCTTGCCACGGTGGATAACGCGCGGCAGATGATCCACGACATGTTTTTCAAATTCGATCGATATGATTTTGGTAAAGTAGGACGACACCGCATTAACCAACGACTTGGTCTTGATGTACCTGAAACTCCAGAACATCGTATGTTTCGTATTGAGGATCTTGTTGCGGTTGTTCGTGAAGTTATCCGTTTAAACAATTCACAAGAAGCAGCAGACGATATTGACCATTTAGGAAATCGTCGCGTGCGAGCCGTGGGAGAACTCATCCAAAATAAATTCCGAGTTGGGCTTGTTCGTATGGAGCGCATTGCGAAAGACCGCATGAGTACGTTGGAATTAGAAAAGATGACGCCTTCTCAGCTCATTAACGCGCGTCCTATTATTGCTGCTATTAAAGAGTTTTACACAAGCTCTCAGTTATCTCAGTTTATGGATCAAACAAATCCGTTGTCTGAAGTGGAGCACAAGCGTCGTGTAAGCGCGATGGGCCCAGGAGGATTAGATAGAAATCGCGCAGGATTTGAAGTTCGAGACGTGCATCGAAGCCATTATGGTCGTATTTGCCCGGTGCAAACTCCAGAAGGACCAAATATCGGTCTTGTGGGGCATATGGCACTGTTTGCGCGAATTAATGCATATGGATTTTTAGAAACTCCCTACCGAAAAGTGGTCAACGGAAAAGCTACAAATGAAGTGATCTATTTGGATGCATACGAAGAAGACAAAGGTATTATTGCACAGGCTACGGAACCACTTGGAAAAGACGGATCGTTTAAAAATGAGCTTATTGAAACACGCGCACAGCAAGGGCAGTTTATGGAAGTAACTTCTGACAAAATTGAGTATATGGACGTTGCTCCACAGCAATCGCTTTCATTGGGAGCGGGTATGGTTCCGTTTATTGAACATGATGATGCGCAGCGTTCCTTAATGGGATCGAACATGCAACGTCAGGCAGTTCCATCCGTGAAGCCTCAGGCTCCACGAGTTGGTACGGGATTTGAATTCATCGGTGCATACCATTCTGGGCAAGTTATTTTGTCTGATGTGAACGGAGAAGTTACGGAATTAGATGCATTACATATTACGATAACAGGAGACGATGGCGCAAAGAGAGTATATCGTTTACAAAACTTCCGAAGAAGTAACCAATCTACTGCAATGACCCAGCATCCGCTGGTTGAGCTTGGGGATACCGTGAAAAAGGGCCAATTACTTGCAGACGGCGCTGCTACAGATAAAGGAGAACTTTCATTGGGTCAAAATCTGTTGGTTGCGTTTGTGCCATGGTATGGAAACAACTTTGAAGATGCTATTGTTATTTCCCAGCGTGTGGTAAAAGATGACCGCTTCAGCTCTATTCATATTGAAGATTTTACGATTGATGTGCGCGATACAAAGCTTGGGCCTGAAGTGGTGACTCGAGATATTCCAAATGTAAGTGAAGAAAAATTGCGTAATTTAGACGAAGAAGGAATTGTACGTATTGGAGCAGAAGTTAGAAGCGGAGATATTCTTGTTGGGAAAGTAACAAATAAAGGAGAAACGGACTTGACTCCTGAAGAGCGACTTTTGCGTGCAATTTTCGGAGAAAAAGCAAAAGATGTCAAAGATACATCGCTCTATTTGCAGCACGGAGAGCGTGGAAAAGTTGTTGATATTAAAGTATTTTCTCGCGACGATGCGGACAAGCTTCCGTCTGGTGTTATAAAGCAAATCCAGATCAGTATTGCACAGTTTAGAAAGCTCCAGGTAGGAGACAAATTAGCAGGCCGCCATGGAAACAAAGGTGTTATTGCGAAAATTGTTGCAGAAGAAGATATGCCGTATTTGGCAGATGGAAAGCCGGTAGACGTGGTATTAAATCCACTGGGTGTAGCATCTCGTATGAACATTGGGCAGATTTTGGAAACACATCTTGGATGGGCGGCAGAAAAGCTCGACTTCCACGCCGCATCCCCTTCTTTCTCTGGGGTTACCGAAGAAGAAATTCGTCAGCAACTTCGCGATGCAGGGTTACCTGATGATGGGAAAGTAGACCTATACGACGGTCTTTCTGGAGAAAAATTTGATCGCAAGGTTACCGTCGGGGTGATGTATGTGCTCAAGTTGCATCATTTAGTGGAGGATAAGATTCATATGCGTTCCACCGGTCCATACTCTTTAGTTACCCAGCAGCCGCTCGGAGGAAAAGCACAGTTTGGCGGACAGCGTTTTGGAGAAATGGAAGTGTGGGCTCTGGAAGCATATGGAGCTGCGCACACGTTGCAAGAAATTTTGACGGTGAAATCCGACGATGTGGCTGGTAGAAGCAAAACGTACGAAACAATTGTAAAGGGTGGGCAAATCCAACCTCCTCACACCCCCGCTGCGTTTGACGTATTGGTGAATGAATTAAAAGGACTAGCACTCGATGTAGAGCTGGTTGGTAGAGTAAAACCATCAGACGACGCTCCTACGGAGCGTACAGGATATAGCCGTTAGTTTTAAACATATACACCAATCCTATGGAATACGATCAACCAAAAGCAGACTTTACATCAATTAAGCTAAAATTAGCATCTCCGGAAGCTATTTTAGACTGGTCGCATGGAGAAATTACGAAACCAGAAACAATAAACTACCGAACGCAGAAACCGGAAAAAGATGGATTGTTTGATGAGCGTATTTTTGGCCCAACAAAAGATTGGGAATGTTATTGCGGAAAATATCGAAGAATTCGATATAAGGGAATTGTATGCGACAAGTGTGGAGTAGAAGTTACTCGCTCTATTGTTCGACGTGAGCGCATGGCGCACATCAGTCTTGCAACTCCGGTGTCTCATATTTGGTTTCTTCGTGGAGTTCCATCCAAGATGGGGCTTTTGTTAAATATTAATATTGGAAAACTGGAAAAAGTTATTTACTTTGCGTCATATATTATTATTTCTGTTGACGAGAATAAGAAAAAAGAAATTATTGAACGCTTAAAGCGTGAAGGAGAATCCAAGCGAGATGCAGTTAAAAATGGGTACAAGCAACTTCGCTCGAGCCTTCCAAAAGATGTAAAAGATAGGGACACAAAGAAGGAAGCGTTGAATAAAGAAGAAGAAACGGAATTAGAAAAGTTAGATGACGCAGTTGAAGCTGCAACAGAGCTTATTACCGCCCTTGTTCCGCATGCGATTATTTCGGAAGTTGAATATCGTGACCTTTCTTTGAAATATGGACATATCTTTATGGCAGGTATTGGCGCAGAAGCAATTCGTTCCATCTTTGAGAAAATGGATTTGAAAAAAGAAATTGATCTCATGAATGAAGAGTTAGTGGAAGCATCTGCCGCAAAACAAAAACGCATCATGCGAAGGCTCGCGCTTGTTCGTGGGATGATTGATGCAAATATCCGCCCAGAGTGGATGTTCTTAACGCAATTCCCTGTTATCCCTCCAGATATCCGCCCAATGGTACAGCTTGATGGAGGAAGATTTGCTGCATCTGATTTAAATGATTTATATCGTCGTGTTATTAATCGCAACAACCGTCTAAAGCGGTTATTGGAACTGGGTGCACCGGAGATTATCACAAGAAACGAAAAGCGTATGTTGCAAGAAGCTGTTGATTCTTTGATTGACAATTCTGCACGTCGAGGATCTACAACAGTAAATACAACAGGGCAAAGACGTCAGCTCAAATCGCTCGCAGATATGTTAAAAGGAAAACAAGGCCGATTCCGTCAGAACCTTCTCGGAAAACGCGTAGATTATT
Source organism: Candidatus Anderseniibacteriota bacterium (assembly GCA_035288905.1). Classification (GTDB taxonomy): domain Bacteria; phylum Patescibacteriota; class Andersenbacteria; order UBA10190; family UBA10190; genus HO2-45-11b. Next base: position 12,430 of record DATDYZ010000052.1, on the reverse strand, counting down.
CTGGTCGTTCCGTTATCGTTGTTGGTCCTGAATTGCAATTACACCAATGTGGATTGCCGAAACTCATGGCACTGGAACTCTTTAAGCCATTCGTTATTCATGAATTAATTGAACGAGAACTCGCGCACAATATCCGTTCTGCGAGCCGTTTAATTGAACAAGGAATTCCAGAAGTATGGGACTCTCTGGAACAGGTAACCCGCACACATAAAGTACTCCTAAACCGTGCTCCTACACTCCATCGTCTTGGTATCCAGGCATTTCAACCAGTATTAATTGAAGGTAAGGCTATTCAAATTCATCCGATGGTTACCACTCCGTTCAACGCCGATTTCGATGGAGATCAAATGGCCGTACACGTACCACTTTCTTCACAGGCTCGCGAAGAAGCAGATGAAATTTTGCTCGCATCCCATAATTTGCTGAAGCCAGCAGATGGGCAGCCTGCAACTTCCGCAACACAGGATATTGTTCTTGGACTCTACTATGTGACGAATGCAGATAGCGATGCAAAGGGAAGTGGCCATGCCTATTCTTCTACAAACGAAGCAATTATGGCATACCAACTAGGAGAAGTTGGCATTAATGCAAAAATTACGACAAGAAATCCGGTAACAAAAGATGAGCTTATCGAAACAACAGTAGGCCGCTTAATGTTCTTCGAAATTTGTCCAGATCAAGCGTTATTCCATAACGAAGCACTTGATAAAAGCAAACTCAAGAAGATTGTAAGTTCTGTGCTCTTTACTTTTGGGCAAGAGCGTACCGCAAGATTCTTGGATGACATGAAGCAACTTGGGTTTACGCATGCAACAAAGTCTGGACTTTCGTGGGGTATGATGGATTTAACGACACCTCCTGCAAAAGAAGAAATTGTTGGCAGAGGCGAAAAGAAAGTTACGGAAATCCGAGGTCAGTTTGATGAAGGATTATTAACTGAAGAAGAACGATATCGCATGGTGGTAAACGTTTGGGAGCAGGTTCGAGAAGAAATGGCATCTGCCGCAAAGAATTCCTTTGATCCAAAGGGAAGTGTATTTACCATGGTAAATTCTGGTGCCAGAGGGTCATGGGGTCAGACGCTCCAGATGGTTGGTATGAAAGGTACGGTTGCGGGCCCAACTGGGCGAGCAGTAGAACTTCCTATTAAGAGCAGTTTTAAAGAAGGGTTTAATGCACTAGAATACTTCCTTTCAACCCACGGAACTCGTAAAGGTATGGCCGATACCGCACTTCGTACGGCAACTGCTGGATATTTGACACGCCGACTGGTAAACGTTGCGCAAGATATTGTGGTGCATGAGGAAGATTGCGGAGATACAGAAGGTGGCATTATGACAAAAGCAGATAGCGAAGAAGTTGGCACAACACTCGGGAAGCGATCTGTTGGACGAGTGCTTGCGGAAGGATTAAAAGAACCAAAGACAGGTAAGCTTCTCTATAAGAGAGGAACGATGATTGACCGCGAAAAAGCAGCACAAATTGATAAACTGGAAGTCCCTGAGGTGATTATTAGGTCTCTTGTGTCTTGTAAGACAGTTCGTGGAGTATGCCAGGTATGTTACGGATGGGATCTTGGAAAAAACAAAGTGGTTGACTTTGGAGAGGCTGTTGGTGTGATCGCAGCCCAGGCTATTGGAGAACCAGGAACTCAGCTTACAATGAGAACCTTCCATAGTGGTGGTGCGTCCGGAGACGATATTACCCAGGGGTTACCTCGAGTAGAAGAACTCTTTGAAGCGAGAATTCCAAAAGGTGAAGCTATTATGGCCGATATGGACGGGGAAATTACGGTAAAAAAGCAACAAGATGAAGTGCTTATTACCCTTACTGGCAAGAAAGACTTGAAAGACTACACCGTGCCTTCAAACATTACGCTCAACGTGAAGACAGGAGACACTGTTATCGCAGGGCAACAGCTTACGGAAGGGCACATGAATGTACAAAGCTTGTACGAAGCTGCAGGAGTGCGCGCAGTACAGCGATATATTTTGAAAGAAGTACAACAAGTATACGCAATTCAGGGGGAAACAATTAACGATAAGCACTTGGAAATCATTGTTCGACAAATGCTCTCTCGTGTTCGTATTGAAGATCCAGGAGAAACAAGCTTGCTCCCAGGTAGGGTAGTAGAATGGTCTGAAATGAAAGAAGCAAATAATCAAGCAGAAAAAGAAGGCAAGAAGAAAGCCACAGGGCAACGCCTCTTGTTTGGAATCACAAAAGTATCGCTTTCAACAGAAAGCTTCTTGGCAGCAGCTTCGTTTATGGAAACAGCGCGAGTGCTTATCGACGCAGCAGTTGCGGGCAGAGAAGATCATTTAGTTGGACTCAAAGAAAACGTTATTATCGGACGATTAATCCCCGCTGGTATGGGGTACCGAAAGCCGTTCAATAGGCATCTACCAGTAGAAGCGCCTATTGTTGCGGAAGCTGCAAGTGAAGCAACACCAGTAGATATAGCGCCGACAGGAGAGTAAGAATGTCATCCCGGCCTCCGAGCCGGGATCCACGGAAAAAGAATGCGTTTGACCAACACATTCTTTTTTTGAGCTCAAATTATTTATAGTTTTTTTAGTATTTCAAAATATTGTTTTTGGCTTAAACCCAATGTCCGCAAGTTATTCTTAATAATCATGACAGGGAGTAGTTTATACGTCGGTACAACAATTGGTCGTGGCAATCCTGCTTTGCTGTATATCTTGTGGCTTCCCTTTTGCCGTTCGTACGTACAACCAATATATAGCAAAAACTTTTCAAATTTCTTGTACGGAAGCGGCGTTAACCGAGCCATACAATTACACTGCTCGTACTTTGAATTCTTCGATCGTATGTTCAACTTCTACGGGCGGTTCCCAGGAGCTTTGTATTTTTTGCCAACCCATTGATTCTAATACTTCATCGGTCGTACCTTTTTTTTCAAGTTCTTCAAAGAAGATTTCTACTAGCTCAATAAATCGATCTTTTACTTCCTTGATACTATCCGCACAGGTAGAAATGTCTAAAGCTGATGTGTGAGCTACAAACGTGTGGCCTTCTTTCACAATGGAAATTGGCAGGGAGAATTGTAGGTTTTTGATACTCATATTCGTATAGCATGAGAGTATCACGCTATTTACCTAATTACAAGAGTAGGTTGTTTTGCATTCCAACACCAGGTGTTAGAATATGGCTTAGTATAGATATTTCTAAAAGTAGTTTATTCCAACGCGAGGCGTTGGAATAGCGTTTCCTGGCGCCGTGGATTCCGGATCAAGTCCGGAATGACGCGGTATAACGCCCCTCACCCCCTTGTTCCGCCATTGCGGAACAAGTACCCTCTCCCAGAACGGGAGAGGGGAACGTTCTTCTTTTCGCCCTATTTGCCAATTCACGCTATACTACACTCTATGCGCCTCAACCCGTTTCGTTCTTCGCGTAAAAAAGCTTCTCCTTGGTTGAAACCCGCGGTGAGGCGAGCTGTAATTGGCGTTATTCTTATTGTTTTTTCGATTATTGCTGTATTAAGCTTTTTTTCAGCTGCAGGACCTTCTGGAAATGTTATTCTCTTTTCCCTACTCAGGCTATTTGGCAGGCTCGGATACCTTGTTCCATTTGGACTTAGTATACTCGGCTGGAAGCTGCTTCGTTCTGGCGACGAAAGGATGCCGCGAAGTAGGGTAGTTGGAATATTTCTCTTGCTTGTAGGGCTTCTTGGAATATTTCACGTAGTTGGGATTCCGTTAGAAGATGCATACCAGAGCGCACTAGATGGAAAGGGTGGAGGTTTAGTTGGCTTCTTTCTTTCGTTCCCAATGAGCCGATTGTTTTCCAGTATTGCGTCTACTCTTATTTTTATTGCCGCGTTTGTTGTTGGCGTATTTCTTTCTTTTAATCTTTCTCCGATCGATGCAAAAGATTGGATGCTTTCTCTGTGGCCAAAGAAAGGCGAAGTTGAGGAAGGGCAAGAGGCTTTGGAAGAGGATGGTGATGTGCAGGATACTGCAACCGGGACGCTTCCCCTGTTTCGCATTAGCCGAAAAGTTTCTTCCACTGCGCCCGCAGATCCCAATCAATTAAAGTTGGAGGCGGCGCAGAGAGAAAAAGAAGAAGAGCAGAAGGAGCGTATGCGTGCGCAAGTAAAGGCAGCGAACAAAAAATATATACCGCCTTCACTCGATATTCTACATTCGTCTATCAGTAAGCCAGATAGCGGAAACATTGAAGTAAATAAGCTCTTAATTAAAACAACACTCGAGAAATTCGGAATTAACGTCACAATGGGCAAAGTAAGTGTTGGTCCTACGGTGGCTCAGTACACACTTCGTCCAGATGAAGGGGTGAAAATTGTACGCATTACGGCGTTGCAAAACGACCTTTCTCTTGCATTAGCTGCTCATCCCATTCGTATTGAAGCGCCGATTCCAAATACGAATTTAGTTGGTATTGAAATACCGAACAAAGACGTTTCACTCGTGCGTTTGAAAGACTTGTTAGCGTCTAAGGAATTCCAAAAAGCTCCTTCACCTCTTACTATCGTTCTTGGAAAAGATGTTGCGGGAAAATCCCAGGTGGGAACGATTGAATCTATGCCACATTTGCTCATTGCAGGAGCAACGGGTTCTGGAAAATCTATTTTTATTAATACGTTGATACTTTCGCTTTTGTATAGAAATTCTCCTGCACTGGTGCGGATGATTCTAGTTGACCCAAAGCGTGTAGAGTTATCTCTCTATAACGGAATTCCGCATTTACTCACGCCGGTTATTATGGAGCCGGATAAAACTATTAATGCATTAAAGTGGGCGGTAAAAGAAATGGATCGCAGGTACCGACTACTCGCAGAATCCGGATCAAGAAATTTGCCGTCGTTCAACGCGAATAACCCCGATGAAGCTATGCCGTTAATTGTTATTGTGATTGATGAATTGGCAGACTTGATGGCCACACATTCTAGGGATGTTGAGGGTATGATTGTGCGGCTTGCTCAAATGGCTCGCGCTATCGGTATTCACTTGGTGCTTGCTACTCAGCGCCCTTCCGTAAATGTTATTACTGGCTTAATTAAGGCGAACGTACCTGCTCGCATCGCGTTTAACGTGGCTTCTCAAATTGATTCTCGTACTATTTTGGATGGTGGTGGTGCAGAGAAGCTGCTTGGAAGTGGAGATATGTTGTATTTGCCAGGAGATAGGGCAAAGCCTGTTCGGTTACAAGGAGGCTTTATTTCGGAAGAAGAAGTGCGGCAAGTTGTACAAGACATACAAAATAAAAATCAAATAGAAACAGAGTTTGATGCTGCAATTACTTCCCCTAGCTCTGGTTCCGGGAGAGGAGAGGCAGGAGAGGCGGGCGACGACGTACTATTTGAAGAAGCAAAGAAGATTGTTATAGATTCAGGGAAGGCAAGCGCATCGTTGCTCCAGAGGCGTCTTCGCGTTGGGTATTCAAGGGCTGCCAGATTGCTTGATATGCTCGAAGAATACGGTGTTATAAGCCCACAAGAAGGCAACAAGCCAAGGGAGATTTTTAGGCAATCGGCTGATCAAGACGGCTTTGGTGGAGTTGTTCCTAATTTTCATGAACCTTCATTAGAGGAAGAAGCAGAGCCTCGTATATCAAAATCTCAAGAAGAAGACCCATGGTAGGGGTTCGCCCAGGAAAGGGGGAGCATCATGAGGGGATTGGAGATCGCTTGCGCCGTGAACGGCTGGTAAAACACTTATCACTTGAGGAAGTGTCTTCACAGTTGCATATTCCTCTCAATCAACTACTTGCTCTTGAAAGCGATGATTATTCCATCTTTTCAGCAGAGCTCTATGCGAGGGGGGCATATAGCGCGTATGAAAAATTTCTCGGCATTGATACAAATACGTCTTCTCATGCGTTTCTTCGTTCGCTTTCGAGCGTTCGACAGCATATTCCACTGACCCTTCACACCCCAGCGTCGTGGCTTGAACGTCTTATTCACCCAACTGTTATTTTAACAGCGGTTGGTTTATTTTTAGCTCTTCTGGTTGGTGGATATATTGCCTGGCAATTAGAGTCTTTCTGGAGACTGCCCGATGTAATAGTTTCAGAACCCATAGACTCTGTTATTACTGGCGATCATGTAATGATAAGCGGAACAACTGAAGACAAGGCTCAAGTTACAATTAATGAAGAGAACATCTTGCTTCGTACAGACTCCAGTTTTTCCGTGCCTCTTATACTGCATACAGGTATTAACACCGTTCGTATTGAGGCAAAAAACTCTGCAGGGAGAGTGCGAACCAAACAGCTGTTCTTGCTTCGATCCTAGGAAGTAGAGTACGCTTATTGTATGCCTCAAGATACAATAAAAACAAAAGAGAAACGCTCAGTAGAAGACGATAGGCAAATTGCTGTTGGCTCTGCCGTTGACATGATAAAAGAAAAATTTGGCGATGGTGCAATTATGCGCTTGGGGGAAGTAAAAAAAGTAAACATCGATGCTATTCCTACGGGGTCAGTATCTCTCGATATTGCGCTTGGTATAGGGGGTGTTCCGAGGGGTAGGATTATAGAAATTTATGGTCCGGAATCTTCTGGTAAATCTACGCTTGCTCTGCATATTACGGCAAAGTGCCAAGAAAAAGGAGGCACGGTGGCGTACATAGACGCAGAGCATGCACTTGATCCGCAATATGCAAAACGTATCGGTGTTGATATTGGGAATCTTTTAATTAGCCAACCTGATAACGGAGAGCAGGCATTAGACATCGTAGAGACGCTTGTGAAATCCGGAGCGGTTGATTTAATTGTAGTAGATTCGGTGGCTGCACTTACTCCTCGTGCGGAAATTGAGGGTGAAATGGGAGACTCACATATGGGACTACAAGCAAGACTGATGAGCCAGGCGCTTCGGAAGTTGACTGGTATTGTAGCAAAAACGAATACCACGGTTATTTTTATTAACCAGATTCGTATGAAAATCGGCGTAGTATTTGGAAACCCAGAAGAAACCACGGGGGGTAAAGCGCTCAAGTTTTATGCATCTGTTCGGCTGGAAATACGCAAGCGTGCGCAGATTAAAATGGGAGAAAAGATTATCGGAAGCCGCGCGTATGTAAAAGTGGTAAAAAACAAAGTAGCTCCTCCGTTTCGGGTTGCCGAGTTTGATATTATGTACAACGAAGGAATTAGCTATGAAGGAGACTTAGTGGATAAAGGGATTGAGTACAAGTTAGTACAAAAGGCAGGGAGTTGGCTTTCAATGGGAGAAGAAAAAATTGGTCAAGGTAGGGAGTCCGCGAAGCAGCATCTCCGAGACAATCCGAAAGTTGCGAAGCAACTTGAAAAAGCAATTTGGGATGCGGTAGAAATAGAAGATACGGCCACGTCGGAGGGACGGTAGCGGTTCCCCTCTCCCCAATTGGGGAGAGGGCTCCTCGCCCGAAGGCGGGAGGGTGAGGGCAGGTTAGGCGGCATGCTGTATGGGCTGCCCTCCAGCCGTCGCTAAAGCTATGGCCGGCAAAGCATCCGCCCAATTGCCTTGCCCACTGAAGCTCTTTGAGCGAAAGTGGGGGGAGAAGGGAGCGCGACGATCCATTATGTTATTATTAATTTCCTATGACCAAAAATATATTCACCTATATAATTTTATTTTTATTCGCAATCGGCGCACTTTATTATTTTTCAAGTAAAAAACCTATGACACCAGAACCAACGTCTACACCAATACCAAGCCCGACACCCAGTAGTTCTCCTGTTCCTATTTCAACTGAAAAAACGGTTACCTTTAAAACAACCAAAGGCGATATTACGCTTGAATTGTTTACTGACAAGATGCCTGTAACTTCTGGTAATTTTATTAAACTCGTAAAAGAAGGATATTACACAAGCACAAAGTTTCATAGAGTTATTGCAAACTTTATGATCCAAGGCGGAGATTCTAACACAAAGGGAGATGATACAGGTACGTATGGCATGGGCGGGCCTGGATACAACATTCAAGATGAATTTGTAGCAGGGCTTTCTAATATTCGCGGAACTATTTCCATGGCAAATACGGGCGCTCCAAACTCTGGTGGAAGTCAGTTTTTTATAAACCTTGTTGATAATACAGGGCTTGATTTCGATAAGCCGCCGATGACAAGTAGTCATCCGGTATTCGGCAAGGTAATTGCCGGTATGGACGTAGTAGATGCAATTGCAAAAGTGCAAACAAATTCAGCAGGGCTACCATCTGAAGCGATTGTTATTCAGGGTGTTGAGGTGAAGTAGTCGTCGTTCCCCTCTCCCAATTGTGGGAGAGGGCCTAGCCCGCAGGCAGGGGTGAGGGCTGTCGCAAGCGTTGTGGGTTGCCCTCTCCCTAACCCTCTCCCCAATTGGGGAGAGGGGAGCTACGCTCGCTTTTCCATCAACCCAAATATCGCATTACGATCATCATCTGTTGCAATTTTATTGCGCTGGATTTTTCCACACGCAGTGCACTCATGAATGAGGTCAAGTTTTTCAGGATTTGATCCCTCTACTGATATTGCATTCATAAGTGCCTTGCATGTGGCAGATCTATCGCCAGGTAGAATGTCGTCTACGTGTTTTGATGCTAAACAAGAAGTACAATGATTGCGACACGTTGATTTTGCGGGCGGATTTTTTACTCCACACACTTCGCAAATAAATTCTTCGTTTATAACGGTGAATCCCATAATAGTCTGTCGTTCCCCTCTCCCAATAGTGGGAGAGGGTTGGGGTGAGGACTGTCGTAAGCGTTGTGGGTTGCCCTCATCCGCCCGCCTCTTGGCGAGGCACCTTCTCCCCAATTGGGGAGAAGGGAATACTCCTACTGTCCGCGAAATCGCAGCACGCCCATGTCTCGGCCGCGCTTAATTTCTCTTGCGACACTTCTCTGGTGTTTTGCACATGCGCCTGTTTTGCGGCGAGGTAAAATCTTATTTTGTCCGCTCATGAATTTACGCAGCAGCCCAGTGTCTTGCATGGGAATTTCTTGCAATTTTTCTGCGCACAATATGCATTCAGTCGGGTATTTTCGTTGTTGTTTTTGTATCATAGGGGATTAAAATGGGATATCTTCAATTCTAATTTCTTCGTCTGTTATATTGCTAGGCGCTGCAATTTCTTGCTCTTGCCCGCCGAAGCTTTGCGAAGGCGGGGTTGTCGGTTGCGCTGGCGTAAACGATGCCGCAGTTCCACTTGTCATTTTAACTGGCGAATCTCCCTTATTTCCAAGCATAATCATATTTTCTGCAACTATTTCTGTTCGATATCGCTTTTGTCCTGAAGTTTTATCATCCCAGCTTTGGGTTTGTAAATACCCTTCAATGTATACTTGGCGGCCTTTTGTTAAGTACTGCGCGGTGATTTCTGCAAGACGCCTCCATGCAACGACGTTATGAAATTCTGTTTTTTCTTGTTGCACACCGCTTTGGTCTTTCCATACTCGTCCTGTTGCTACAGAAAAGTTTGTAATAGCCGTACCTTGGGGGGTTGTGCGGGCTTCTGGGTCGCGGGTTAAGCGGCCAATAATCATAACTTTATTGAGATCCATAGTATTACTTTACTTCTTCCGTTAAGGCCTCTTCTATACCTTTTTCTACATCCTGCATTGTTACTTCTTTTTCGACAGTCGCTGGCTTTACAGTCTTTTTATACTCCGGTTTTTCTTGCTTGTCTTTCCCTGTACGTTTGCTGTATTTATCCATAATTTCTTGGCTGACACGCTTGCGTTCCGTGGTTGCAAGAATCGTAAATCGAAGTACTTTTGCTTCCCGTTTTAAAAAGTCTTTTACATCAGCAATCTTTGCAGGGTTCAGCTCAATATTCATAATCCGAAGAAAGGCAGAGTTATTGCGCTTTATGTCGTATGCTAGCTTTTTACGTAGCGTAGGGGCGGAAGCTCCTACAGATCCCGCAAACGTCGCCACCAGCTCATCAACAGAGCTCTCCACAGCCCCACGATCCTCTTCAGAGAGCTTCGAGTCTATTAAATAGGTGATTTCGTACTTGCTTTGTTTCATGGCAGTAGTGTATCAAAAGTGCCCAAAAACGTCAACTATCAACCTTGCTCAACATTAATTGTTTTTTAGTGTATACTTACACGTAATATCTTATGGTATCTTTCCAAGTAATTAGTAAAACGGTTCTATACTTCTTTTTCCCATTGTTTGTGTTTGGGTTGTCGAGTATTAGTGGTATATCGAAATACACTCTGCATATCGCTCTTTTATGCTTTATAGTAGCAATTGCACTTTCTTTTGTTAAAAATGCGAAATTGGCGCTTATAAAGACAAGTATTAACTCCCTTCTTATTCTTCTTCTTGTGGGGGCAACGGGCTGGTTCTTATCCCCATTTTTCTTTCTGCTCTACCTGCTTCCTATGTACCTTGGCTTTTTATATGTTCCTTCTGTTGCGTTTGGTTTTCTTGCAGCGCTTCTTATTATCTTTTCTTTTAGCGTAGGAGATGAAGTGAATCTTTCGTTTGATATTATGACGTTGTTATCGCTTCTGCTTGTTATCCCTCTTGTTATTTACCTGCGCAAGAAATTCTTAATATTAAAGCAAACAGATAAAGACATTCTTATTTTAGAAGAAGAGTCGGGCATTAAAGATACGGATACTATCGCAACTCTTCTTGCAAATCGTGTTACTAATCTTGGTGTTACTATTAGGCAGCCACTTTCCTTTATTAAACAAGCAGCAACTGTCCTTATTGAAGAAGATCTTTCTCCAAAAGAAGCAACGGAATACTTAAAGCGTATCCGATCTACTGCAGCAGAATCGCTAAAAGATATTCGTGACTTTGAAGGAGATACCAGCGCAAATGAAGTACTGGAAAATTCTACTACGAAATCACCGGAAACATTTGACTTCGCTGGTGGTAAAGAATTAAAGAAAGTTAAAAAACCCCGGCAGTAGACGTTTTTTATATTACTAATATACCTATGTCTAAAATATTAATTGTAGAAGATGATCAGTTTATCAGGGAAATGTATCATTTGATACTTACAAAAGATGGACATGAAGTAACAGACGCGCTCGATGGAAAAGTAGGGCTTGCGATGGCCCAAGAAGGGGGATTTGATGTTATTCTTCTTGACCTGATGATGCCAAACTTAGATGGACTTGGGTTTCTCCAAGGCTTAAAAGATAAACCACCTGCCAAAAAGAATGGCACAATTATAGTTCTCTCTAATTTGGCTTATGGAGACGCAAAACAAAAAGCGCTTGATTTAGGAGCTACTGATTTTCTTGTGAAGGCAGACTTAGACCCAAAGGATGTACGAGAAGCGGTGAAGAAAGCGCTGGGGTAGTTTCCCCTCTCCCTAACCCTCTCCCCAATTGGGGAGAGGGGAACTATGATTACTAAACAGAGAATTTAAAATTAAAAATATCTCCATCTTTTACAATATACGTTTTCCCTTCATCGCGGACTTTTCCTGCTGCGCGTGCAGCGGCGTATCCGCCGAGCGTTGTTAGGTCGTCATATGCTACTGTTTCTGCGCGTATAAACCCTCGTTCTATATCCGAATGAATTTCTCTGGCTGCGCGAGGGGCTGCGCTACCCTGAGGCACTGTCCATGCACGAGATTCGTCTTCGCCCGTAGTAAAGAACGTAACCAGTCCAAGTAGTTTGTACCCTGCGTGAATCAACCGGTGTAACCCTGTGTCTTCTAATCCGTATTCAGCAAGAAAGACTTTTTGTTCTTCTTCTGAAAGTTGCGCAATTTCTTGTTCTATTTGAATAGAAAGCGGAAGTGAGAAAGGCTGTCCGCCAGGGTTGCCCTCACCCCTGCCCGCTGGCAGACCCTCTCCCCAATTGGGGAGAGGGGAACGCAACTGCTGTTCGCTTACATTCGCCACGTACATCATCGGTTTTATAGTCAACAGCGAAACGCCCTGCATGAGTTCTTTTTCTTTGTCTGAAAGGGCAGTGTCGCGGGCTGGTTTGCCTTGTGATAGGTCGTCCTCAATCTTTTTTAATACGAGCACTTGAGCTGCAGCTTCTTTTGCTTCAACACCAGAACCTTTTGCTGTTTTTTCCGCATTTTGCATAAGTTTTTGCACCGTTGCTAAATCAGCGAGTGCAAGTTCGGTATTGATGGTTTCGGCATCTCCCTCTGGGTTTACTTTATTATCAACGTGAATAATATCCGCATCCTCAAAGAAGCGAACTACATGCACAATTGCGTCCACCTCGCGAATATGCGACAAAAACTTATTTCCCAATCCTTCGCCCTTATGTGCGTCTTTAACCAAGCCCGCAATGTCAACAAATTCAATTGTTGTAGGAACTGTTTTTGCAGATTTCGATAGCGTAGTTAGCACCTCAAGGCGCTCATCAGGCACCGGCACAACGCCCACATTTGGTTCAATGGTCGTAAACGGAACATTCCGCGCAGCCGCGGCCTGTTTTGTAAGTGCGTTAAATAGAGTAGATTTTCCTACGTTAGGCAGGCCAACGATTCC
>DATDYZ010000051.1:0-8712 GCA_035288905.1 Candidatus Anderseniibacteriota bacterium | reverse complement strand
CGGTTTGATGTTGTATGTATTGTCTTTAAGCTCTTCTTCTGAAAACCACTTGAGTGTTCTATGTTCTTTTTCTGCAATGGTAAAATTCTCTGAAGTTGTGGTAGCAAAATATACAAACACTACGTGTTTATGTTTTTCTGTAATATCGTGAATATTCATATGGTGGGGCGTACAAAGAGGTTTTGTAGTATCTCCGGGAATTTCTGGAAGCCTCGTTCCTAATAGCGTTATCTCAAGTCCACATTCTTCTTGTACTTCGCGCAGGAGAGCTTGCTCTGGATCTTCATCTAGCTCTATATGCCCACCAATAGGAAGCCAGGTGTTGTATTTTTTATGATCAGCTAAAAGAACTTTGTTGTTGTGAACGATGTATGCGACGGAAACAAAATCGATGTATTTATGGATGTGGGGCATAGAAAAGATAAATATATTACGGTGGGGATGAGACCAGCCTTCGCTAAAGCTATGGCTGGCAAGGGGACTTGGTCGCCAGTTCGGCGACCACCCGCCGCCCGCCAATACGGCGGGCAAGTTACTGGCGGGTGAACCCCTGTGTGTCGAAGATGGGAGTTGAACCCATATGAGCTAAGCTCATACGCTCCTGAAGCGTACGCGTATACCAATTCCGCCACTCCGACATTTTAGTATTGTATATGTATATGAACAAAAAATGACAGCACTTGACAGTATAACACCATAGTGCTATAATGATCCAAGAGCTAAATGGGTACTTTCACAAGTCAAAAATAGCAATTTTGGGAGAGATTCCGATGGAAACGATTTTCACTAGGGGCCAGGTAGCAAAGATTTGCAAGGTTGCCCCGCGTACAGTGTCAAAGTGGTTCGATTCCGGACGACTTCGAGGCTACCAACTTCCCGACTCACAAGACATACGCATTCCCCGCGAACATCTGATTAATTTTCTCAAGGAACACTTTTCTGAGACACGCGGAGAACTGATCGGCGAATTGGAAAAAGGAGTAAACAAAATTTTGCTCGTTGGTATGGATGTGGAAACTCGCAAGATTTTGAATGAGATGTTTCCCGGTGAAGACTTCACGACCAAAACTGCTGCCAGCGGCTTCGAAGCGGGTATCATGGCAGAGTCTATTCAGCCCGATTGTGTGGTGGTGGATTTTGCGATGGGGCGCGAAGAAGCTCTGATGATTATTCAGAACCTTCGGAGGAATTCTGAATTTCCCGAAACCGTATTTATCGGCCTTCTTAGTGAAGAGGACAAGGCTTTCGAATTCGATCGTTCGGTCTTTACCGACATCTTCCTCAAGCCGTTCGACACCGCTCTCCTTGTCGAACGGATTCGGATGCTGGTGAATCGTCGGAAGCAGGAGGCCGTCGCCGACGCCACGTAAAGAAGAACAAAACGCACCTTCGATTTCGCACTACAACTTTTGTAGTGCGAATTTTTTTATTACTTTTCTGTTAATTCTTTCAGTTTATTTTTAAAATCCTCAACTCCTTTTACGGGAATAGGGTCTGTTTTGTAATTTAGTGCTAAGTGATACGTGGTCCAGAGACCGAAAACGACGGCATATGATATTTGTTCGAGTAGTGAGGTGCCTTTGATTTGTACTTCGGTAACTTTTACTCCCCATGTTTCATACATCTTTTTAGTCACGTTCATGCGCACGGCAATTTGTGGATGGTCGGTGGTTGTGCGCAAAAATACTGCGTGGAATGCAGCCTGGGGGTTTGTCATTCCTACCATTTCGTTATGGTTGAGTTCCGGGAATTCATTCCAGAATGCTGCTGTTTTTGCGTTTTCGTTTGTCTGGATTTTCATATTCTTCGCAGCAAAGCCCATTGCATCAGAAGAATAAAAGACAGGAGTTTTACCTACAAGCGTATCTGCCAAGGCTTTTGCTGGAGTTTCAATAGCAGCAACTTCACGGTCGATCATGTCTGCAGTTTTTTGCAACTCTGTGGAAATGTTTTTCGCAAGCTTGCTATTTGCAAGTGCTACAGCAAGGCCAGTGAAACTTGCAAACAAGGTGTGACGTGGTTGCATGCCTGGGTAATCTATAAAAGAGTAGGGAGAGGAATTTTGCTTTGCGAGTTCTAGCAGTTTGCCGCCGGCAGTGTTTACAAGAATTGGTTGGTTTTTCGTTTTAGCGTCTTCGTATGCAGATAACGCTTCTTCTGTGTTGCCGGAATATGAACTAATAATCGTGAGTGGATTTTTCCCTAACGTGTATGGCAGGCTATAACTTCTATGTACAGTAAGTGGAACGGTAGGCAAGTGAAGTGCGTTTAGTAAATCCCCTGGGTGCCCGCTTCCTCCCATGCCCGCTAGTATAATAGCGTCGAAATCTCCGGAAACAGATGCATCTTTATTTACCTCAATGGAGTGGCGAATCTGTTCAGCTTGTTTTAGGATAACGCTTCGCATTTCTTCATGCATATAATAATGGTTATAAAATAAAAGTTTCCCTTTTTGTCATGCCGGGCTTGACCCGGCATCCACGTCGCTTGGATCCCGGCTCCCCACTTCGCTAAAGCTACGCGGGGCGCAGCACGGGCCGGGATGACATACTAGGTATTCCAAACACGTTTTACTCGCACGTGCCAATTCTCTATGTCGTTGAACCGGTCAGACGGCAGGCCTCCTTGTTCTATAGATGCCCCTCGTAATTCTTTTCTTTGAGCAAATAGATAATATGGGCGGTAGAGTACAATTGCAGGGTGTATATCGAGAAAGCGCTCAATAAATGAACTCAACAGTTCCTTCCTTTTTTCTTGGTTAGTCGTGATGCGTGCGTTTTCGAGGAGCTTATCTATGTCTTTATCTTGTACGAGTGATAAATTAAGTCCTGGGGTTTTTATCTGAGAGGAGTGCCAGAATGGGTACGGGTCTGGGTTTGCCGGTAGGCTTTCTCCGTACAGTAATATTTCATATTGCCTTGGAGTTACGGCCGCTTGTTGAATAATTGCTGTGCCTAAGCTTTGAATATTTGTTTTTACTCCAATAGCTTCCCATTTTTCTTTAATCAGTTCCGCTGTTTTAACATATTCTTGCCAGTCTGTTGTTGTTATGGTGACTTCTAGCTTTTTCCCATCCTTTTCTCGTATCCCGTTTTCTTGACCTACTTTCCATCCGGCATCATCAAGGTTTTGTTTTGCTTTTTCGCTATCAAATACTGCGTCGCGAACATCTGGGAAATCAAACATTCCGGAAGGGATTGGTATTCCGAGTGCTTCTCCTTGTCCATCAAGTGCTTTTTTTACAATGTCTTCTCTGTCAATTGCGAGATCGAGTGCAGAGCGTACGCCCGCATCGCCTAGTATTGGATTTTTTGTTTGATTTAAAAAGAGTCCGAAATATTGAGGAAGAAGTAGCTTTTTTGTGTTGAGTGCAGAACGATGCTCTACGGAAGAAAGAAGAGAAGAGGGCAAATGGCCGATTCCGTCTACTTTGTTAGAAGTAAGCGCGGCGATAGCTTCTTCATGAGAATTTACAAATGTAAATTCAATTGTTCCAAGATGAGGCTTTTGCCCATAGTATTCATCGTTTTTTACAAATGTAATAGACGTAATTTCCCCTGTTTTCTTTTTTGTCACAATTTCTTCAAATTTGAATGGTCCGGAACCGACAGGCTTTAATTGCTGTTCTGCAAAGCTTGCTGTTTTTGCCGGTATGTTTTCCCATACATGTTTTGGTAAAATGCCGATGGTAAGACTTGAGAGAAAAGGTGCATACGCAGTTTTTTGAAGAGTAAAGCGCACCGTAGTGTCATCTACTTTTTCAACCTTCACGCCCTGAAATGCGGGAGCAATAGGCGAGTTTGTATCCTTGTTTTGGATACTTTCAATAGTAAATACTACGTCATCGGGTGTTACGTTTTTGCCATCGTGCCATTTGGCGTCGTTTCGCATTTTTACGGTGTATATTTTTCCATCACTTGAAATATCAACAGAAGTTGCGAGGTCGTTTTGGAGTGATAGATCCGATCCGAGGCGTAACAGGGAAGAGTATACAACTTTCGTAAGATCCATATCGGCATCGTTTGAGCTTGCCAGCGTAGGATTAATATATCGAGGCTGCCCGACAATTGCTTCGGTGTATGTTCCGCCATCTTGCGCGACGAGCGTGCTATTTCTTCCTACGTACCCGGTAATACTTAAGCTGAGTGAAATGATTAAGAGAATACTCAAAAATCCGAGAATGGTCTTCTCTCTGCTATACATATTGCTATATATAGTGTGCGACCACTTTGTTATATCTTGAACGTGTATCATAGGGGCGAATATTCTATTGTCGACCCCGATCTAGATTCGCGCAATATTGACGCAATGCCATAATCGTATGTAGTGTGAATTCCATTTTCACACGCAAATGTATTGCGTTCGCCCGTTGTATCGGCCTCTAATACGGAATACAACTCAAACATGGACGGGCTTCGCTTCCAGTAGTAGTAATTCTTTTCTTTTTCTTTTGGATCTTCAGGAAATGGCTTTTCCGGATTTTCGTATTTCTCAACTGCAATGCGAAGAGACTCTTCAATTGCGCTTCGCACCTCTTTATTTTCAGGAGCACTAATAACGCCGCACCAAGAAAGTTCATTATATGGAGGGAATGTTCCGTGATTGTTGCGTGCCAAATACAACGCAGTTTCTATGTCTGCCAAATGGTGTTTGCGGATGGTGTCGCGTGATTGCCTATCTTGTTTTATAAGAAGGAGTGTTCCTGCGGTCATCAGGAGAAGCAGCGCTGCCGCTACTGGTGCGTATGCCTTATTCAACAAAAAGATGTGCAAGGGCTACAACAAAAAACAGGACAGACAGTACTACCGTTGCTTGGAAGAGGCGCTTTTCACTTCCACGACGTACATAAAACCCAGCATCGCCGCCACCAAACGCGGATCCGAGGCCAGCAGAACTGCTTTGCAGAAGAATGCTGCCAGTTAACAGAACGGCGATGACGATAAAAAGAATATTAAGCCACAACATAGGTGTACCCATATACGGTATGGAAAATGGTGGGGCAGGTCAAGTTGACAAAGAAGAGAGATTTCCCTTTTTACTATTTTTTGGTTCGGCGTGGAAATGGTTCAATTTGTGAAAGGCAGTAGTCTTTATGTCTTTGCACTTCTTGAAAGTTGCACAGTTCTTTTGCTTTTAGGATTTCTGCTGGTTTATTAGTTATCCAAGCTTTGCAACTCTTTTGTTGTTCTGAATTTGAAATCATTTCACATGTTTTTATGTCGGCCCAGTCTAGGGCGGCGGAGTACATGCACGAATCTATTGCTGCCCTGGTTCTTTGATGGTTTATCTCTTCTGAGGATGATGTGTAGGTTATTTTTTCTATCTGGAGACAGGCGGTAGGATCGTTATTTTGTAGAGCGATATCTCTAACGCAATATTCATCATCATGATGGAACCCGCCTTGTATGCAGAGTGCGGCATTACTAGTTGCTTCTGCATATTCGCGATAGCAAAATTGTCGTGGGGAGTAGAAGCCAAAATCCGAAGAGTTGGGATATAATTTGGGTAATCTTTTACAAATAGAAGGGTCGTGGTCTGCTACTGCCATTTTTAAAATATTTTTGCTTGAGTTGCTGGAGCCCCTATCGTCGGTGTAGGTTATAGTTTTCCAGGTAAGGGCAATTATTGTAAGTGCTATTATAAATAGAATAATCTTTGTTGATTTTCTCATCGAAGAGAAACTGATGCCGAGCAATATTAGTCCTATTGAGACAATTGGGATGATAGGGTTTATTGCAGAGAAATTCCCACCCAGAAATAAGAAAAAATACAACGCAATTCCTGGAATTGCGAGATGTTTCAATTTTTGTCGCAGTGCATCTGTTAGCATCCTTATTATTGTACCGAATTTATAGTTGAAATAAAAATATACATAGGTATCTGATTATAGTACGATGATGTTCATGATAGGCAATTGGAGCGCTTTACCATCGTTACGAAATTATCCGATATATTATTTTTTTCTTGCCATAGTGTGTTATATCGCGTTTCTAGCGTATGTTTCGCCCCTGTACCTCATTGCGGACGACATTCAGTATTGGTTATATGTACCGAGAATTGTTACTACAAGTATCTTATCTCTATTATTAACAGGTCTCATATTTTCTAATGTCTCGAGCCTAAAGAAAAGAAAATACGCAGCAATTGCGCTGTCGCTTTTATGGGCGCCAATGGTAGCCTTTGGCGCACTTGCCCTTCTTATTCCTGGAATACTGGCGTTCGGACTTGGTGTTGGTCATTATATATTTTTTCGCCTCCTTTTATTTGCCGCAGAGTACCCACATTCGAAAAAGGGTTGGTTTATTATCATTGGTATTGGGTTAACTTCATCTATTGTATTTTCGTTTTTGTATACCGAGTATTACGCTACTGATAAAGTTAAGGCTGGTTTTAATCAAATGTCGGATAGTCTTCATGCAGAGGTCCTCGAGGGTCGACTCACTGACCCTGAGGTAATTCAACAGCGCTGTTTGGATTTGAATCGACAAAGCGGTGAACGAAGCCAGTGTCGGTATGACGAGTTTGCAGTAAAGACAGGCAATATTAAATACTGCGCTTATGAGACCACAATTCCTCGTCGTCCTGAATATTGGGTTACTGATTGCGTATTTAAGGTTCTAAAAACTGAAGAAGAAAAAGCTGCATATTGTCGAAATATTGAAGACCAAGAAGCGCGAGTGAGTTGCTTCTACCGTTTACCTCCGGGAACTAAGTAGTATTTCTAGCGTAGTTATAAATGTTCTCGTAGCACTTTCGTTTTTTTTTGCTCCAATAACGTTCTCCACTGCATTGTCAGAAGCGGATTTGATTCCTTTTACTGATCCGAACTCTTTTAGTAAGAGTTTTTTTGTTTACTCTTCTACTTTCTCTACGACCCAATAAATCTTTTCATCACGCGTAGCGCCGTAGCCAATATATTTGCCATCATCACTAAAGCGCACTGAGTCCTCAACTATTTCGTCATACTCTTCTCCACGAGAAGTATTGGTGCCTTCAATATCACCGACCATGACTATAAACCCTCTGTCCTTCGAAAGATAAGCCAGTTTCTTTTTATTTTGAGAGAGAACAGGATTAATAATAATTCCACTAGATGACGATTTAGTTTCTCCTATTACCGGATGCGAATACTGGGTGCCATTTTTATCTATAACAAGTCTTTTTGTTGATGGCCTACATATATTCCCTCCATCACAACCCGGACGAATTGTTTTTATTATTGCTTTTGTTTGAGTATCTAGTATGTATTCTTTTGGCCTATTATTTGTGTCTTTGTATACTAGAAAGTCAATCGGTGCATACGTGGAATTTAAGTAGTGATCTGTTGCATTTTGAGCAGGAGGAGATAAAGATAAATCTTGCATATCTCTTTTTTTAACATATAGTTGTGATCCTATTGGATTAATAGGTAGATAATCTTTATCGCTTGAGTACCTTCCTCTTTTAATTCCACTCACAAACATCAATTGAGAACTATCGGGACTGAATCTAAAAGATGATAACCTATTTTCAAAGGGGCCGAAGGTTAGACTATCTGCAAAAACATACTTATTGCCTGGCACAATTGACCCGATGGTAAATGCTGCACGGGTACCATCGGGGCTTACTGATAATTTTTCTATCCTGTGAAACCCATATTCTTTGAGCTGTTGTGATTTTAAATAGGGTATTTCCGCAGTTGTTCCGATTGAGGTAGGCAGATGCTCTATTTTGCGCATACTCCCTGGAATTCCTGGGCTATAAAAGTATATTTTAGAGCCAATTGCTAAGGTTAGTATTATTCCTCCGATAGTGCAAAGAAACGTTTTTAAGACTGTCATGTAAGTATTGTAGCATAAAATACGCTAGGGTATACTTATTGTATGTTTAAATCATCACCAACCGTAGTAGGTAGTTCTGCTCAGGTAGTCGATTCTTATAGGGGCCTCTCTTCATTACGCGAATATCCAATGTATTACTTTTTATTGGTGCTAGCTTCTGTGGGGGGATTTTCCTTTTATCCATTATTACCCTATTTACCAATTCCTTTTACTTCAAATGGTCAGAGGTGGGCGCTCGTCATATTTTCATTAGCCGTAATGGCATTTAATTTTTCCCCCCTGTCTTATCTTAGAAAAAAGAAGCTAGGAGTTATTATGTTTACCCTTTTATGGGCACCAACCGTAGTTTTAACATTTCTCTTTTCCTGGGGTAATTATTTCGGTGTATTCCAAGTGTTTGCTTTTGCGGTTGGCCACTATTTGCTTTTTAGTTTTCTTTTATATGCCACGCATCATCCAGACTCTAAAAAAGGATGGTTAGTTATTTGGAGTATTTTTCTTCTAGTACTTTGGGCATTTCTTCAAGATTTGGCACACGATAGGTGGGTTATGGAAATTAATAAATAGTCATCTATATTTACAAATGCTCCCGTAGCACCTTCGTTTTCTTTACCCCAATAACTTTTTCTAGCTCTTCATCAGAAGCAGATTTTATTCCTTTTACGGAACCGAATGTTTTTATGAGGAGTTTTTTTGTTTTCGGACCAATACCCGGAACTTCATCTAAGGCTGATTTAATATGCTCTTTGCTTCGTAGTGAGCGGTGATAGGTGATGGTGAAGCGATGCGCTTCATCGCGCATGCGTTGGATTAAGTAGAGGGCTGGGGAATCGTATGGTAAGCGGATTGATTCGGTTTTTCCCGGAAGAAATATCTCTTCCTCTTGTTTTGC
>DATDYZ010000050.1:0-30749 GCA_035288905.1 Candidatus Anderseniibacteriota bacterium | reverse complement strand
TTTATTTACTATAGAGAGGCAGCTTCTCGGGCAGCTCCGGGAGGATCAGAGCTGGATGTGCGATACGGTATACTAATTACTATCCAAAAGTTCTCTCAGACATTAACAGGTACATTGCCACCTATCCTTATTGCTATTTTTTTTCAGTATGAACAGGTTGCAATCTTTGCTATTGCATTTTCTCTTGTTGCTCTCGTGAGCAGTATTGCAACTACTATGCTCTCTATATATCAACCATATTTTTTTGATGTCGGAAGAATCAATATTTCGTTTAGCAAAGTATTGGGTGGAACCATTGGACTCGGATTAGTGCTAACTTTGGCATTTGCGACAGGACTCTCCTTATTCTTCTTTCCACTATATGGTGCTGCGTACGAAGAAAGCTACAACATTGCGTGGTTTGTGTTGCCGTGTATTATATTTTTCCCGCTCCGTGCATTTTTAGGGTATTACCTAACTGCCAAGGGGAATAACGTATCACTTACACTCTTGAATGTACTCAGTCACGTTTTGGGAGCACTTTTGCTTGTAATTGGGCATAGATCAATCGCTTTCGTGCCATTAATTGGTTGGTATTATATTACAATTACCCTGGCCTCGCTACCGTTCAATATATTTCAATTCTTGCGTGTTCAACGTAGACTCTAAGTCTTTCCAAAGTACCTGCGCTACGCGCGTAGCGGTGTAGTTGCTTGTTACGTATTCGTATCCTCGCTCAGCTATTGCTTCACATTCTTTTGGATGCTGTTGGTAATATTCAATACGACCAACAAGGTCAGATAAGTCTTCATTTTTGTACGCAATATAGTGAACATTGGGAATCAAGCCAAGGTCGGTATACATCGGGTCTTCGATACCAATAAATGCCGATCCGCATGCCATTCCTTCGATTGCATTAATTGAGGGTAGTCCTATTATTTCTTCGGGACTAATAAACATTCGATATTCATTGTATTTCTCGACAATATCGAATGAAAAATACTTGTTTTTATGATTTGGTACAATATTTTCCAAGAGCACATAGGGGAGAACGTGTTTAGCTAAACGAATATTCCACGGGTCTTCCGGAAAAACTTCTTTTAAATCAACTGTTTTATCCAGGCTCGTAATATATGAATCAATGGTATCTTTCAACTTCTCTTGATGTTCATAGATTGCCTGACGCATGGGGTGAAACGGTTTATTTCCAAAGAATTCTTTGTATTCTTTCGATTTTGCTTCAAATAGTGTTCCAATGGCGAAACATTTATTTATTCGATTTGTGAACGAAGGAGACGTTTTTTTATATCTCGCTTTTACGACAAACGGAAGAGTATATGTCTTTTTTACGTCAGGAAAAAAGGTTTTAAAAAATGGGTAGTTGGCTAGGTTACTTTCTGTGATCAGAAGGTTATGGGGAATGTTTTTGATATATGAAGATATGTGCAGTGTCCCAATAAAGTAATGGGTGAGGTGAGTTGCAATAATTCCCATGAATTTGTGCATTTCCAGTGCCGTGAGCGGTACTTGTTGTCCGTCAATTGTGGAGTTTGCAAAATTGAATATAATATCCTGCTTTGGATTAAGGCGCTTTGTACTAAAAAATACTCTATGCCGGAAAGGGTTTATATTATGTATCGCCATCCAACCAAGTAGTTCTATATAGCTTAAAAGTTTCGGAAATATCCGAAACTTTATTCCGATCGTGTTAAACGATGAGCGCGTACCGTCGATATAGAACGCAGTTGCGTAATGCGATGATTGTATGAATTCGTCGATAAAATATCTGTACTTATCGATGCTTCGGCGACGCAGCAGTTTACTTGCCACAGTATGGCTAAATGGCTGGATGTGCGGATTTGCAAGAATGAGGCGCATACTGATTAGAGAATAGGCTCTTTTGCATTTGTGTTGACGAATAATATGTCAAATAAACGCTTGCTTGCTAAGGCCTCTTTCGTAACGGGGACAAACGTACCTTTTTGCTTGTCGAGTGCGTACTGATTTGTAAATCCGTACTGCGATAAGAGCGATTTTATCTCATCAAAGTTTGAGATGCTTGTTTCGCAGTATACGTAGTGAACTGTTGGCAAGTATCGACTCATTCCACGAAGCGCTGATGCCTCATGCCCTTCAACATCTATTTTTACAAATGTTGGGTATGGTAAATCCATATCGTTGAGCGCCCGCGTAGATACTGTAATCGCGTCTCCGTACGTGTTGCCAACTGTTCCCATAAATTGTTTATCCATACTATGGCTGCCGTCGTTATTTTTACAGATAAAAAGTTGTGCAGATCCTGTTGTATCAGAAGCTGCAATGTTGTGTATGGCGACATGAGAAAACCCGTTCCGCGCAAGATTTTGCGTCAGTTTTTGAAACGCCGCAGGTTCCGGTTCAAATGCTACAACTTTTCCAGCTACAGTAGCAGCCAAGAGTGCTGTGTGGCCAATATTTGCTCCTATATCGAAATAGGTGTCGTTCTTTGACAAATTGTTGACAATAAGCTTTCCTAAGTCCTCATTCTCGTTTAAAAAGTAATATCGGCGGTCTACGTAGTCTTTGAGGTTAAGTTCCATTGTATATCGTACGAGAGCACTGCCTATATGAAATGCATCCTTTTTTACAATAATATCTCGATTGCAGTTCTTGAGCATTCCATGGAAAAAGATAAATCGAAGGGTACGCGTGCGGGCACTTTGTGATGTTTTTTGCTCAAGATGAATAAGCCATGCTTGTATTTGATGAGGTAAATACGTGGCAATAGAGCCGGCGATATTTGCCATACGCGCTGCCACGTGCCATAAATAAGATCGAATATCCATACAGGTGAATATAGGTAGTATGCAATACTTCAGCGCTTGTTGTATAGGGGAGTGATACTAGCGTCTATACAGAACAAGAGGGCGAGCCAAATTCCAATTCTGGCAGTTACAGCAGCCCCTAAGCAATGACGGGAAACCTCGGCCGCATCCCCGTGCCAACATACAGTTATGGTTGGAATAACAAGTACAAGAATGGCAATGCTGGCGATAATATATTTGTTCACGTTTTCGATGGAAACGACGTGTAGTAACACAAAAACTGTGCCCAGTCCGTATGCAATCAAAATACTTATGGAGGGCCACGCAATGGCAGTTATTATTCTTTGCCACTGTGAAAAAAGACCTCGTGTGTATCCTCTCATATAATCATCAAAATCAGGGTCAAAAATGGCTTTCCAGTCTTGCCATGGTTCAACTAATGTGAGGATTGGGTGCGAGATGAGCCAAAGTGTATACGTACTTTTTCCATGTTCTGGCAACCAGGTTCCAAATCCTGTCCAGTTGTATGAAGGTGCCCATTTGTTTTTAAACCTAGTTACGTTCTCGTTCATAGGCATGTCTCTTTGTGCAAAAAAGTTTGTTTTTTGATCATCGGGTAATATACGTTGCCCGATTACGTTTACAAGGGGGAATTGCCATCGCACTCCTCCGTCCGAAGTAATAGTGTGGAATATACTTATTAAAAGAAGTATAGAAATAAGTGCTACAGGGTAGAGTTTCTGTTGAATAATGGTTCGTTCAAAAAATACAGCCACTGCAAGAAGTGCGGCAATAACTATAAGGGTATATGCGTTTGAGTCTCTGGTAAGTGACCAAAAAAAGAAAATTATCGTTAAAGATACATACAACGTGCTCGTACCTACCGAAGATAGTTTTCTTTCCAATAGCTTATATCTGAGCACATACAAGAGAAGGGCGATAAGAAGTATGAACCCCGATACTGCCAAACTTTCAGACAATTTCGTCCGATTCCAGAAAAATATCGGCTCACTTATTCCCATACCAAGAATAAGAACCCAAGATGCTACCTTCAAGACTTTTGTCTGTAGTGTTTGGGCAGCCATATATGCAAGAAAGCACCAGGAGAACATTGCAATTGATTGAAAAAATAATGTTATGTCGTTTCCGTCATTTTTCTGCCATTGAAATACTAAGGCAGTCGTTGGCGGTTTATCGTTCATCCAGAAATCCCAACTGCGCCAATCTGAGCTACTCACTGCCTCAAAAACATCAGAATCGCCATGCGCGATGGCGGGGATATAGTTGTAAAGACCAATTGAAATCGTAAGACATCCTAATACGGTTACTAGAATCCAGATGGTATGCAGTTTCATATACGCAAAGTATATCGAATATTATTCATTGACACGAGTACTCGAGGCAGTATCATTCTTTTATGAATACAGCATCGCCCCAAGTATCCGAGACGCTTCATATACAAACGGCCTCTTTTCAAATTTTGGCAGAAATTTCATGGGTATTGGGAAAAGTTAGCCAGAGCGAGGTAGAAGATTTTTTGCGTGAAATAGCTCATGCGGATGTGATTGTTGCCTGCGGGGCGGGGCGTGTGGGAATGGCAGTACGCGGTTTTGCTATGCGCCTGGGGCACTTAGGGAAAAATGCGCATATGCTGGGTGATGCAACGGTGCCGTCTATTGGAAAAGGTGATTTGCTTATTGTGGCATCAGGTTCTGGAGAAACACAAACCATATTCGATATTGTTGCAATTGCTCATAAAAATGGAGCGCGTGTTGCATTGGTAACGGGGAACATAGAATCCAAAATGGGAAAACTTGCACATGCCGTTGTTCATTTGCCTGCGCCATCAAAAACAAAACAGGTAGAAGGGTTTACCTCTAGTCAGCCCATGACAACGCTCAATGAACAGTGTCTCGGGATACTGTTTGATGCAATGGTGTTGATGCTTATGGGCCAAATGAAAGAAACTCACGATACTATGTGGGCGAGGCATTCAAACTTAGAATAATACATATATGCAACACTCACATTGCGCATTGGCAGCATCAATTATTTGTGGAAATCCTTTAAATATAGAACAGGACATTGCTGCACTCGAAAAAGGCAAAATAGATTACATTCACTTTGATGTAATGGATGGTGTGTTTGTGCCTCGATATGGGCTGTATCCTGAATACTTAAAAGCTATTCGTTCTAAAACGAATATTCCTATAGAGGTGCACATGATGGTTCAGAATCCAGAACCATTTATCCAGGATTTTGTTGATGCCGGGGCAACTATTATTACACCCCACATAGAGCCTCTTTTGCACGCACATCGAACCATTATGCGGATTAAGGGCGCAGGAGTGAAGGCTGGGCTAGCTCTCAACCCCGATACGTCACTTACTACTCTTGATTATATTCTTGAGGATTTAGATATTGTAATGCTGATGGCTATAAATCCAGGCATAGTGGGACATAAGCTCATTCCTCGCACTATTAAAAAAATTGCAGATATGCGAAAAAGAATAGATGCTACAGGTAAGGATATTATTTTGGAAATTGATGGGGGAGTAAATCCTGAAAGTGGACCTCAAATGGTTAAGGCTGGAGCAAATATGCTCGTTTGTGGCACGAGTGTGATATTTCAGCCACCGGCAAAACTAGAAGATAAAATTCGAGACTTTCGAGCAATATTGGTGTAATGTGTATAAACTGCTTATTACAACATCCGGCACAGGCTCACGCTTAGGGGGGCTTACGGCGCATACAAATAAAGCTCTTGTTCAAATCAATGGCAAGCCGACCATTTCACATATTCTTGACCACTACAATCCATCGATACCAATTGTTATTACAATTGGGTATTTAGGGCAGCAAGTTCGTGATTTTTTTGCGCAACAGTATCCAAATAGGGATGTTGAATTTGCTGTTGTTGACCCATATGAAGGCCCAGGAAGTAGCCTGGGATATTCGCTATTACAGGCAGAACAATTACTGCAATGCCCGTTTATATTCCATGCTTGCGATACTATATTAACCCAACAAGTGCCTGCTCCTGATAAAAATTGGGCTGCTGGATACGTACTTCCTGCTGGAATGGATGCTACTCAATATAGGACACATAAAGTTCAGGATGGTCGTATTATTGCGCTTCGTGATAAGGGAGAGTCTGATTTTAATGCTATTCATATTGGTGTGACTGGGATTGCGTCATATAAAGAATTTTGGGATACATTGCATAGATTATACGCAAGCAATCCGGAAGATACCGGATGGTCAGATGTACACGTGGTAGATGCAATGATCAAGCAAGGCATCCCATTTAAAAGTGTACTATTTGACCCGTGGCTCGATACCGGTAATCTCCCTTCGCTCGCGAAAACCCAAGAATATTTCGAACAAACAAAAAAATAACCCATCGATTGCCTGGTGGTATTCGATGGGTTTTGCAACGTTCTGAAGTTGCGATTCAAGGGTTTTGGAACTTGAACATTGCAGCAGCTTGCATGAGCATTGGTTGCTCCCATACCAACGGAGTTGGAAGATTAGGTGAGGGAAATATTTCAAAGAACTCTCCAGCAGGCGGTTTCCCCTCAATTTCAACCAAGTGAACGAGTCGAATAATTGTGGCTCCGCCTCTTGTTGGGTCTTGGTACATCTGAAAATCGAGAAATCGGATGCTTTTTATATTTGCACCGCCCATTTTACCAGTTCTGATTCGTTCAGACACATCTTTTGGCGTGTCGCCAGTCCGTGTAAACGCTCCTGGGCAGTGCCAATGACCGGGGTATGCAGAAACAGAATCTGGTCTTTTGACCAATAGAACTTCGATTTTTTCACCTTCCCGTCGACATACGACGAATTCGAAATTGACCTGCGGAGTAATGGGTAGGAGAGCCTCAAACAAAGCAGGTGGAATTGGTTGCCCGCTCAGTTGGTCGTCCCGAAGTTCTTGCAGCAATTTCACAAGAACGTTCTGATCGCTGAGATTCAACATCTGTATTGCTCCTGAGTTTTCAAAGAAAGACCACCAGATACCCTATCTGGTTTCTGATGTATGCGTACTATATACGAACAATTATGTCAAAAGTATTTATTGTGCTTTTCATTGTTGCGTGCAACAATTCATGAATGCCGTACAAAAAGCAAAAGATGACTGTGCTTATCACAACCTCTGGAGTTGGAA
The DNA here is from genome assembly GCA_035288905.1 of Candidatus Anderseniibacteriota bacterium. Taxonomy (GTDB): domain Bacteria; phylum Patescibacteriota; class Andersenbacteria; order UBA10190; family UBA10190; genus HO2-45-11b. Next base: position 23,795 of record DATDYZ010000050.1, on the reverse strand, counting down.
GTAAGCTGGGAGATCTTACAACATATACAAACAAGGCGCTGGTAAAAATTGGGAAAAAGCCCGCACTTTCGTATATCATCGAATCGTATCCAACAGACACGCATTTTGTTATTACGCTAGGGCATTTTGGCGAACATGTAAAAGAGTTCATCTCCCTGGCATATCCAAAACTTTCAGTGACGTTTGTGCCAGTTCGAGTTTATAGCGGGCCAGGGAGTAGCCTTGTGCGCTCTATATTTTCTGCAAGGAAGGAATTGCAAAAGCCATTTATTTATCATGCTTCAGATACCATAGTTCATCAGCGCATTCCTGCCCCTGAAGAAAACTGGGCCGGCGGGCACAAGTCTGATACTACATCACAATATGCTTCTTTTGATGTTCTCGATGGAACTATTCAGGCGTTTTATCCAAAAGGTAGTCTTCACCCTGATTACCTCCATATTGGTCTTGTTGGAGTTAAGGATTACGCAGTGTTCTGGAAATGCGCGCAAAAACTTCTTACGCAACTTCCAAGTAAAGAGGATTTGAGTGATGTTGATATATTAGCTGCGATGATTGAAAAAGGATCGAAGATTGCACCTCATTCTTTTAATCCCTGGTATGACGTTGGAAACGTAGATAGCTTGCATGCCACACGAGAGGCAATACACGACTCGTTCCATATTCTTGATAAGCCGTCGGAATCTATTTATCTTTTTGAGCGATCGGTTGTAAAGTTTTTTAGCGACGAAACTATTGCAAGGGATAGAGTAAAGCGTGCTAAAGCGTTAGGCAAACTTGTTCCTACTATTGAAGCATCTACGAAACATTTTTATAAATACAAGTATGCAAAAGGCGACCTTCTTGCATCTGTTATTACTCCAACAACATTTCCTCACTTTTTAGATTGGGCATTTGCGAATATGTGGAAATCAGAAAGAGAAGTATCTCAAGATAAGTATCGTTCCATTTGTTACAATTTTTATTATACAAAAACCCTGCAGCGTACCAACGAGTTTTTAAAATCAAGAAATATAAAAGATGGATCATCGATTATTAATGGACAAGAAATTCCATCGTTATCTAAATTACTTAAAAAGGTTGATTTTACATGGCTTGCCGATGCGAAACAGTCATCTTTTCATGGTGATTTTATTCCAGACAATATTATTAAAACTGCAAAAGGGTATACGTTGCTGGATTGGCGGCAAAACTTTGGAGGACTCCTGCGCAGCGGAGACATGTACTATGATATTGCAAAGTTGAACCATAATCTTGTTATTAGTCATGACATGATTAATAACAATCATTTCGTGGTTGAGCGGAAAGGAAATTTGATTACATGTGATATATTTAGAAGCCAACGACTTATTGAATGCCAGGAAGTACTAAAAAAGTATTGTGTTGCGCAAGGACTTGATATGCAAAAGATAGAAGTATTAACCCCACTGTTGTGGCTTAATATGTCTCCATTACATGCGCATCCGTATGACCTATTTCTTTTTTACTTTGGGAAGCTTCAACTGTGGAAGGCACTCAGTCGCTAATTATTTGCGTGTCAATTTGAAATTCTTTGTGAAGCGTGTTGAAGAATGGGTTGTAATATCCCATTGCTCACGCATTTCTGAGAATGCCTGTTCTACTGTTTGGGCAAGATTAGAGGTACATCCATAGTCGTCAAACAGGATGTATGCTGTTGGGGCAATGAGGTCAAGTTTTTTCATGAGGTCCATTGCTTCTAAGAAGGATTGTGAGACGTCGCAATCTATGTGAATAAAACAGAATTGCTTAATAGCTCGTTTTGTAAGGTATGCGTGAACACCTTCAATGTTGTTAAAGCGGTACTTCCCGATAGAAATTGTTTTCTTTGTAGCAGGGTATAATTGTTTGCTTCCCATAATGTTATCTTGGCATTGTTTGTACGATGTATTAGAGAACGCATGTTTGCGGAATGAGCCGTCATCATAGGGGAGTCCTTCAAAACTATCAAATCCAATAATCTGTTTTGAGAATATTCCTTTTCGTTCAAGCAGGTAGGCAATCCAAAGCAGAGAAAAGCCTCTGTATGTTCCAAATTCCACAATATCCCCTTCAATACTTTCGCACTCATTAAGAATATTCTTGAAGTTAATAAGTCGTCCAATTTGATGTTCAAGCTCTCGGTCTTGGCTCAGTTTTGCCTTTTCATAGTATGCAGGGTTAAGGTCTTCTGGTTTATACGTCATTTCCAGTTGAGGATTGCGATTTTTATGCTTCATATAGCTAACTTTCCGCAGGTAGAGCTTGTATATGAATGGGTTTTTCAGGAGTTTCTCTTTGATTGTAGTAAATCGGCTTGTCATAAAATGCTAGTTATAATTGTATGGTAAAGAATTTTTCTAAAACATGGTAGCATGCTTCTGCAACGGCACCTTCTCCAGATCGTAGATTTGTCACGTAATCTGCCGCTTGTATTGCAGTAGGATATGCATTGTGCGGGGCAATGCCATATGCGGCCTTACGAAGAAGGGGGGCATCATGAATCCCATCTGCCATATAGACGGTTTTGCTCATGTCGTGTTTTTCTGAGAAGTATTTTTCTCGCTCTGGCTCCGATATAAGCTCGAGGGGAATTCCCATGTCATCTTGAATCCTTTTTTTTGTAATAGCAAAACCTCGCTTATCAGCACTAATAGCAGAAATCTGCATATATTTTTTTATTTCTTTGATTCCATCTGCATCATGCGGACCAAATACTTTCGCAAATTTCCCCTCATTTGTGTAAAGAAACTGTCCCGTTGTAAAAACGCCATCGACATCAAAAACAAAATGAGTCAAAGATGGTTTCATACTACATTACACCACTCTTTTGAGCCATAACGACAAGCTCGTTTGTAAACAGTAACGGAGTAACTGGTGATTGTAGTTGTGCGAGCCTCCCGATGTTTGTAATATGTGTTTTCTTAACAATGCTAAAGCCAGCTTTGCGGAGCATGTATCGTAAAAGCTCGAGGGTAAAAAACGTATGATGTTTATAAATGCCACTGCGGCGGTACATAACCTCTTGATACGATATGCCTAGTAGTGTTTTTATTCGGACCATAACGGATACGTCGTTTGGAATCGTAACAAGGAAGTATCCCCCAGGCTTTACCACTCTGGAAGCCTCTCGTATGACGGACATCGGATCAAATACGTGCTCGATAATATCACCTGCCAACACTACGTCATAGGTATTATCTCCGTCAGGTATTCCGTCATCAAGATCGACAACCTCTGCTGGAACACCAGCTGCTCGGGCTTTTTCAACTGCTGTTTTTGAAAAATCTATACCCTTTACCTGAAATCCTTTATTGGCTATCTCTTTTGTAATCATTCCGCTTCCACATCCGATATCTAAAAGTTGTAGCTCGTTTCCTTGTTTATGCTTAATGTAATCTAAATAAGAAAAAATAATCTCCTCTTCTCGCCTGATTTGGCAATAGTCTTGTGTTGCATATCTTGCATCTTCGATTGTTGAGGGCTTCATAGAGGCTTCTGGATAATAAGGTTATAGTTTAAAGGCAGGCTTTTGTAAATAAGATTGAAAAACTTCACTAGAAGGGGAGAGCTATTATTTTTGCAGATGGCTTCTACGAGCGTATCTGAAGCGATCCCAATGGTATTTAGAATAACGTATATTGGGGAAAAGATATATGGAATTCCAAACGAGGCAAAAAAGTAGTTTATAAGCTGACAAATCGTTCCAATATAACCCGATGTCTCTTCGAGGCTTACGATGCGAAAATCCTTAAATGTGACAATAAGTCCAAATTTTGTAAATCTCCAAAAATCTACATTCCATGTAGGGTGCAACGCAGTATCAAAGTTTTTATATTCCGCCTCAGTGCTTGGGAGTGGCATAGAATGAACTTTCATCGCCATAGGGACTGAAATAAAGCATTTTCCCCCTGGTTTTAATAAACGAAATATCTCTTGCACGGTGCCTTGTATATTTTCCGTATGCTCGAGCGTTTGATTCAAGATAATTGCATTGCAGCTCTGATTTCCTAAGGGGATAGACGCACTGTCTGCAACAATATCGCATTCCGGTGTTTTTACATGATCAATTCCAACATAGGTACCAGAAAAATAGTTTCTATATGGCTTGTGTCCACAACCAATATCAAGGATTTTTGATTGTGCGTCAAAGTCTTGTGCAAACTTCTTCATTGCCCTTGCAACGGGAAAGCGAGCAAGATAGTTGCTAGAAAGAATTGATGGCATATAGATATTCCTCGATCATTCTCTTTGCCTGGAATCGCTCGACGGCTGCCCATCTGGCTGCATTCTTGTATCGAGGGAGGTCTTTCATAATGGTATTTAGATTATCAGCAAATCGGTTAATATCAAGCTTTCTGAACGTCGTAAACCCATCGTCGTTTGCGGGAATCAACTCACTGGTCGCCCCCGGCACGGTTAGCTCCATCATGGACCCGTCTGCGACTCCACAGATAGGTAATCCTGATGCTAACGCTTCCAGTACGTTATTTGGACAAGGAGGATTTTGGTGGGTAAAAAGGAATGCATCCGCAGACCGAAGGAAAAAAGGAAGTTTGCTTCGAGAAACTGCTCCCCTAAAATTAAGATGCGGAACATGGCTGTAGCGCATGGGCACATCTGCAACCTCTTTAGAAAAATCTCCTATAATTTCAAACCGAAAATTTGCAGTATATTTTTGGGCATAGATTTCAAGAGATTGAATGAGGGGGATAATTTGATCCCTGCGCCTGAACCGAGACGCAGTAATGAATATCTGCTGATTTGAAATTGTGCGAAATTCTTGTATATCACCAGTTGGACAAAAAAGATCTGTATCCACTCCATTGTATATAATACTCCAATTCTCATGTGGCGGCTTTCCAAGGAACGTATCGCATGAATATTTTGAGTATTTGCTTTGATATATAATGTGAGTAGCAAAGTATTTCAATATCATTTTTGCTGGAAAATTATAAAGTAGATATGCCTTTCCAGCGACTGTGCTTTTATAGTAGGCACCATCAAGCCGTTGTACTATTTTTCGATTGTGCAACTTTGCATGCAAAATATATTTTGGATGACAAGATACGAGAACAAAGAGAATGTCATACTCTTTTGTAAAAGTGAACGTAACACTATGCCCCATTTGTTCAAGCTGTTCTTTAAATAAAGCGGCGAAGGTTGATGTTCCGCCCGTCGGCTTTATCTGTATTGGAAGAAATATTCTCATAGGTTGCGTAGTGTATTTCGTATCCATTGTGGAATTATCATCATTCCTAGTGTCTCAATAAGATACAGGTATTCCAGAACAGGTGCGCCGTAGGCTCGCATATAGCGTACCCTTGTTTTGATGTTTTGCATTAGCTGTTGCTTACTTTTTGTAGTTGATATCGTATTCTCCGTATTGCGTATACAAAGAGCCTGGGGGATATTATGCATGGTGGTTAGTGGAAGAAGGCGGAACCATAAATCCCTGTCTTGCCCATACTGTATACTAGGATTGTAGTTTCCCACCTGTAGTACGAGTTCTTTTCGAAAAAGAACACAACTATGGCCAAAAGGATTTTTGTGGAATATTGATGTTCGTATATCCGTATCTGTTATTGGTAAACGAAACACTCTTTTTTTATTACCGTTTTTATTAATATACCAGCAACCAATAATTCCGCATTCTGGGTGCTTCTCCATATATTGCATTTGCATTTCTAGTTTTTCAGGAAGCCAAATATCGTCAGAATCAATCCGTGCAACAAGTGCGTTTTTAGCAATCGCAAGTCCAATGTTTAGTGTTTTTGTCAGGCCGATATTTTGTACGTTTGTATGTATTTTGACTGTACCTTCTGGAAACATTGTTTGCAGTTCTTGTATGATTTTAAATGAGTTATCTGTTGATCCGTCGTTAATACAGATAATTTCTGTCGGCAATACCGTCTGCTCCGCAATACTCATTATGCAAGCTGCAAGGTGTACTCTCGCATTGTATACTGGGAGTATAATAGATACGGGGACTAGAGGTTTGTGATGAGGTGTATCCATTGTTGGATAATAATAGGTAGAAAAAACTTCTTGGATTGGCTTGAGCTTTGTACTCCTCGCTGTATACGGAGAGATGGGTTCTCTAAGAGTGCACGAATAGACTCTGAAAGCTCTTGCGTAGTGTGCACGAGCACATTTGTATCTCCCAGAATTTCTAAAAATGCTCCATAGTTGTTTGCAATAATAGGAATACCCGCCCCCAGAGCTTCCAGAAGCGCATTAGGCATGTTATCAAACGTAGACCAATAGAGAAAAATATCGGTATGTTGGAGTCTTTCGGAAATATCTTTTCTGTACCCATGGAATACAACAGGAAACGTATAGTACTCTTTGTGTTCCTCATATGACTTTTTTACTGATTCTAAATACCTTCCTCCACCATATATATCGAATGTAAATGGAGTAGTGGTCTGCACGGCAGCGAGACCCTTCAGAAGCGTGAATACGCCCATTGATTTTTCCTTGAAATCAAAGCTCGTGACAGTTGCTATACGAACAGGACCTTCGTTATCTTTTTGAATACCCTCAGGTAGAGAAGTAATTGCGTTGGGTATAACAATTCCATCACTACTGCCGAGCTTGTTTTTAAGGAAGCGAGAGGGAAAAACAGTATGCTGAGAATATTTTCTCGTATGAGAATAGAGGTATGCCAAAGGATTTTTGAAAAGAGACTTTTCTCTCGTATAGTCTCCGCGAATATTGCAAATGAATGTCTTTTTGTTTGGGATCCAGAAAAAGGGGATTGAAGATATGATGATACTTTTTGTATCAAAATGGAGTCGTATCCACTGCCAAAAAGAGTATACATGCTTTGCGGGGTATCCTTGGTTCGTGAGCTCTTTTGCAATTATTCCCAGCTGTTTATGCGGTCCTCCGTGACGGCTTGAAATACAAATGATCATGATTTGTCGAGGTGAACTTTCCAAATGAATACATCACCGTTATCGTATATCTTTTCAAAAATATCACTGTTGGTATCGAGCGCAGGAAAAACATACTCATTACGATTTCCTGTAAAGCTTGCTTCGTATGGTCTATCAATATATGGATTTCTTGGGTGTGTCTTCGCATAGTATAAATAGATTGGTACATTTTTATACGCATCGGGTATTACGGGTGTAACAGGCTTTTCTGCCACTTCTTGCTTGCTCTCCTTTGCAGGAGAGCATTGAACTGCGATCGTTTGTGCGACATACGAGAGGTAACCGGGGGTACAGATGTTTGTGTTGTCATAGCTGGTATTAGTGTTTGGTGTATTTTCTGCGTCCTCTAGCGTTTTTGATGTAATACCGGTGGGATTTAACGGTTTATTCGTGCGATCTTGGAACCCAAGAAGTGTGGTGAGGTGGTTCACAATAAGTCCCGCATCTTTCGCTAAAAAGTATTCAGCTTCGAGATGTATCCTATTGGAAGAGGTATGGTAACGAAGAAGGTTCTTGGAAGACGCAGAAAAGATAATTCTATCTTTGGGAAGTTCTCGCATAATCCACTGTGCAGCTTCCCATTCGTATTGTGGGGTTGTAAAGCCGCTTACATATGTGACATAGCCGGCTCCAAATATATTTATTGTAAGGGCAATACATATGATGACGACCGGTATCTTTTTTATAAATCCTGAAATGGAATAGTTTTTTTGGAGGTAGAGAAGTATTCCAAAAAGAGGGGCGAGCAGTAGGATGCTCAATGCTTGCCATGCTCGATCCGGTAAATACGCAATGTTACTTGTACGCGGAGCGACCTCCGCGACCACAAAAAAGAATAGGATGAGAATACCAGGCATGATGAGCATAGGGGAAAGAATTCTGCTGTATATGAACTTCCGGAATCTTTTCTGAAGAAGAAGGAGAAAAAGAAACGCAATAATTGCTAGTGATAACACACCTGCATAAAACGCATAATATTTTATAACTCCCGATGCTCCAGCCCATCCCACTGGATTTTGGTCGATGTTCACGTACTGCGCAGGAAAATTCCAATTTTGGTTTCCTTGAAAGAATCTGGAAACAAGTTTTTTCCCAAGCAATGCTATATTGCCCAGTATTTTTGTTAGCTGTACTTTTTCAAGCCAGGGAATAAAAAGAATAATAAGGAGTGCACCCTTTACTTTGTTTTGCCAGATATATCTTCGATGAAGTACAAGGAGCGTTACAATCCAGGCTGCAGCAGGTATGAAGAACAGCGGGTGATATATACTTCCTATAAACGCACTAGCGCCTGTCATATAAAATAGTATTGGCAAAGGGTTATATGCATAGGCGATACTGATGCCCACGACAAAGTACAGGTGTATAAGAGCGACTATCTGTTGACGTACTATTTCTAACTCAAAAATAATAACCGGAGAGGTCAGTGCACAGAATATAAAGATATATTGAAATATCCCATGTAATTTTCTTGCAGCAAGGTAGAGGGGTGGGATCGCAAGAAGAGCAAGAAAGGGGAAAATATATTTAGTAATAATCCAGTAACTTGCACCTGAAAGATAATGGAATGAAACAATGAGCGAAAAGTATAGTGGTCGGTCACGATCATTTGCTACTGTCAGTGTTCCTGCTGTGTCTACCTTCTCCAGTGCGATAAGCCAGGAGTATGGGTCGAGTACCGACAAGAAAGGGTATCTTGTGACGTTATATGCATGCACCGCAAATACAAATAACGCGCCAATAAGCAAGGGGTGAATTAGGAGTAGCTTCCATGAGGTAACTGTTTTTCCTATTACAAGGGGCCAAGCTTCCTTTCTTTTATATACCCACGGGATACTATGAAGTGCAATATATGCGATAAGTGGTATCCATGAGTTTACCTGACCGCTCAGTTTGTATATTCCTAAAACGAGAAAAGGAATAAAAAATAACGAGGAGAGAATACTCAGTGTTACAAAGGTGGCAAGGTCGAGAGTGATATTCCATTTCTTTTGTATTAGATAGATACTATTTGCACCCGCAAGGAAAAACATTTCAATAAAAGCCAGTATGGTACCCGTGGCAACAATAATGGGTGCATCAGATCGAATAGTAATGAGAAAAAGAATAATTAAAAGCGAACCAATCCAAAGGTTTGCTTTTTGTAGATATTCTGTAGGGCTGGTGCTCATACTAGTGCTTTCATGTGTGATTCATATTCACTTGCAGCGCTCTTCCAATTAAACTTTTGCTTAATATAAGGGCTGGCTACACTGGAAAACTTCATCCGTAGCGAAGCATCCATTATCAGAGTTTGTATCTTTTCAGTTAAAGAAGCAATATCTCCGGGTTTATATAAAAACCACGAAAGCTCCGGGGACAGTATTTCTGCTGTACCACCAACGTTTGTAGCAATAACGCTTGTTTTGCAGGTAATTGCCTCTAGTATTGTTGTTGGTAGCCCTTCGGAATAGCTCGGGTTGACGACAATATCGCTTATCTTCATAACACCGATTGATTCATCGTGTGAAAGGGCTCCTAGAAAGCGTACTCGTGTGTCAAGATGAAGATTTGTTTGTAATACTTCAAGTTCAGTGCGCTCTTGTCCTGATCCGACCAGCAATAGAACAATAGGGGTAGTTTGTGGAATAGCGGCAATTGCGTGGAAAAGGTCCGGAAGGCCCTTTCCGCTGATGAGTCTTCCTACGTACGTAATGATCGTATGTCCCCGGTAGAGTTCCTTAAGCGCACTATTTGGAGCAATAGCTGCAATGTTGTTATACTCGACCCCTCTATAAATAACTGGTGTTTTTCGTTGGTCAAAGGTTTTAATAAACTGTTGCGCAGAATTGGAAGGAGCGATAGTAAGAGATGTATGTTTAAAAAGAAAGGGGGCGATGCAGGCGTCATATATCCTTCCGATCGGCGCAACAAGAAGATTATTAGAAATGACATATCCGCTTCCGTGCTCAATGTGAATCCAGGGAATTTTTCGTATTTTTCCCATTATGAGAGCGATAGGGGTGCTTATAAAGAATCGTGTAGCAGAAAAAATAATGTCAAATTGCTCTGTTTTTACCATGTAGAATAACTTCCAAAATACAGGAGAGAAGATATTTGGTATTGGATAGTTGTATATAATATCCAACGCCGGAAACCGAATTACTGTAATATTCCCTTTTTTTTCTATTACATTTCCCCAAGGGATATTACTTGTGACAATGGTAATAGAGTGCCCTTTTGCTGCAAGGTGTGAAAACAGTTCCTCATTGTATTTTTCTAGCCCGCCTATATGAGGAGGATGGTATGGGCTACAAACGATTATTTTCATGGGGAATGCGAGTATCTTTCATAGCCTCTTTTCTTGTAAGTCTTGTAATATCCTGCTCAATCCTTTCAACAACTGATAGGATTTTGAAAATCATTAAAAATACTAATAAAAAGCCAATCAGAATAACCGCATTAATATTTCCCTGTAATCCTATAAACGTTGCAAGAATATTCGTAAACTCTGGGAACAGAGCGACCGTGGCCATACCACCCCAAACTATTATTCGAACTGCAAGTTTTAAAAATGATTGTCCTGCTCCACGACGAAGAAACTTTTGCATACCAGCATATATCATAAACAAGGCAATACCGACTACTGCAATCTGATAGAATTGAAGACTTATGGCTTGCATATAACCTCTTAGGATAACCTATTAAAGATCATTTTGTACACTGTTTTTATGCCATTTGAAATATTCTGCTTGTGTATCTTATTTTTTGAATACTCAGTATAGGCAACAGAAATGGGTACTTCTTGAAAACTGAGCTTGTGCACCGCAATCAAATGAATTATCTCGCTTTCATATTCGTAAGAATCGGATTTTGTATCAAGGAGCTGGCACGCACGGTTCGAGTATGCTCGAAGTCCCGATTGGCTATCTTTTACCCGAATACCCGCATACATAGCAGTTACACCGTTTGCTATAACGTTATGGGTAATTTTATGCCATGGCATAGAAGATTGTACAAACGGACGGTATCCAAGTACGACGTCACATTCTCCGCGCATAATTGGCTCAATGAGGGATGGTATATCTGAGGGGAAGTGCTGGCCATCTCCATCTATAGTGACTACGACGTTAGCCCCAAACTGACTTGCTGCTACAATGCCAGTTCTGGTAGCTGCACCTTTTCCACGATTTAATCGATGAGTAATTGCAATAGCTCCCGCTGTTTTTGCAACCGTTCCAGTAGCATCCTCTGAGCCATCGTCAACTACAATAATATTTGAATATCCATGCTGCAAAACATCCTGAACTACTTGTCCAATTTTTTTCTCCTCATTGAAAGCTGGAATGACGACGTATACACCGTTCATACAATGGAATATACTATAGACCATGAAACAGGTATATAGGGAGCATTTTATAGCTCTTCTCGTTTTTTCTCTTCTTGCTATTTTTATGACGTTTCCCGTCATATTTCACATGAAAACGAATATTGCAGGGAGTGGTGGTGACCCTTGGCAGACTATGTGGCGTTTTGAATCAAAAGCGACTTCTGGAATTAGTGGCTTTGCAAGCGATATATTTGGTCTTGGAGAGCCACGCCTTGCAAACCTTTCAGTATGGCCCTGGATGCCGCTTCACCTTGTGTTTGGCGAACCCATCGCATATAACGTTATTTGGTTGCTGCACTTTATTCTTGCAGGCTATGCAATGGCAGTTCTTATGCAAGTCCTTACTCGAAGTACGACTATTCTTTCGCCCGCGTCAATTCTTGCTGGTATTGCGTACATGTTTATGCCGTATCATGTTGCCCACAGCTTAGGACATTTTGGTGCAATGCAACTTGAATGGATACCCTTTATAGTGGCAAGTGCAATTTCTTTATTTCGATCTCCAACTATTTTAAAAACGATACTCTTCGGGCTTCTTGTAACTACTCAGGCATGGACGGAACATCATTATATAGTTTGGCTTTCGTTGTTTGCGTTGATAACCGGATTTGTATATCGGAGCGAACTACTAACCTCACCCAGCCTCTCCTTCGTAAGGAGAGGAGACGACGCGAAGCTCCCTTCGCCTTACGAAGGAGAAGGGTCAGGGATGAGGTGGGCGCAGTTGTTGATTTTACTAACTATTCTTCTCCTCGGCATAATTTTCCCTTTTATTCCAACAATGAAACTTGCTGCAACAAATAGTGGGGCACTGGAATTGGGCGCTTCCCAAACAATTCGTTTTTCTGCTGATCTTTTTTCTTTCATTGTTCCGCCTTCGTACCATCCCATTTGGGGAAGTTTGTTTGATTCACTATTTACTCAATTTTTTACAGGTAACGATGCTGAGAATGTGCAGTACGTTGGAATAAGTATTCTACTTGCTATTCTTTTTTTCCACAAACATATTCCTGTGAAACAAAAAAGACTTTGGATATTGACTGCAGTATTTTTTGGTAGCATGAGTCTTGGGCCAGTACTTCATATATTTGGGAAATTAACAACTCTTCCGCTTCCTTATGCGTTGTTTACAAATCTACCAGTATTTTCCGCTATTCGTGTCATTGCACGTGCTGGGGTTATGGTGAGTTTTGCAAGTATTGTTTTATTTGGTTGGGTTATTGCAACCAACTTTCAGCGTGTTCGAACATCAGTAGTAATCGGTTTTATTTTGCTTCTTGAATTTGCATTTTTCCCATTCCCCATGCAGTCTGCAATGCTTTCTCCCGTTTATGACAATCTTCAAAACATTCCTGGCAAGGCTATTATTGAGCTTCCTGCAGCTACTAATTATACCGCTGCATCTCGTTCTTTATACGCAAGTTTGCGGCATGCAAAAGAAGTTCTCGGTAACATTGCACTTGAACGGGGTCAGGATACAGATGTATATGCGCGTGTGAAATCTATTCCAAGTATTCGACAGCTTTTGTATCTACGAACAACAGATCTTGCTGAAAATCGAAAAGAATTTTTTGACCAAGATTTGCTTGAAACACTCCCAGACGCCATGAAGTATCTCGACGCACGTGCGATTATTATTCATACGGATTCTCTATCAAGTCTACAAAACGCTGCGATAGAAGGTTTTTTTGAAAAGAATTCTGGTTTTGTTAAACGGTCTTTTGAAGATGCAATATTATATGTACTAGATACTGCGAGGGGAATACAAACAGACGGAGTGTTCTTAATTCGAGGAAAAGGATGGGAACACGTTGGATATGACCCAAAGAAGCAAAGTGTATTTGGAGAAATCTCTCAAGAGGCGAAGGTAACGCTGGTGAATATAAATAGTTACCCAGTATCTATTGTATTACAGTATTCACTGGCACCGGGTTCGGAAGGTAGCTTGAAGGCTACAAATGAATTGGTGTTACAGCCGGGAGAGCGGGAGATACTCTTTACGCATGCTGGAAACGGGAAAAGTGTAATACAAAATCCAGTATTGCGCGTGTCACCTCTACGCCCATGAATATTTTAATGATTAACTTCGAGTATCCTCCCCTCGGGGGAGGTGGTGGCGTCGCAACTCACGATATTGCGCGAGAGTTGGCTAAGCGACACAACGTGCATGTGCTTACCACAGCTTTTCGTGATTTGCCCTATGCAGAGGTACTGGGTAACGTCACTATTCATCGGGTAAGAGTATTTGGCCGAACAACGCTGCCTACTGCAACTTTTCTTTCTCTCATTACATTCGCACCCGCAGCATTTTTTGCTGGTATTCGTATAATGATGAAAATGAAATTCGATGTTCTCTACGCACTATTTGTTATTCCCTCTGGGCTTCCTGCGGTGTTTCTATCTAAACTGTTTCGTGTCCCTTTTGTGCTTACGTTTATCGGGGGAGATATTTACGATCCTTCTAAGGGAATATCTCCTCATCGTCACATTCTGCTGCGAGCAATAATTCGCTTTATTGCCTCATCTGCAAAAGCTCTTACTGCAATTTCGCATGATACAAAGACGCGCACGATAGAACTGCACGGAGTTACTCAAGAAATAACCGTTGTACCAATTGGGCTTATGCCTAAGGATGTTCCGTCCGCATCTCGTGCACAGCTTGGATATTTAGAAGATGATATTATCTGTGTTTCTATAGGGCGCTTAGTACCGCGAAAAGGATATGATATTTTACTCAAGGCTTGGCAAAATATACCAGATGCAAAGTTGGTCATTATTGGAAATGGCCCCTTAAAAGCAGAACTTGCACAGCATATCCAAGAGTATGGACTTACTGATAGGGTACAATTATTAGGACAAGTTGATGAACAGCAAAAACTTCAAATACTTTTGATTGCGGATATGTATGTTTCGGCAGCGCAGCACGAGGGTTTTGGTATCGTGTTTTTAGAAGCAATGCATGCAGGGCTTCCTATTATAGCGGCAAATGATGGAGGGCAAACAGATTTTCTTACAGATGGAGAACATGCATTTTTATTACCACCCCATGATTTTCGTGCCATATCACGCGCAGTTATTGCGCTTATACAAAACAAGGAATTAAGGATACAAATGGGTAGAAAAAATAAAGAAGCTGTTCAAGAGTACTATTTAGATCGCACGGTTGCCCGTATTGAGAAGATTCTAACAAACGCAGGAAGCGCGGTATGAATATACTAATAGAGGCACGAGCGTTATCTGCAATGAGCGGTGGTGTAAAAACATATACACATGAGTTAATTGCAAATCTTGTTGCCCTGCATCCAGAATCCTCGTTTGAACTCCTATATACTGCAAATCGCCTGAAGGGCACATTTCCAACAACAAAAGAGACAACCATCTCTCTACTATCAGAGGCGTTATTGCCATTATGGATGAGTAAAATTGCTGCATACGCAAACACAAAGAAACCAGATATTGCTCATTTTACAAAAGCGGCAATTCCAAGAAAAAAAATACTCCCTACTATAGTTACTATTTACGATATTATTCCAGTTTTATTTCCAGAAACGCAATCCCCCCTTAGGCGCCTATATTGGCCACTCGCCCTCAAATATGCAGCAAATAATGCAGATCATATTATGACCATATCGGATACGAGCAAGCGAGATATTATGAAGCATTTTGGGATTGACGAGAATAACATAACCGTAACGCCATTAGCAGTAGATCTGCAATACTTTCGCCCTTCGACTCCCGCTGGTCGCTCAGGGCAAGCCCCATATATATTATTCGTCGGGACACGTGATGCTCGGAAAAATATTGCATCATTAATTCGCGCATTTGCCCGTATAGCGCATCAAATTCCTCATCAACTTGTTATTGCTGGAAGGTCTGCAAAAAAACAAGATAACTCTCTACAGATTTCTCGTGAATTAGGGTTAGAACAACGGATTGAATTTCGTGAGGATGTTTCGTATGCTCAGTTGCCTGCACTATACTCGAATGCGGATATATTTGTATGGCCATCTGTATACGAAGGCTGGGGATTTCCTCCACAAGAGGCTATGGCATGCGGAACACCTGTTATTGTGAGTGATGGCGGTGCGCTGCCGGAAGTGGTAGGAGATGCTGGAGTTGTGGTGCCCTTATCCGAAAACTTTGTTGAACAGCTATCACATGAAATGATATCGTTGATACATGATAATGCTCGCAAACAAGATTTGAGAGAGCGCGGCCTTGCGCGAGTGCAGTTATTTTCTTGGAAGAGTGTTGCAGAAAAAACGTGGGAAGTATACAAAAAAATATCCGTATGAAAACAATAGGACTTATTACGAATGCGAGCGAACACTCCGGAGTAGGGTCGCGAGCGTACCAATTATTTCGTCATATGGGCAAGCAGGAAGACTTTGAGATTTCGTTCGTAATGTTGGACGGGAGTAATAATTCACTTGTGCGTCTTCCCGGTTTTCTTGGCTCCAAGAGC
Source organism: Candidatus Anderseniibacteriota bacterium (assembly GCA_035288905.1). Lineage (GTDB taxonomy): Bacteria > Patescibacteriota > Andersenbacteria > UBA10190 > UBA10190 > HO2-45-11b. Next base: position 8,023 of record DATDYZ010000050.1, on the reverse strand, counting down.
GTCTCATGGATTCGTCTTGCTCGCCGTGTGCCGCAGTTCGACATGTACGACATTTCAAATCAAACACTTTCTTTTATGGCAAAAAAACGCCATCCTTCGATTGTTACGGTTCACGATATTATTGAGCTTATAGATCCCCAGGCACCAAAAGCGTACTTGTTGAATAAATACCTTATGAGCGGAATTACTTATGCGGACCGTATTATTGCGGTATCGCAGTATACAAAAAAAACTATTCAAGATTACTTTACTATGGACGAGTCTACTATTACCGTCATTCCAAACGGAATAGATGAAGCTTACTGCCGCATTCAAAATTTTAAGTCATCGATTGCATACCAAGAGCTTCTCCGTAATCTCAAAATTAGTGACAGAAGTCCAATCGTTCTGTCTGTAGGCTCGGAGCATCCAAGAAAAAATATGAAAACTATTCTCGGTACTGTATCTCTACTTAAAAAACAATTTCCAAATATATTGCTGATAAAAGTAGGAGATGCTGGGTTGCTCTCTGGAAGAAAAGAAACTCTCAATTACATAGATCAACTGGCTTTACAAGACAACGTACAATTGCTTGGGAATATATCAAACGAACTCTTAAATGAATTATATAATATTGCGGATGTACTTTTGTTCCCGTCTCGTCATGAAGGTTTTGGATTACCTCCGCTAGAAGCAATGGCAGCAGGTTGCCCAGTTGTATGTTCTAATAGCACATCTTTACCAGAAGTAGTAGGGAATGGTGCTATAATGCACGACCCAGACGACACGGGGGAGTTTGCGAAAAGTATCGCGCGAATTGTTAGCGATGTTGATTTCAAAACCGCTTTGCTAACTAAAGGCAAAGAGCGCGTCAAGGAATTTAGTTGGAGGAAGGCCGCGCAGCAAACACTAGAATTATACCGACTATAAGCGTCGCTAAACTAAGTATACTTCCCAGTATAAATCCGGGTGGTTGATATTGTACTTTGACTTCTGATTTTCCTGCAGGCACATGAACAGTGAGAAGTGGATTTGTCTTTAGAATATGCCCGTGGCTTGTCTGCCACCCCTTAGCATAATTTGTATTTACAGTAATATCTGTTTCATTTGGACTATCATAATCAAATACTATTGTATTGGGTGACCAAGAAGTAAGCTTTGTTTGCACGTTTTGTTTTGGTTGTATGTATTCCCCTGTTGTAACAGCGCTCTTGGGGCCTATAACAGAACAAAAAGAAGAAGTTCCGTATCCTTTTAAAATAGCAGCATATGTGCGTGGAATATCAGATCCGTTGTGCCGTATTTCATATTGCTCTGTACTATGTGCAAGCGGCCAGGGTGCTGGAGATATATGTTCAGTCACTTGCGGAATAGCAAAACCCTCCTGCGCAATAGGATAATTAATACTCATCAAGTCAATTGCGATGAACCCTACTATAATAATAGCTATAAAACGGTACCGTTTACTCAGAGTGAACATAAGTTTTTTCATTCCGAAGCCAGCTATAAGGCTGCCGCATAACACAGTAAATAAGACCAATCGAGAAATATTTGAACGTGGAAGAAATTGCATAGAATTGAGGAATGGTTCAAAAAACGGACCCAAAGAAGATAACGTGAGACTTGCGATTATCCCAACAAGCAGCATTCGAACCGTTCGAGAAGTGCGTACATATGAAATCCCTAACAGTACTAGTGCTAATACTCCGTATCCTATGTATGCGCCGTATTCATGCCAGCGACTCACTTGATTTTGTAGTACATACATATTTTGTAAATATCTGCCGAAGAAAATATCCCATTGATTTGTAAACGTGTATGCAGAACCTACAAATGCTGTATCGGGAAATTCCCGAACCCAGAATAGTGATGGAATGAGCTGAAATGCAGAGAGCCCTATCATCCATGCACCAGCATAGATAGTGGTTGTGAGTGCTTTTCGTTTATTTGGAGATAACACGCAAAGCGCGGCGAATGCAATAAACGTATAACTCAAGATGTAAATGCCTCCTTGTAATAATGCGAATGTAAGAAATATACCGCATAGGAGCGGCTTGGCACGCAGCCATGCCCAAAACACCCACGGTACCCACATGTATGCGAAAATAATCGTAGTATGGCCCTCTGTGGCCTTTAATAGTAAGGCGCTACTAAATGCGCAGATAATCGCGGAAGTCAGCGCCGGAAGTACCCCAAGCTTTAGGGATCTTGCAAGGAATAACATCCCGAGTCCGGTTATACCAAAGCCAAGTGAAAGTGCTATACCGGTGCCGTTTTCTACACCAAATATAAACTGTAATAGAAAAGAAGGAGTTACGATTGCAAATTCAGGATCACCAAGTCCCGCTGTTCCTCCGCATATGTAAGGGTTCCAGAAAGGAAACTGATGATACTCACGAATTGTTGTTTGATAAATATGTGAAAGAGAGTGTCGATAATCCCAATCATAAATTCCCCAATCGCCTAGCCGATATAGATACGGGAGTGTTGCAAGAATTGAAAATACGCAAATAATAAGTGCAGCGCCAACCCATTGCCACTTTTCACGAATTTGTACGTAATGCAAAAGAAGCAGGGAAAAAGCTAATGCCGTACCTACAAGCACGCCCTGTTTAGTTGCTGAAGACACTGGTTCTTTGTAGATGAGAGAATACACCACGTGTTGTTCTGGAGTTGCAATAAAGGCAAGTTCTTGTTCTGCGTATGGTTTTATAGACAAGAAGAGCTGTTCTTTTTTAGAAGAGCGTTTTTTTTGCAAAAATATATGCATAGCTGGAAGGCCGTCTTGTTTGTAATAGGTGCTCTGACGACTCTTTTTTGCAACCGATTCACCCTCAGCATTTTGCACCTGTACATCGAGCTGATTTTTGGCAGTTATGTTATTTCCTGCATATACCACAATTCCCGAGATAGCTTTCTCGCCCTGCGGTAATGGGATGATGAGAGGTTGTTCTGTTGTTGCTAACCTATACAGTGGCGGAGCATCAAACCCCTGTACAACTTCAACATCATACCGGTCAGATATAGATGAGAATAAGGCCGCTATTGCCCCTATAGCAGCACTACAGATGAGTATTTGTAGTATATGATGCTTTGTGTACGGCACACCAAAAGTGTATCATAATGTCACTATGGCGAAGATTCTCTTTTTATCTGCCCAGTACCCACCTGATGCCAAGGGAGGGGGGGAGATATCTACTCATATTCTTGCGATGGGCTTACAAGAAAGAGGACACACAGTAACAGTAATTACAAGCGGTTTGGCAGAAAATGAACGGCATACTGATGGTGTTCGAGTTATAACATTACCGCTTGGGCTCCATGGAAAGCCTCTCTTTGAGCGCAGGGCAAGTAAAAAAGCAGTAAACATCTTGTGCAAACACATAAAAGATTTTTCACAGTATGATGTAGTGCATGCGCATGACTTTCGGAGTGCGCTCATGCTTGCAGTGTGCAATCCAAAAAATGCCGTGGTGACTGCACGAGACTACGCACAAATTTCTGGATGTACAAATAACATACAAGCAGATGGTACTAGCGACCCTGGTTGCCAGGGGTTGCATGAGCTGTATGCGTGCCACCGGATTGCTGAAGCTTCTTTTTTGAGAAAACTATTTCGTATGTGGCAATATAACTATAATATTCGGTTCAGAAGAGCTGCGTTTCGTTGTTTTTGCCATCAAGTATTCATTTCTCACGCGCAGCAAAAAATGATAGCAAAACACCAGGATATTTCACACCAAAACACCACAGTCATATATAATCCTATTTCCGCAGAATATCTTACAGAAGCATTAAGCAAGGGCAAAGCTGGGAACGTTTTATATGCTGGAAGAGTTGAAATGTATAAAGGCGTGCTCGTATTGATCAAAGCGTGGAAAAAGCTTATACATACAAATCAACACGCACATCTTACAATTGCAGGTAACGGTGCGCAGAGGGAAGAATACGAAAACCTTGCTGCCAGGTGGGGCATGCAATATCGCGTAACATTTATACCCCATGTTCCGTACCATAGATTAAAAGGGCTCATTAATAATTCTGAAATTGTTGTTGCTCCGCATGTATGGGTGGAACCATTCGGAAGAACGGTTATAGAGGGAATGTCTCGTGGCAAGATAGTTATAGCATCTAATAGTGGTGGCCCCGCTGAAATTATTCAGCATGAAAAAACGGGGCTTTTATTTGAGAGCGGTTCAGTCAAAGGTTTAACTTCTGCACTAGAACAAGCGCTTACTATGAATCGTCTTGATAAAAAAGAAATGGGCATAGCCGCAAGAGACTATGTGAGAGATACCTTAAACATGCAAAAAATAGCGCAAGAACACGAAGAGTTTTACAGTACGTGTCAGTTACTTCGTAAGTAAAGCAATTTTAGTAAGTACCATATCAACACTTATTTTAAGGAGGCTTTCGTGTGATGTATTTCCAAATGAGTTACCCCCTTCAGTTGTATACACAGACGCTGTACCAGGTGCTCGAAGCGCAAAACTCTGTTTTCCTCGTGGGCCAGTAAGGCCCTCATCTGTTGGCCCAAATAATCCAAGAGTTTGTACACCAACTGCTGCCGCAATATGCATAAGACCAGAATCGTTTGATAAAAAGAAGCTGCATTTTTGCATAACTGCTGCGGTTGTAAGCAGTGGCGCAGAAATATCATACGCAGCTACTGTTTCTTTATTAATCATACGAAGCATTTCTTGTTTATCTGCTGCTTCATCTTTTCCTCCAAATAATAATACGCGAGTTTCTCTGTTGTGCTCAATACATGCTGCTGCGACCGCTGCAAAGCGATCAAGCGGCCAACGCTTCCATTCAAACCCAGCAGCACATCCGGCATGAATACCTAGTAGTGGCGCAGTGGGCGGTATAGGAGGAATGATAGACGATAATATTTTTTCAGCTTCCTGTTTGTTCGTTTCTGGGATTTCTAATGCATAATACGGATTCGGTTCCGATTTAGTGGTAAAATGTTCTGCTAATATAAGATTTTGCTCAACGTCGTGCAGGCTTGGATTTTCTTCTACACCATGATTTAAAAATAAACTAGAATTTGGGTTCTTTTTAAATGGATATGTATTTCCAATTCGTAGTGGAATTCCACAAAACCTTAAATATGCCGCACTTTTTACTAGTTGGCCGGGTGAAAGAACTATTCCAATATCAAAATGACGTTTTCGTAATGCAAGAAGATTTTCAAGTCCTTGCAGCCCAGTAGATAAGCCTGGAGGATGCATTTCAATAACCTCGTCTATAAAAGGCTGAGATTCTGCAATCGCTCTTGTCCCCCTTGGAGCTACCCATACGGTGAGGTGCCAACCAGGGTGAGCTTTTTTAATTGCCGCAATAGCAGGCAACTGCATAATAAGGTTACCAATACCAGAAAGTGCGAGAAAAAGTACTTTTTTATGTTTTGAATTCATCATAAATTTTTATTAGTTTAGCTATTGAAGCGTCCCATGTAAAATGTTTTTGTACATGATCTTTGCCGTACGTTCCAAACCTTTTTGCAATATTTTCATCATTGCATATGGTTATTATAGATTCTACCAGTTCATTATGAGTTGAGAATAGCAAACCTGCTTGCTCATGAGGCATTACGTACGGAATAGCCGTAGCATTGCGAGCAACAACAGGGCAAGCAGCGGCCATAGCTTCTGCTACAACAATACCAAATGCTTCATAGTGAGAGGCATGAATAAACAACCTGGCATGTTGATACGCACCAATGAGTTCATTATCCGATACTCGTCCAAGCATATGAACTCGATGTTGAACCCCTAATGTAGTAGCTAATGTAAGTAATTTGTTTGCATAACCAAAATCTTCTCCAGCAATCACAAGCTTCGCATCTGGGATGTTTTTAATAATATCGGGCAGCGCTTGGATTACATCTTGCAGGCCTTTAGACTTAGCAACTCGCGAAACACACAGAAGAATAGTTCCCGCAATATTTCTTTTTGTAAACGGGTTATCTTGAGACACAGAAAAAGAAACAGTATCGATGCCAGGGGGAACTACTGCAAAGCGTTCAACTGGCATGTTGGATTTGATTATCAATCTTTTTTCAAATTCTGAGAGTACTACTACCACGTCAGCAGTTTTGAACGTTGCCTTGCCAATAGTATTTTTATACAATTGCCAAATTCTTTTTCTGCGGATTCGATTGGAGTAGTAAATAGGATGGAATATGAATGGAATATGATGTTTTTTAGCATATCGTGCGGAAGCATCTGCCATCTGGTACCAAAATCCGTAGCTTTCTAGAATGTCTGGTTTATGATGTTCTAAATAATAGGAAAGTGCTTGCAAGCGTGGATACGAAATATAGGGTGTTTTAGAAACTCGCAGGCGCTGAACATATATTGGGTCATCAAGTAGTGCCTCAGGGGGTAATAGTCCAATTGGCCCATGGGTTCGCATTGAACTGGTCAGCACGCGTACGTCTCGATGATGTTCGATGCTACGGGTGCGTTCAACAATTTGTTGTATATATGTTTCCGCACCGCCAGTTGCGGGTGGGTATCGAAGTGCTGTGTGAAGAATTTTCATACTTCAATTTATCTCCCTCTCCCTAGACGGGGAGAGGGTAGGGGTGAGGGGTATCGCGAGGTATTTTTTACCCATCTCAAATTCATAGTACGCAGACAAAAAACTCCACGTTATACCCTGCCAACTATCTAATATACCCTTTTTATAAAATAGAAGTTTGATTGCTTGTCGAAACGCAAGTTTGTACGGAAGCATGATTGTTTTACGAACTATTTTGCCAGATCGATGTGTGCCTCGTTCATGCATATCTTGTGCATCAAGCGTTGTATATACATGCATTTTCTTTATATATGCGGAGATAGTTGTAAACGACTGATGAATAATAGGTTGTTGTATTTCTCCAGATACACCATCTTTATATGTTACCGTCATACCATTATTTGTATATACGAGCTGTTCATGAACTTTTTTATTACTCCACGTTGCTGAACCTTTTTTTACAAGGCGTGGATTGTGCCCTTTCAGATGCTTCATGTGTCTGCCAAGAAAAACATCTTCAACAGTGATCCAATATACGTCATGTTCTGATGATTCTGGCATGTGTTGTATTGTTGTTTGTAATTCTTTTGATACTCGTTCATCTGCATCTAAAAATAATATCCAAGACTCTTTTGCATTACTTGCCCCAAAGTTCTTTTGGGTTCCATACCCCGACCAGGTATTACTAATAACAGTAGCACCAAGTGAAGTTGCGATTTCTGAAGTTTTATCCGTGCTACTTGTATCCATAACAACAAGTACTTCTTGCGCAAATGTAACAGACGATATGCAGTCTGCAATCACTTTTTCTTCGTTTTTGGCAATTATAACGACAGAGATTTTCATATCATTTCATATATTGTCCCAATGCGGATAGGGAGTGAGGTAATAAAATCAAGATGTGCATCTAAGTCACTAAGTAATACAGAATGTACTAGACTTGAAGGATGTTTGCTGACCATGTGATACGTTTCTATGAGCCAGCGATTTTGTGCCCATGCTTGGAGTGCATGAATATTTGCGCGCAATACAGAAAAGTTTCGTTTTGAGAAGTTGATCGTCTTGAGGCGAAACACGTCTTTTGGCGGTAGAGTTTCTAGGCCACGTACAACGGTTCTTCCAGCTGTATAGTGTTCTTTTGCCATGGCAATAACGTGATCATTGTGACCACCGCCAGGGTATACAAGAGTGGTTGCTTGGAAAAAGTTTTTTGGCTCAATTAGCTCTTTTTGTAACTCGGTGTCTAGTAGTGTTGTAAGGTTTTTATGTTTTATGCTATGCGCTGCGATTTCATGGCCATGTATAGTAGCAGCATCCAACCAATCATTGCTGTTTGCATTACTAAGCGGAACTGCAAATACTGCATGTACATTATACACTGCAAGGAGCGGCAGTACTTCGTCGTACACTTCCTGGTATCCATCATCAAATACCATGGTAATAGCACCTCGATTTTTCATAGGGCCATTATAAAATCAAGAACTTGTTTGCTCGTCGTTCCATCTGTAGTTGT
>DATDYZ010000049.1:0-12789 GCA_035288905.1 Candidatus Anderseniibacteriota bacterium | reverse complement strand
TCTCTCACAACAAACCCTGCGCGAATTTCAACGAAGCAAGTCTAACAACTCCAACGCAAACAATAACCGTTGCATTGGCAAAAAAACCTGAGCAGCAATCAAAAGGCTTAGGTGGATGTACATATATTCCTAAAAACGCAGGGATGTTATTTCAGTTTCCCGATGCACAAACGCAAACATTTTGGATGAAAGATATGCTAATCCCGATAGATGTTATATGGTTGAAAGACAATCAAGTTGTTGGCATAGAGAAAAACGTGCCGAATATGCCCCTTGATACACCAGATACGCAGTTGCCAAGATACACAAGCCCAGTGCCCGTAGATGCGGTGTTAGAAGTTGGATCTGGCATGGCAGGGGAATATGGGATTGACGAAAATTCAGTAGTAAGCGATACTTCACCTATTCTATGAAAACAGCAGTTATCAAAACAGGCGGAAAGCAGTATGTAGTCCATGAGGGGGACATTATGGTAGTGGACAAAATGCCTCAAGAAGAAGGCGCAGAAGTGACGTTTTCTGAAGTGCTATTAACCGCAGATGATGGCGCTGTTGCCGTTGGCGCTCCATTTGTAGAGGGCGCTTCTGTTTCAGGCAAGATTGTCGGACAAGTACGACTTCCAAAAATCACCGGCGTAAAGATGAAAGCAAAAAAGCGAAACGTTCATTACTTTGGTCACAAACAGCCAGTTACGGAAGTTGAGATTGGAAAGATAACGGCGTAGATAGTAGACAGTAGACTATAGACAGGTAGACACGGAGGCGCGCAAGCGCCTTTTTGCGTTTGACGTTTTTCGTTCTTAGTGCTATCTTGGCGGAGGTAGTAAGTTCTTCGCAAAACCTAAAAAAGAAGGAGTTCAAAAGAATGTCGCATTCAGATAACTGGGGTGTAGTATGCATCGAGCACCAATTTGATGATTACTATGCACAATTCATGCACCTACTTTCCACCGGTAACTACGGGACTAAAGATGCGAACATTACCCCTGAAAACTTTCCAGGGCAGTGCATCGGGGACTTTAAAGCAGTTCTGGTTCTCTTTGATTGTCAAATGAAACATAACACAGCGATGCAAGAAATAAAGGGGTCGAATTACCGACCAGCTACTATGATTGAACTGTTGGCATATGGTGCCTGGTTCCCGGATGAGCAAATGGAATATTCTATTGCCGCTCTCGGTCAATCCTGGGAAGACCCGAAACGAGGCCCATGTGTTGGTTCTCTGCCTCACAAGTCTCTTGACCGCGAATTGATTCTGTACCCGTGCTCTATGCCTTTTGGTTCCAAGTGTCGCTTCCTTGCCGTATGCGAACCTAAAGCCAAGGCGGCTTGATCATTTACTTTTGAACAATCGTTTTCGCACAACTCCTGTATCAACGTACCAACGTTTGAAGCAGGAGTTTTTTATGCTCAAAATTTGCTGCGCAACGCCCCTCATCTTGAACGGGAGAGGGGAATTATACAGAAATAAAAACCACCCCATAAGGGGCGGAAATATCTATCGCTTGCGCGAGACCCTCCATGAAGGTAGGATTTCGACGTTTTTTGGTTATGGTTACAGTATATGGGTGTTTGAGAGTTTAATCCACCGTTGGTGCATGCATTGATAAAAATTGTACTTTATGTAATAAATAAAGTGCGTTTGTACCTTGAAAATATACTGTTTTTTGCGAAAGGGACTGCGATGAAAATACTTGCTCGAACAGCGATAACGTTTCCGGAATATCAAGAAATCGGTTTTGAAGACGTTGCTCGTGAGGCGCAAGAGTTACTTGGCTATCAAGTGCCAACGGAGGAGCTCGTTCATGCGAACGCGGAGAATCGGCAACGGCACGCGTTGCACATGGCAATGCGTACGCTGGATATTCGACCGTTTTGCCAGAAAGATGTGGATCGATACAAGGCAAAGATGGTCCGTCGGCATATGTTAATGAAGTCTCGCGCTAGTTTGTTTGTCTGGAAAGCAAGGGAAGTGTTTTTTCTGGTATTCGCCTGTGCATTTGTTATAAGCATAGTCGTACACCCAATGGCATATTTCTTAGGCTGGCATGCTAGTTGGGCTTTGCTCTCCATCGGAGGGAGCTTCAGCGGTTTGGTGATGAGCCTTATTTTTGGTGTTATGGTTCAACACATATTGGCTGACAAGCTGGGTAATATCACGCTTTTGCTTCCAAAATGGGAAGTGGAATCCTTGCAGGATTATAAGTCCGCTGTGCCAGAATTTGTTTTGCAATCAGCAATTGATCTCAAGAAAGCGTGTCCCGAAGTGAGGTTCTTCGTTGAGAGTCTCCAATGGCAAAAAGTTACTCTCGATCCATTTCTGGTAGTTGAGTACGCTGATCTGAGGTATCACATTGAAGTTTGGAACGAACCGGGTTTTCAGCAGAAGCGATTGATGTAGCAGCTCACTTTTGGAGACAACTCCTGTAACAAACTTACCAAAGTTTGAAGCAGGAGTTTTTTAATACCCAAAATTAATCTGTTTGACGCCCCTCACCCTAGCCCTCTCCCCATCCGGGGAGAGGGGAGCGCTGTTACGTTACACTTTCGTTCTCCCAGAAAACGCGGCGTTTAAAGTTAATGCGTCTGCAAATTCGATATCGCCACCGGTTGGGAGGCCTCTTGCTAGGCGAGTGACTGGAATATCTAAATTTTTTATATACGACATAATATGCCGCGTGGTAGCTTCGCCTTCCATACTGTGTTCGAGTGCGATAATAACTTCTTGTATGGCTTCTTTTTCCGCACGTGCTGCTAATTCTTTGAGTGTGAGTTGATCAACCCCAACTCCTGCAAGAGGGGAAAGCAGGCCACCAAGTACGTGATATACGCCGGTATACGATCCGGTACGTTCTATTGCTTCTACGTCTAATGCATCTTCGACAATGCAAAGTGTTGATTTGGTTCGAGAGGGGTCTTTACAAATGGCACACATCGCATCATCGGCAAGTGAAAAGCACACGGAACATGTTTGCACTCGGTCATGAAGCGTTGCAATAGTTTCTGCTAGGCGCGCTGTTGTTCCTCGTTGTTGCCGTAATAGATGAAGCGCTAAACGTTGCGCCGTTTTCATGCCAACACCAGGAAGTAACGTGAGCTCCTGGGTTAATTCGCGAACTGCTTTTGGAAGAACTGCTGCCATATTCTGTTATGCACGTGCGTGCACTTGTTCTTCCATATGGAATGTCTCCATCTCCGTATAGCTAACGTGCTGCGTATTAAATTGCAACGGAATTTCCCCCGTAGGGCCATTACGATGTTTTTCGATAAGTAAATCTACCTCCATAATTTCCGGACGTTCTTCACCTTCCCACGGTTGACGATGGAGGAACATAACAATGTCCGCATCTTGTTCAATACTTCCCGATTCACGAAGGTCAGATAATTTTGGCCGCTGATCTGTTCTCATTTCAACTGCTCGGGATAATTGAGATAGTGCAAGCACGGGAACTTGCAGTTCGATAGCTAATTTTTTGAGTCCTCGTGAAATTGCAGAAACTTCTTGTACACGATTATCGGTGTATCTGCTGGACTCCATAAGCTGGAGATAATCGATAATCAACAGATCAAGACCATGCTCACTTTGGAGTCTGCGAGCCATTGTGCGCATACCCATAATATTTGAAGAAGCATTATCGTCAATGTAGAGCGACGCTTGTGAGAGATCTGAAATGGCATCGCCGAGGCGAATAAAATCATCATCGGCCCCGCCCGTCATAAGTTTACCCGTTCGAAGCCGCCACAAATCTACGTGCGCATGCGCAGCGAGCATGCGGTCTACTAATTGGTCTTTTGACATTTCTAAACTAAACACTCCTACCTTATGCCCGGCAAGAGCAGCATGGCGTGCAAAATCGAGCGCAAGTGTTGTTTTTCCTACGCTTGGGCGAGCAGCCAAGATAACAAGATCTGATTTTTGCCAACCTGCCAGTTTTTTATCCAGGCTCGGAAAGCCGGTTGGCACGCCCCTGAGCGCGCCGTCTCCTTTGTGTAATTTATCGATGCGAACAAACGCTTCTTCCAGTGCATGTGAGAGGGGAGTAAAATGTTCGCCCTTATGTCCTTCGGAAACTTTAAATAACCGATGTTCCGCTTCATCCATAACGGTTTCAATATCTTCCGCTTCTGCAAACCCTAGCTCCGCAATATCGGAAGCTGCAGATATGAGGCGGCGGCGCGTAGCATTTCGCTGAACAATTTGGCCGTAATGCACCACGTTACCAGCAGTAGGTACCACGGTGGCAAGGTAGGTGATGGCACTTTTTCCGCCCATGTTTTTAAGTTCTTTTTTCTCTTTGAGGTAGCTGATGACAGACAAAATATCGATTGGATCACCTTTACTGTATAGGCCGAGCATCGCTTCGTATATGATCGCATTATTGTGATGATAGAAATCTGGTGGGGAGATCCAATCCGCAATTTTTACAATCGCGTTTTTATCAATCAGCAAACTGCCCAAAACAGATTCCTCTGCTTCGGAATTATGAGGAGAGATACGAAGTTCTTTGCCAGGCATACGTACTTATTACTATACAGTGCTTTCGGGGGGTGCAAGTGGATAACGTGTGGATATACTAGGCCCTGTAGGAGTGTCTTGAATAGTAAAGCCTTTCTGTTCCATATCTCTGCGAATACTATCTGCTTCCTGGTAGTTTTTTTCTTGCTTCGCTTGTTCGCGCTTCTGAGATAGCGCAAGAATTTCTTTTGGTATTTGTACAGCAGTAGCTTCCTTTGCAAGTAGTTTCACAACACCTATCACTTTATCCATTCCAAGTAATGAACCAAGGAGAGTATGAATCTCTGCAGTATCTGCATGATTATCTAGTGCTCGGTTTGTTTCTTTTATTGTTTGTAGGAATATTGCAAATGCTTTTGGAGTGTTAAGATCGTTCCTTAAAGCATCATTAAAATCAATAAATGCTTGATTAACTTCTCCCCATTCAGGGAGAGGGGAACGTGCGAGCAGCTGCATAATACTTTTCACATGCCCTTGATATTCATCCAACAACTCCCACGAAAAATCTATTGGAGTTTGATAGTGATGTGCAAATACGAGCAGTCGAAACGCGAGCGGGGAATATCCACGTTCTTTTAGCGTGTCTATGGTAATCATTTCTCCTTCGCTTTTTGCCATTTTTTTGCCGTCTATCAGCAAGTGTCGATTGTGCATCCACAGTTGTACAAACTTTTTTCCCGTTGCGCCTTCTGATTGTGCTATTTCGTTTTCATGGTGGTGAAATCGGTTGTCTTCTCCTCCGGTATGAATATCAATTGATTCTCCTAAGTATTTCATGCTCATAGCGGAGCATTCAATGTGCCAACCAGGGTATCCTTTGCCCCATGGGGAATCCCATAACTGTATGTGCGAGCTATCTATCATCCACAGTGCAAAATCTGCAGGATTTTTTTTATCGCTTTTATTATCCACTCGGTGCCCGGCATCTAATGACTCTATTGTGTTTCCAGACAGTGTTCCGTACTCAGGAAACGATGACACATCATAATACACACCGCTTTTTGCTATATAAGCATGTTTTTTTTCGAGTAATTTCTCGATTAAAGAAATCATTTCTGTAATGTGGCTACTTGCAGTTGGGTATTGCTGAGATCGTTGAATATTAAGTGTATCGCTGTCTTGAAAAAAGAGATTAGTTTGTTCTTTTGCGATATCTTGGGGAGTGCGGGATAGGGCTTTTGCCACTTTCTCCATTTTGTCTTCTCCTGTATCTAATTCATCCTGCGTTAAATGCCCAACATCTGTAATATTCGTTATGTCCTGTACAGTATATCCTAAAAGCTCAAGTGTGCGCTTCAAAAAGTCGGCATGCAAAAACCGCCTCATATTTCCGATATGCTGGCGCTTGTATACCGTAGGCCCGCAGTTATATATAGTAACCGTATTGGTACCAGAAATTGGGTTGAGTTCTTCAACTGCCCTTGTTTTGGAGTTATAGAGGTGAAATTGCTGCATCTAACGTATTTTATCGGTATTTTGGGGTATTGCCCAGTATAGTTGACAAAATGATTAGAGAGTGCTAGTATGCACTAGTTCAAAGCGATGCTTTGAATGCCTCTACAGCCAGGCAACTAGGCTGAGGAACCGCAGCGATGCTACGGATCCGTGTTCGTTGAAAATGGAGAATGATGATGTACAGCCAGATATCAATTGTCGAGAGAACAGCTTCTATATGGGTATATAGTGGACACGGATACGGACCACACGTCACGTTGCTCGGAGCAACGTATCCAATTGTTCCTTTTGGAACAGTTGTTGATAAGTTTTCAGTAGCGGTTCCGAGTGGTCTCAACGCTGCGTTATTCCTTTGCCAGGTCACAGAGCCGCGAAGAATGGGCAGCGGAAGAACTGCGTATCTTGACTCTACACCTCTTATTAGTACGAGCATTCTGCTTGGCTGGGAAGATGACGGAAAAGTCTTTGTGAAGTGCGATAAAGATATGTCGGTCGCAGAGTTTAACAGGTTTAATCCGTTTGTTCGATCGGACGCAACTATCGTTGTGTTGGATCGGGAACAAAGGGTTGCTTATTTTCCGGACTGCTTTTCGCAAAAGACGAATGACCCAGACTGGACATACAAAACTGTTCTGGTAAAAGATCTTCTTGCGTATATTACAAAGGAAATTACGCTGGAAGAGCTGGATGCTCGCGCTACGGCTCAAGCAGAAAAGCGTGACCAGCTGGAGTGGATGAGGAGCAGGCTGGAAGACTCCGAGTGCAGACTGCACGCGGCGCTCTCTCAGTACGAATACCTTAGCAAAAAGGCTGGAGATTGGCAGAACAAAGCCGCTAAGCTCATATGCCATACTGCTCTTTTGTACGATTGGTTAAAATTTATTCCGCAGATTCTGCGCCCAAAAAGGATCGCAGATTTTACTGCAGCGTACGAATTGTTCTTAGAAAAATGATATTTATCCCTGTTTTTAGGGCTTATCGATCCGCGTTCACTCACCAGAGTGTCCGCGGATTTTTCATTTTAAATTTATACTTTGTTCGCGAATTGTACAGGTTAAATGGCTCCATGTATTCTTATCATAGAGGTATGGCGACGTTCATTCAACAATTTTTGTTTTGAAAGTGAGGTAACCATGCGAAATCCGTTGCGGATATCGTTTGATTTAGACGGTGTCGTTCTAATGGACCAGGGACCACAGTTTATTCAGTTCTTGAAAAATGATTGCGGACTCTCGTTTGATGATGCAGAATTTGCGAGAAGTCATAGTTGGATCAAAGCTCTTGGGAAAGGAGTTCCTGATATCAATGGCTTGTTCGCTCGCTTTGCCACTCTGGGGCCTTCTCCAAAATTTGCACCCGGTGCTCAGCGGGGCTTGTCTTGTATTTTGGAATTTGCAGAAGTGCACATTAACACTGCCCGACACGGACAAGCGTTTACGATCGCATTGTCTGTGCTTTCGGATGCAGGTATTGCTTGGCACGGTGCTCACGAAGGAATGTCGAGAAGAAAACATCTCGCCCTTGTGGAGCATGATATTTTTTGGCACGTGGAAGATAGTGCTGAAGACATTCAAATTGTTATTGCAGAGTGTGATCACGCTTCTGTTGTACAGTTTCCCTCGTATGCTCCAGGAGCAACCCCACAGGCGATAATACATGAGCGAGTACACGTGTTGCCATCCTTTTACGAATTCGAAAGTTTTTCGCAGGGTGAGATTTTGGAAAAATACTGGACTGAAATGGTTGTGCATTTTGAGGCTCTTTGTGCCGTTCGCGTGTAACAGTAAAGGCCCCGTTTGGTTGGAACCATCGGGGCGTTTTTTTATTTCAGTGGTATTATTATATTAATATGGACAGTACCGTATTTATGCAACTGAGCGTTCTTCTGTTTATTACGGTTGTAGTGGCATTTATCGTGCGCATGCTCAAACAACCGTTGATCGTTGCGTATATTCTTGCTGGGGTGATGGCTGGACCGTTGTTTTTTGACTTGCTTCAGGGCGGTACGGCTTCATACGGATTATTCGCACAAGTGGGAGTGGTGCTGTTGCTATTCGTTATAGGGCTCAATCTAAACTTTCGAAAACTAAAAAGCATTGGAAGAGTATCGGCCATCACGGCGCTAGGACAAGTATTGTTTACGGCCAGTATCGGTACCACGCTTTTGCTCTGGATGAATTTTTCGTTGTTGTCTGCATTATATATCGCAATTGCAATGACGTTCTCCAGCACGATTATTATTATGAAGTTCTTAAGCGATAAAAAAGATACTGAAACAACATACGGAAAACACACAATTGGGTTGATGCTTGTACAAGATATTATCGCGCTTACGATTATGGTCGGCATTGGTCTTGTGAAGAGCGATAACTTCAACACCAGTTCGATTGTCTTGTTGATTCTAAAGGGAATTCTTGCGGGAAGCGCCATTATTTTGCTTGCAAAATACCTGCTACCAAAAGTACTCAAGCATATTGCCTCTTCTACTGAATTTCTCTTTATTTTTACGATCACATGGTGTTTCGGCGTTGCAAGTGCGCTCTATGCGCTTGGGTTTTCGCTAGAAATAGGGGCGATTGCCGCCGGCATTTCACTTTCCTCATCCCCGTATCAGCTTGAAATAGGTAGCCGTATTAAGCCACTGAGAGACTTTTTTCTCGTACTCTTCTTCATAGTTCTCGGAAGTGAAATGCATGTACAAGATCTTTTGCTTGTGTGGCGTCCGGGAATTCTATTGACGCTCTTTATATTGCTCGGGAACCCGTTTATTTTGTATTTTCTGTTTCGTGCATTGAAGTTCACAAGGCGCAATAGTTTTTTATCTGGTGTGACGGCAGCGCAGGTGAGTGAATTTGGTTTTGTTATTTTATTCACCGGCAAGCAAGCAGGGCACATTGCCGGGAACGAAGTGCCTCTCTTTACCTTTGTGGCACTCGCGACTATCTTTGCGTCTTCGTACCTTATTATGTATAACGAGCAAATCTATCGATTTTTGCTTCCAGTCTTTCAGCTATTTGGTCCAGATAAGCGGCGGCAAGGGGAACGGCCAACAGCCGCATACGATGCGTGGGTGGTAGGGTATCATCGTATTGGAAAAAGAGTTTCAGAAGCATTACGTGCAAAAAATATCAAATTTGCAGTACTCGATTTTGATCCAAGCGTTATACAAGAATTGCATCATGAAAAAATCCCCTCATGTTTTGGGGACATTGCAGATAGCGAATTTTTATCAGGGCTGCCACTTTCGAGTGCTTCTCTTATTATTATGACCATCCCAACAGTCGATGATCAATTAAACTTGATAGCGCATGTACGCGCGGAAAATCCAGATATTATTGTGGTTGCAAATGCGTATTACATGACCGAAGCGGAACAGTTGTATGAGGCAGGAGTTGATTATGTGATGATGCCACACTTACTAGGGGGGAATTGGATTGCAGATGTACTAAAAAGAAAAGTTACGCACAAGAGCCTTGCTGTGCTTCGCGAAGAACAAGGTATACTGAGTGTATGAATAAAATCAACGTAATTATTTTACCTTCTGTTGTCTTTATTTCTCTTGTGTTGGGGGGTTGTACTAAAGATGAAGTAACGGTTACTCCGTCAGGAGGGGTGTATGTTTCCGCAAGCGCAGGAGCAAATTTTGACCAATCAGTACAGACAACTATTACAGGTGAAGATATATCGCAATTTGATCTCGGTAAAATACATCGTGCATTACAAGATGCAAATACAGTGTTTATGGCGGCAGGAGAAAAGGGCATGGTTCGATCAAAAGACGATGGGGAAATATGGGAAGTGATTTCTACGTCCCTGTTTACAACGATAGATATTGCGCTAATGAAAAATGGTGTGTTGCTCGCAGCTGGAATAGATACAGATGGGCAGGGGAGTGTAATGAGAAGTATAGATGATGGAAAAAGCTGGCAGAATGTATTTACACTTCCCCTTCCTGTTGTAAAAAAACGGTTCCAGATTATTTCCGGTGGGTCAGCCCTGCCAACGAGCATTGTTGCGCTAGAAGTAGACCCTCGGCTTGAAGATAAAGTATGGGCAGGTACAAACGACGGAACGCTATTTAGCGCAGAAAGTTCTGGGCAGGTTTGGAAAACTATTACAGAACTCTCGAGCGCTTCTGAGATTATTACCGGAGATAGGTCGGATGCGGGTGTTGTGCGGATGGAAGTATCAAGCACCACACCAGATGAACTATTTATCGTAACGCAAAAAAAGCAGCTTATTCGGCTTCTTGAGGGGAAAGCGACTGTCATAAAAGTTCCGGAATCTGTAACTACGCCGTCGCCGTATGGCATTGTGCTAGATAGTCGAAATATTCTCGATGTTTCGTTTATTCCTGGGTTTCCGAATGCGCTTCTGCTTGGAACGGACAAAGGCGCTGTTACTACAAAAGACGGAGCAAAAAGTTTTGGAGAACTTAAGCTCCCATTTGACGCATCCAAAATAGTTTCGACTATGGTAGTTGCAGTAAGTCCCACAAATAGCAATCGAATGTTATTTGCAGCAGATGGTATTGTGTATCGTTCAGAAGACGGGGGTACGGCTTGGCATACCACAAGCGTGGGGCCGGTAGGCTTTGCAATTACAGATATATCTATAAATCCCAAGAATGCATCGAGAGTGCTCGCAGTACTGAAGGCGATCGTGAATTAAGGATCTAGTGTAGGCATCTTTTTGCTATTTTACTTATTTATTGGCTCTATTGAGCACAGGGGTATTGACAGAATGACAGGATAGGAGTATGATTTAACCATTCAGTTACTCCTGTTCCTTTCTCTTAAGCTTCCTCTCGTGAGGCGGCAAAGGGGAAGACAATTTAAGCGAGATGAAAAACATGTGCAAGCGGTGGGATGTTGTAGCGTTTTCGATTTTTTACACTTTGATAGGTTTGGTCATCGGTGCGTCTCTAGTATGGCTGGAAGAAATGCCATCGCAAGAAGGCAATACTGATCAACCGGAGATGACGGCGGAGATCAGCTACTTGGAAGCCACAGCACTTTCTGATATGCAGTTTGAAGGGGATTCTTTGGTGGGGACTGTGTTGGTCGAGATGAAGTGTCGCGGTCGAGAAAAAAGGACGCTTCCTGTTACTAGGGACGTTGACATAAAGGCGGAAGACAATGTCTTCATCCTACGGGTCACTTTTTCTCCATCGGGAACAGAAATACCCATGGAATTTCTTGTGGCCGTTACGAAGCAAAAAACGAAACCTCGGTGGTGAAACGAACGGTCGACAGCCTGCGGAGAGATTAATTTCTCTCCCAGGCTGATTTCTTTTATTACAAATGCGAACAAAAACAAGGCTTAGCGTTGGAATAGCGAGGATTCAAACCCGAAGGATTTGAATGGTGCGCCGGAGATGCGCAATAAAATGTACAAAACATAAATTCATAGTAATATGCAGTTATGTCTCCTGACCAAGAAAAGATGGCGAATGCGTGGAAAGATGGATCGCGTGATGCGTTTGATACGGCAGAAAAGCTGTATGAAAGTAAGAAATATCATCATGCCCTGTTCTTCTGCCATTTGGCAGTAGAAAAAGCGCTCAAGGCGAAGTATGCTCTTGGACACAGCGATATGCCACCGTATACGCATCACCTTGTGTTACTTGCTTCAAAAGTTGATACAAAACTGACCGAAGAACAACAAATATTTCTTCCGGAAATAAATACATTTAATATTGCAGCGCGATATGATGAGGAAAAATTAAATCTATATAAGAAAGCAACTCAGACGTACGCGCAAGAGTGGATGGGTCACACATCAGAAATTCTTAAAACTCTTTTATGACTTACGACATTCAACAAAAACTGAAAAAGCTTGAACAGAAATTGCGTGATAACCAAATTCCATTTCAGTCACTGTTCCTCTTTGGTTCATCAGCTCGTGGTACGGCTCATGAATGGAGTGATATTGATGTTGCTGTTGTTGGTCCTGCATTTGGGAAAGACCCAATAGATGAAACAGTTCGTTTGTCTCTTATTGCATCTCCAATTGACCCTGCGTTTTCTCCTGTTGCAATGCGTCCAGAAGACTTGGAGGACCGTTTTAGCAGTATCGGAACCGCAATACGAAAAGAGGGGATCGAAATCCGCTAACGTACGAACAAAACCAAGGATAATCCTTGGAACTTTGATAATTCAAACCCGAAGGGTTTGAATAGGGCGTTGGGAATGCGCTGCGCTTGACTTTTTGCGACAAAAGACTACTCTTTTGAGCGTTCCGGTTTGATTAGTTTCGAAAGAGCCGTGTGGCTCATTCACAATTCACTTGGCATATTTTGAGGGGAATGATTTATGAACAGGCTGCTAGGTCGTCTTGTTGTGATGTATCCGAAAACGCGCATGAGCATACTGATGCTCATGGCCATTGGGGGGTTTGTTGCTGCTGGCACCTACAAGAATATGAGCGTTATGGGTTTGGGGGTATGTGGAGGTTTAGTGTTGACACTGATTTGGGTATTATGCGCAGACTCCTTGTCGCCGAGCATAAAACACTATAAGGCCAGCGGAACGGAGTTTACAAAGTTTTGCGGCCATGTTTCCTTGGCACTATTGCCCCTTTGCGTTTCAATACCCCTTTCGAGTTGCTTCTTCCATAACTACGACGTGGGAAGTAGTGGGTATGAGAAAATTTGGATCATCGATGAAGACGTGAACGTGGAAGGAAGGGACCTCTTTGCAGTACCGTTTTTTCAACGAATCCGCAGTATATCTTCCGGGCAAACCGTTGACATGTTTGTAGTGGCGACCACTAAAGACAATGTTCAGATTAAGGGGTATCTGCGCGCAGAGCTTCGGC
>DATDYZ010000048.1:0-6031 GCA_035288905.1 Candidatus Anderseniibacteriota bacterium | reverse complement strand
AAACCGTTTATAAAACTCTACTGCAAAGAGGCACTAAAACTCGCAAAGGAATAAGTGTATACTTTCTCTATGTATTTCTCAAAAGCTTTTTTCGCAATCCTAGCACCAGTACTCGTTGGAACACTTGCTCTTGGCGTACATGCGCAAACAAATCCCGCGCCATTTGGAAACAGAGGCGATATTAACGAACAAGATATATATCACCCACCAGAGGTGTTCGTATTATCCGCAAACGCTCACGTACAAGAAAACCGAACCGTGGACGGATCCATAACATTTTGGAATAAAAGCAAAGACATCGTGGGTGATTTAACATACATTATTGAATTGCTCGGAGAATTACCCGCCGCATCTTCTGAAAATCAAACCATAGAAGACAACGCTCCCGTGTATGACCTGGTAACATCAAAAGAACGCTTTACACTCCTCGGAGATAAAAAAATGACCGTTCCGTTTACATATACCCCTCCTGAGAACCTCCCAGCAGGAAACTATAGAATTGAAATTACGGTGGCGACCGGAAGAGGAAGAACGATGGGTTGGTACGATATACCAATCACGTTTACGGGAGATAAAACTCCTTTTGCAATGATACGTTCTGGCAATATCACTATTGCAGAGTACGGATCAAAAACATTCAATCCTGAATCTGGTCCGAATATACAAGGAGGCGAAACAATACTGTTGCATGCGCTTGCGACATCTGAATCTGCAAAAACCGTTGTGCCCGTACTAGATATTTATAAATTTAGCCCGCTGCGGCCTGTCCTGAAAACCATTCGTGGCTCTACAGTAAGGGCTACGATCGATGGAACGCCACTTACTATGACAGTACCTACGTTTCGTGAACCAGGTGTATATGTAGGAATGCTATCGCTCCAGGATATATCTTCAAATAAAAATATATCAAATTTGGTAAAATATCGTTGGGTCGTTCGCGGTGCAGACGCAGATGTGCTCAATGTACGCATGAAATCATATGGATCTCAGAAAAAGGATGTAATGTCTTTTTCTATTGATTATGTAGGCGCAGGCGACGCAGAAACAAAAAGTAAAGGAGCAATATCAATTGAACTACAAGATGCATCCGGAACCCTCGGAACACTAGAAGTACCTGCGGTGGAGCTCAATGACATAATACTTACGGGAGATGCGAATATTGTATTACATAGAAAACTTGACGGGAACCCAGTCTTTACCATGAACATTACTGCAGAGAACGGAGCAGAACTAGTCTCGTACCGCGTTCCATTTTCATTTACAAGTGCGCAGCGTAAGACCCTCGAAAGAGATAGAATTTTTTCCAATATATTACTCTATGGCGGCATAGTACTGACGCTCTTTGGAGCGGTACTTCTTGGAAACACCTATTTCCGAAAAAAACACAAAAAGAGAAAATAAAGAGCTGTATAGAGTCATTTACTTATACTACTTCCCCGATTTATATAAAATACTCTATAAACACCCTTGACAAATAAACCCATTAGGACTATGGTGACAGGTTAGTTTTAATTTTTAAGCAGTCTTATGAATCCATTACTTGTAAAAATCCTCGGAATCACGCTCATTGGAGCAGGGTTTTTAGTAGGAACAGCCGGCATTGCACGAAGTGCAAATGCAAACGGTATCGTTGTACGGCAATCAGAATTGAACTTCTGGGCGCCTATTACGAGCACTCGTCGAGTAGAAGTGTTTGTAAACCAACCAGTTCACGACGCAGCTGCTAATACATATAACAAATCAAGCGTCCCATTCTCATACCGCGTAGTATGGGGAGTTTGCCAAAACGTCCCAACGTCTGTACGCGTTATCACACGATATGCTACCAGCGGTGGACTCTTTTCAAACGTATTTGGTAATGAAAACACCCAGTGGAAAGTAATCGGGAACGACGTATACACCGGAGTTGCAACATGCGGTCAAAACGGATGTCTTGTATCCAGGTCAACGAGCACGCGTAACATAGACATGTCTGACGTAAATGGTAACAACACCACACTGCAAGTAATCGCAAAGTGGCATAACACTGCGGTGCCTGATAGCTCTATTCCTACAAACCCAGACATCTATGCGTCTTATTATGCGCATACCGTAGTTAACGTATGGCTCAAGTGGGCACAACCTACACCTACACCAACCCCGACGCCTACTCCGTCTCCAACTCCAAAACCAACACCGTCTCCTACACCGAAACCAACTCCAACACCTACTCCTAATGCTCAATTCTCATGTGCACCTGCAACCCAAACGGTTGAGGTAAACAAATGGATAGGAGTATCAGAGGATCCTTCTGGTGGAAGATTTAATGCAAAGTGGAGCGCTCCAGGTGCAGAAGTAGCAACAAAAGCTGTTGGTACAGGCTTTGCAACTTGGTATAAGACTCCTGGTGATAAAGTAATTACTGCTACATCTATTGGGTTCCCTGGCGGAACTAAAACAGCAACTTGCAAAGTGCATGTAGTAGCTGGCCCAACACCAACTCCAACGCCGACTCCCACACCAACGCCTACTCCTGTTTCATCCCCTACCCCAACTCCAACTCCTGCAGTTACAGCAACATGCTTGGACGGTAATGGAAACATAATTATTGTTACAAACAACTCTACGCAAAACTGTAACGTAAACAAGAACACGAACACAATTAGCCTAAATATCAACAACAGTTCTAATAACAGCTCAAACAATAGCTCGAACAACAGTTCAAGCAACAATAATTCTGTAAAAGTTGAACAGAAGGTTGAAGTGAAAGCTGCACCTGCTACCAAGCAACCAAAAGTTGCTGCGGCAGTAACACACGTAGTTCCTCAATATATTGCCCCGAGCGTTGTGCATGTACCAGTTACTGCAAAAACAGGAGCAACAGGAATTGCAACTCTCTTACTCACAACGCTCTCTGGTGGATCTGGACTTGCATACGTAATCCGTAAAGCAATCATCGGATAACCGAAGCGTAGAGTTAGATACGAAGCTTATAATCCCCCGCCTCCGCCAGTTGGCGGAGCGGGGGTTATGAGTTGACGATTAGCCCCATCCCCTATACACTCAAAGAAAATCTAGCGTTATTGAGCCGTGCATTTAAAGATATTGCTTTAAAAATACCCTCAAACCCGTTAGACGCGGACGATTTACCATTAATCAATAATAAACAAATAAATATGTCACAGATTCCGGTACCGCCTCCTGTGCGGAGTAAACCACAAACCCCGCATCCGCCAACTGGCGGAGTGGGTACAGCCAAAGCTGTTGTATCAAAAGCTTTACCAAAAAAAGTTGCTCCCGCACGAGCACAATCATATCCTAAAACGAACCACGCTCGTAAACCAAGCGGAGCACGACGCCCAGGCGGGCGCCTGCCTGCCGGTAGGCAGGGAAAGGGTCGCCACAGTCGCGAACGGAGTTCTGGAGTCCACTTCGGACCACCTCGCAGCTTTGACGCACCTCTTATTAAACAACCCCCACGCAACCCAGACGGAATGTACGTCATTCCACTCGGCGGCCTTGAGGAAATTGGAAGAAATTCCGCAGCAGTGGAATACAAGGGCGATATCGTAGTTATCGACTTAGGTCTCATGTTCCCAAACGAGAACATGTACGGTATTGATTATATTATTCCTGACATTTCCCCACTTGCAGGCAAAGAGAAAAATATCAAAGGCGTTATTATTACGCACGCCCATTATGACCATTTTGGAGGCGTTCCTCATTTACTCCCAAAGCTTGGTAACCCGCCAATTTTCGGATCAGAATTTACGATGAGGCTTGTAGAAAAACGACAAACCGATTTCCCCATGTATGCAAAACCGAAAGTAAACATTGTAAAACCAAAAGAGAAATTCCGCCTCGGAGCATTTGAAATAGAAACATTCCATGTAAACCATTCTGTGCCAGATGCGTTCGGAGTTGTGGTGCGCACTCCAGCAGGATCTATCGCCTTCACCGGAGATTTTAAATTCGACACAAATCCTGTAAACGATGAACCTGCAGATGAAAACCATTTGCAAGAAATCGGAAAAAAAGGCGTAACAGTATTGTACACAGATTCCACCGGAGCAGAACGTGAGGGTCACAGCCTTTCTGAAAAAACAGTAGAAACGAATTTGGAGAAAATCTTTTCTTCTCACCCGAACCAACGCATTATTACGGCTACATTCTCTTCCATGATCGACCGTTTGCAGCAAATGGTTTCTATTGCAGAAAAACATGGTAGAAAAGTTGCGGTAGATGGCTATTCTATGAAGACGAACGTTGCTATCGCGAAAGAAATTGGATTCATGGATTATAGAAAAGAAACGGTAATAACTCCAGAAGAAAGCAATAAATTACCACCAGGAAAAGTGCTCATTCTTTGCACGGGCGCGCAGGGAGAAGACAATGCCGTACTCATGCGCATCGTAAATAAAGAACACCGCAGCATTGAACTCAATGCGGGAGACGTGGTTATTTTCTCATCTTCCGTAATTCCCGGGAACGAAGCTTCTGTACAGTTAGTAAAAGACCAAATTTACAAGCAAGGCGCAGAAGTAATCCATTATAAAATGATGGACATTCACTCAGGCGGACACGGGCATCGAGACGATTTGCAGCACATGATCGACTTGATCCAACCAAAATTCTTAATTCCTGCACACGGATACTTTAGCTTCCGCGCAGAACACGCAAAGATGGCAGTACAAAACGGGTTCCCTCGTTCTAACGCCCTCCTTCCTGCAAACGGCGAAGTTATTGAGATTCTTGATAACAAGGCACGTATTTCAGGAGAAAAATATGAGATTAAGCATATTATGGTAGACGGTCTTGGTGTGGGAGATGTGGGGCAAGTAGTACTTCGCGACAGGCAGACACTTGCCGCAGAAGGAATGGTTGTCGTTATTGCGACTGTAGATGGCAGAAGTGGAGAAATTATCGGCCAGCCAGATATTATTTCACGCGGATTCATCTTTATGAAAGACCATCCGCAACTCATCCAAGAAACAAGGGACCAAATCGCTATCGTTATTCAAAAACATATTGCACAGCAACGAACAATGGAACAAAACTGGGCGCATGTAAAAGAAGCGGTGCGGGATGATATAGGAACATTCTTGTTCCAAAAAACAGAACGCAGACCAATGGTACTGCCGGTGATAGTTGAAGTATAAGTAGCTTCCCCTCTCCCAATTGTGGGAGAGGGCTGTCGTCGCATTGTAGTCTGCCCTCATCCGCCCGCCTCTTGGCGAGGCACCTTCTCCCCAATTGGGGAGAAGGGATTACCCGGGGTGACAAATAAGAAAAAACCATGATACCGTTAGACTATGGAAATACCCTCTAATAAAGTTGTCATCTCCGGCATTCAGCCTTCTGGCACACTCCATATTGGCAATTACCTTGGCGCCATCAAGCAATGGATTGATCTCCAAAAGAACAATACGGCGTATTTTTGTATTGTAGATCAACATGCAATTACCGTCCCATACGATAAAAACACCCTGCAAGACAGGATTCTTGACGTAGCAGCAACGTATATTGCAGCTGGAGTAGACATCCAAAAAAGTGTGATATTCGTTCAGTCACATATTGCGGCCCACACCGAGCTGGCATGGCTCCTTTCAACTATTACACCCTACGGCAATATGACCCGCATGACGCAATTTAAAGACAAGTCAAAAAAACTATCATCAAAAGACGCAGTTTCGCTGGCACTGTTTTCATACCCAGTCCTTATGGCTGCGGATATTCTTTTATACAACGCTGACATCGTACCAGTGGGAGAAGACCAAAAACAGCATATTGAATTAGCGCGAGACATTGCGGAGCGATTTAATACTATGTATGGCAATGTATTCACAATACCAACACCATACATCCCAGAAGAATCTGCGCGCATTATGGCACTGAAGGATCCAACAAAAAAGATGAGCAAAAGTGATAGCGAAAAAAGCTATATCGCGCTTACTGATACACCAGATATTATTCGACAAAAAATTGCGAGCGCAGTCACAGATACAGAAGCCGTGTTCTCATTCAAAAAAAGCGGTCCTGCAGTTAAAAATCT
>DATDYZ010000047.1:0-13685 GCA_035288905.1 Candidatus Anderseniibacteriota bacterium | reverse complement strand
CTCATGCTTGTCTTGAGTACAATTTTGCGGATGAATTCTCCGCGCTGGGTTGCTGGGCGAACGGCCCGTACTGCTTCAACAAATGCTCGTGCATTTCCTTCCGTTTTTTCTGCACTCCAGCTTGCTTTTGCAATAGCACCGTGCACATTTCCCTGGTTATCCATTTTAAATGAAACTTTTCCAGCTGCTAATTCTGCAACAGCCTTTCCAACATCAGGTGTTACGGTACCCGTTCTTGGGTTTGGCATCAGGCCTTTTGGCCCAAGCACTTTGGCTATTTTTGCAATCTTCGCCATCATATCAGGCGTTGCAATCGTGATGTCGATATCGGAAATACCGTTCTTTTCAATATCCGCAATTAAGTCGTCCCCTCCAACTAGTACGGCCCCTGCTTCTTTTGCCTCTGCTTGTTTCTTTACATCACCTGCAAATACTGCAACGCGCTTTTGTTTTGGTGTACCGTTTGGCAATACAACCGTGCCGCGAACGTTTTGTTCAGACTTGCCTGCATCTACTCCAAGTACAATATGAAGCTCTACTGTTTCGTCGAACTTTGCTCGCGTATTTTCTTTCAAAAATTGCACAGCAACAGGAAGTTCCATCTGTTCATCGGAAATTTTTTCTTTTACTTGTTTGTAGGATTTGCTTCTCATAGTTATTCAACTGTTATTCCCATAGATCTTGCTGTTCCTTCAATTATTTTTACCGCGGCATCTATATCTCGCGCAGATACGTCTACCATTTTCTTTTCTGCAATATCTCGCACTTGCGCCTTGGTAACCTTTCCAACCTTTACGGTATTTGGAGTTTTCGAGCCGCTCGTTACTCCTGCTGCTTTCTTCAAAAATTCAGCTGCAGGCGGAGTTTTTAATTTCAAATCCATTGAACGATCTGCGTAAATCGTAACTTCCACTGGAATTACATCTCCGCGCATGTCTTTTGTCATTTCATTAAAACGAGTGACAAACTCCTGAAGGTTTACTCCATGAGGGCCAAGCGCTGTTCCTACTGGAGGCGCAGGCGTTGCCATAGCTCCTGGAATTTGTATTTTAAGAGTTGTGATAATTTGTTTCATAGAAATAGTGTTACCCCTCTTTCTTTACTTGTAAAAAGTCGAGCTCTACCGGCGTTTCTCTTCCGAATACGTTTACAAGAACCTTTACCGTTCCTTTTGCGTCGTTTACATCGGAGATTTTACCTTCAAATTCTTTAAACGGACCGTCCATAATGCGAACAGAATCTCCCTCTACTACGTCTATTTTGTACTTTGGTTCATCATCGCCCATTCGAGCGAGCAAATGATCAATTTCAGATTTTGATACGGGAGTTGGAGTTGTTCCAGAGCCCACAAATCCGGTAACGTTTGGCGTGTTGCGCACTACGTACCAAGAATCTTCTGTCACGATCATTTCAACGAGCACATACCCTGGAAACAATCGCTCTTCAATTGTTCTGCGTTTGCCGTTTTTTACACGGATCTTTTTTTCCCTTGGAACGATAACTTGGAAAATTTTATCTTCCATACCCATCGATTCCGTACGCTGCCGCAAGTTGCGAGCTACGTTATCTTCATATCCAGAATAGGTATGCAATACATACCATGTTCGTCCGTCTCCTGATTGTTCCTTTTCCTCCATGGAAAATTATTAATTAAAAAATAAATGTTTTAAATAACAAGGAAAGCACATAATCCATTCCTCCGGCAATGGCTCCTACTATCAGGCACCCAACAATCACGATAATCGTATATCGGATGGTCGTTTCGCGAGAAGGCCAAGAAACTTTTGCAAGTTCTTCACGAACTTCTTTTATAAACGAAAAGGTAGATACTTTTGCCATATGCAGATTCTTCTTGTTCTTAAAACAGCCCACTTGGGCCGTTGTCAATATCATACTCTTACTGGAAATAAATGCAAATGAATAGCATGGCATTCCCCTCTCCCCAATTGGGGAGAGGGCTCCTCGCCCGAAGGCGGGAGGGTGAGGGCTGGTTATGCCGCTTGAGCTGCCCTCATCCGTCATTCGCTTCGCTCATGTCACCTTCTCCCCAATTGGGGAGAAGGGATTAAGTTCAAATTTATATATCGAGATTCTCTACCGCCTTGGCATGTGTTTGGATCCACTTTTTTCTCGGTACCACGTCGCTTCCCATCAGCGTATCAAACATGCGGTTTGCTTCTTCTAAGTCAGACACTTTCACTTGCTTGAGCACCCTATTTGCTGGGTCCATGGTAGTTTCCCATAGCTCGCTCGGGTTCATTTCTCCAAGACCTTTGTATCGCTGTATCTTAATTTCCCCACTGGCTTCTTCTTCGTTTTTTATTCCAAACTTTTTTAAGACTGCTGCTTTTTCCTGATCCGTAAACACATAATGTTTTTCTTTCCCTTTTTCGATTTTGTAGAGAGGTGGTTGCGCAATGTAAATATATCCGCCTTCAATCATCGCTTGAAAATATCTAAAGAAGAATGTTAAGAGGAGTGTTCGAATATGAGACCCGTCCACGTCAGCATCCGTTGCAATAATAATCCGGTGGTAGCGAAGCTTAGAAACATCCATCCCCTCACCAATACCTGCCCCCATAGCAATAATCAACGCCTTAATTTCGTTATTCACCAACATTTTATCGAGCCGTGCGCGTTCTACGTTCAAGATTTTTCCTCGAAGCGGCAAAATAGCTTGGAATTTGCGGTCTCTGCCGTTTTTCGCCGAACCTCCGGCGCTGTCTCCTTCCACGATGTAAATTTCACTCTTTGCGGCATCTTTTTCAGAACAGTCGGCCAGTTTTCCAGGAAGCGCAAATCCATCGAGAGCGCCCTTTCGAAGTACGGTGTCGCGAGCTGCGCGCGCAGCAAGGCGAGCTTTTGCAGCCAAGGAAACCTTCTCAATAATGCCTCTCGCGTCTCTTGGATGCTCTTCTAAATACATGCTAAACGCCTCTACCATTGCTTGGTTCACAAATCCACGCATCTCTTGAGTGCCAAGCTTTCCTTTTGTTTGCCCTTCAAATTGCGGATCTCTGAGTTTTACGCTGATAATTGCCGTTAATCCTTCATGCACATCATCGGCAGTGAGATTATCGTCCTTTTCTTTTAAAAATCCGTTCTTGCGGGAGTAGTCGTTAATAATACGCGTGAGTGCTGTTTTAAATCCCGTTAAGTGAGTTCCGCCTTCGAGTGTATGAATGTTATTCGCAAATGTCAGAACCGACTCATTGTAGGAATCCGTATATTGCATGGCGATTTCCACCATGTTGTCGTTTTCAAACTCTTTTTTGACGTAAAATATTTCTTCATTTTTTACATCTTTTCCAAGATTTAATTGTTGGATATATGATGCAATCCCTCCCTCAAAAAAGAACGTGTATGATTTTATGTTTCCCGGCTCCCGCTCGTCGCTAATTCGAATTCTAACACCTGGTGTTAGATACGCCTGCTGACGTAAATGCTGCAAAATCTTCGTCCAGTTATATGAAATTTCTTGGAAGATTTGATCGTCCGCCTTAAATGTAATAGTCGTTCCTGTTTTTTTCGATGTTCCAACTTTCTTTACCGGCCCCTGCGCTGCGCCCCGCTTAAATTTCTGAATATATTTTCCACCATCGCGTTCGATTTCCGCTTCCAGCCATTCCGAAAGAGCGTTTACAACCGAAACACCCACTCCGTGCAATCCTCCGGATACTTTATACCCTTCCCCGCCAAATTTTCCGCCGGCATGCAGAACAGTAAGTACCGTTTCCAGGGCAGATTTCTTCGTTTTTGCATGCTTTTCAACGGGAATTCCACGACCATCGTCGGTGACTGCTATTACGTTATCTGGCATCAGGCGCACTTCAACATGCGTAGCATGCCCAGCCATTGCTTCGTCGATGGAATTATCTACTACTTCCCAAATTAAATGATGTAAACCGTCAAGACCAGTACCCCCGATATACATTCCTGGGCGTTTTCGAACTGGCTCGAGCCCTTCGAGTACCGTAATTGCCGATGCGCCGTATGAAGCAGATGCTGATTTCTTTGCCATAATGGGTGTATGGTATCAGGGTTTTGGGTTTCGTTCAACCGTGTTTCTCCTCCCTATATCTACCGTATTTCCGCGTCAAATTCTTTTTTTAACGCATGCTCTATTTTTTTGTGAACTTCGTCTACTTCTGCGTCTGTAAGCGTTTTTTCTGGGTTACGATATTCGATATGAAATGCAAGACTCTTTTTCTCATCTCCCTCTTTATAAAACTCATCAAACAAATCAACATCTGCAACTACTTTACCACCTACTCGTACGATTTCTGACTGTATAGCGTCTATACTAGTGGTAGGGTCAACTAACATAGATATATCCCGAAATACACTGGGGTATTTTGGAAGTTCTTGAAATTGCGTAGGGACTAGTTTTTCATTTCGAATTTCATCCAGTGTTTTGGTCAGAATTTCAACATCTGGTGCATGTTTCAAAAGTGCATTCAAGCTAATCTCAAATGCAACAACGGGCATTCTATATTTCATCTTTTTGAGCAGTTCATCAGTAAATTCATATGTGATGCCAAAAAATTCACCGGCGTATTTTAAGAAATTGACAGTCGCGAACGACTTGTCATCCCGGGCTTGACCCGGGATCCACGTCGACTTGGATTCCGGCTCCCGGGCCGGAATGACAGTTAACGCTTCTATTTCATACAGCTCGCGAATACGATCAAGTATTTCTTGCAACGTAGATTCATCTCCAACAGAAATTCCCGCAACAACGGGGCGCTCAATAACACCGGGGACTGTGCCGCCTTCGCCGACGTGATACACCCGACCGACTTCAAACAACGCCCGTTCTTTTTTACTCCGATGCATATCGTCTCGGCTTTTTACCATTGCACTCAGTAAGCCCGGCAACATAGAATAGCGTAGTTTCTTGAGTTCTGGTGCCATGGGATTTAACAACTCCACATGCGGATGAATTTCTGCATTCACCAACTTTGCGAACTTTTCATCTTCAAATGAATAGCTGTATGTTTCCGTAAACCCCGCTTCCACAAACATACTTCGAATTCTCCCCGACCAATACACAATATCTGAAACGGGTAATGGTTTGGAAAAATCTTGTGCTTTTGGAGGTATGGAATCTAACCCGTGAAATCGCATCACTTCATCAACCAAATCGTGCTCCCCCAATACGTCGAGACGATCTGCTGGCGGAGTAACTTGCCACAGCGCCTCACTCCCACCCCCTCCAGCTCCCCCTCGGGCAGGGGGAGAGATTACGAATCGCAACCGTTCTAATATATCTCTCACCTGTTCTGCAGAAATTTCTACGCCAGCCACACGGCTTGGCTTGTAAGGGTCAAACGGAATTGGATAATGTTTTGGTAATTTTTTTAATTCTTTCAAACTCCCCATGTCCACAATCCCCGTAATGTTTTGTATAAGAGAAAACAAAGAATCAGAGTATTCACCTTCTCGCACATCAAGTGTTGTAAGGGCAGCTACCTCTAAAGCAATACCCACATGCGTATTTGCATCTTTTGCTCGATCTGGTAATACACTGATATCTAAAATAGTATCGCTTGCAATAATCCCAGATAACTTTGCCCCAACCGCAGTACCTTCTGGCAATACCACTATTCCGCCATGTTCTTGAGACATACCCAGCTCTCGAGCAGAATTTAACATTCCCGGACTTTTTTCTCCTCTTATAGTTGCTTCTTTGAGCGTAAAAAGTTCTCGGTTCTCGTCATATACTTTGGCACCCGGTGGCGCATACGGAACAATTTG
This sequence comes from Candidatus Anderseniibacteriota bacterium, assembly GCA_035288905.1. Taxonomy (GTDB): domain Bacteria; phylum Patescibacteriota; class Andersenbacteria; order UBA10190; family UBA10190; genus HO2-45-11b. The sequence continues at coordinate 7,928 of DATDYZ010000047.1, read as the reverse complement.
CCCAACTGCAATATTTGGCGCACCACACACAACTCGCGTTTCTTGTTTACCATCAGTAACACTTGCGAGGCGCAATTTATCAGCATTTGGATGCGGATCTAGCTTTACTATCTTTACAACAGTAATACTTGGATCGATTATATATTCACGATCAATCACGGTCTCAAAACTGTGCATGGTAAGCATTTCCGCAAGATCTTTTGGAGATATACCAAGACCTGGAATTAATTGCTTTAGAATGCTGTAAGAAATTTTCATAGTAGTAGCGCGTTCCCCTCTCCCCAATTGGGGAGAGGGTTAGGGTGAGGGCTGGTCATGCCGCTTGAGTTGCCCTCATCCGCATCCCGCACAAAGGCGGGCTGCACCTTCTCCCCAATTGGGGAGAAGGGATCTGTTATTATTTTTTTGCATGAAATTTTCATATCAACTAAATTGTCTTAAAAATCTCACGTCACCCGACCAAAATAACCGAATATCCGTAATTCCATGCTGTATCATCGTAAGCCGGTCTACTGCCCCACCAAACGCGAACCCCTGATACTTTTTCGGATCTATATTCATATTCTGTAAGACATTCGGATGGACCATCCCGGCGCCCATTACTTCAATCCAACCTGAGTATTTGCAAATCCTGCAGCCATTTGAGCAAAATACACATGACATATCTACTTCAAAACCGGGTTCAACGAATGGGAAGTACGATGGGCGGAGGCGGACGGTTGCTTCTTTTTCAAAAAATACTGAGAAAAATTCTGCAATAATTCCCTTAAAATCAGCAATGCTCATCGTTTCACTAATACCAAGTCCTTCAAATTGATAGAATGTTGATTCGTGCGTTGCATCAACTTTTTCTCTGCGAAATACTCTGCCAGGTGCAATAACTTTAAACGGCGGTTGTAAGTGCATACTTTGTACGGAACGGATTTGCATTGGGGATGTTTGCGTACGCAGAACGATATCTTGCGCACCACCGATACTTGCGGGGTCAATCATAAACGTATCCCCTTCTCCGCGAGCAGGGTGATCTAAGGGAATATTTAATGCATCAAAATTATACTTTCCTTCTTCTACTTCCGGCCCATCAGCAATAATAAAACCCATGGCGGCAAATATTTCTGTCACGCGATTTAGGGTGAGGGTGAGAGGATGCAAGTGCCCGACCGTCGCCCCGCCTCCTGCGGGGGCTATGGTCGGCAGGCCTTTTGTTTCAAGCTTCGTAACCGCATGTCTTTTTTCTTCGTAGGCTTCTTCTAGTTCCCTTCTCAGTGCGTTTGCTTCTTTGCCGACTATTCTTTTTTCTTCATCGCTCAAATTTTTTATATTGCGAAGCATTTCTGGAACTTTTCCGCTTCTGCCAATATACGACACACGCCACGCTTCTAAGCCGTGTGCATCATTAATTGCCGCAAGTTCACGATGCGCTTGCTTCCCCAGTTCCTCGATTTGTGGCTGCATATTTGTCATACGATATGAATACTAACTCAACTACGATAAAAAGCAGTACGATAATGGCAGAAACCCACCATATCAGAATTCTTTCCAGTTGTAAAAATAGCAGTAAATCCGTAAATACACCTAAAAATACCCCCTGACGAAGTGCCGGGCGCACGCGATATGCCGAAAGTTGGCTGCGAAAAAAGATGGATCGAACAACGTATCCAAGAAGAGAAGTAAGCGAGGCAACTGCCAAAAACATCGCAAGAAAAAAGAGAATAAATGCCAAAGAAGCAGTAGAAGAAAGCGGATCAACCCAGGTGATAATAAGGGCAAGTATTCCCCACGACATAAGCATTGTTGCCAAGGTTCCCAAAATAAATACTTTTACGGTCATAATTGTATTGTACACGATATTAGCGGGTCTGACGGGAGTCGAACCCGCTGCCTTCTCCGTGACAGGGAGACATGCAAAACCGTTACACTTCAGACCCAAGATGTTCCTCTAGAATACAGAATATATGGAGAAAGTAAAGAAAGAACCGTAATACGTTCCCCTCTCCCGTCCTGGGAGAGGGTACTTGCCCGCGATGTCAGGCAAGGGGGTGAGGGGCGTTCATTGCGCTAAATTTCCCCTCATCCCAGTCTCGCACAAAGGCGAGACTGACCTTCTCCCAGAACGGGAGAAGGGAGCGACGTTTTGCTTGAGCAAAAACAAAACCGCCATGAGGCTACCGGCAAGTAATAAAAGTTATACGAATCAAGAAGATACAATCTTGAGGAGAGAGCTTCTTTCCTGATCCGATTCTATTGCTTACCAAGTAGCCGCATAGCGGCAATATATTCTTCTACTAACCCCCCCCACTTCGCTAAAGCTACGCGGGGCGCAGCACCAAAAGTGATGGGCTTTAGAAAAGAAGCGGTTGCACATACAAAGATGAACAACCGCGAACAAAAATACTTCTCAACACCACTGAGTCAATCCCGAAGCAATGGCTGATCGGGAGTTATGAGCTCAGCGTCAACAAGTCTGCGAAAAAGCAGCTTGTCGAACTCAACTTCTCCAAAGCATTCGCAGGTGTACGTTGCAAATGTGTGCAAGTCAATCAGACGAACCTCCGCGTCAGACCAATTTGAATTTTCACTCGAATTAATTCCAAGGTCTTCAGCGCTATGCTGAAGCCTTATCTGCACTTCAATGAGCTCCAACACTCGGCTTACAAATTTTCTTCCGACTTCTGCGTTCTCTGAAAACGGCTCTTCCAACATCGTAGCTGCTGTCAGAAGAAGTTTCGCTGCCGCTTCCCAACCGGTAACAGTTCGTTGGACTGCACCAGCCAAAATACTTTCGATCAATTTTATTTTTTTCATAATCTTCCTCTTCAAATTTTCTTGCGCTTTTATTCACAACACGTTGTTGCAAATCCCGTTTAGTTTTGATCCCTCCAAAGCCATCCGCTGGCGGGAATACAAAACTCAACATGTCCCTTGCCGCCTGCGAATTCAAAGTCGGTGAATACAATCAAGGCTCCATCGTCCCGAACCTTCGCTTGCGCCTCAGGAATATTGTCTGAATCAACTCCAGGTTCCCGCATTTTTTCTGCAATATCCGCAGCAAAAACCACGTACATTGCAAGAGACTCTGGAGTTATTAAAACCCTATCCAAAATATCTGGCATGATATCAAACTCCAAAAGGGATTGAACTTTTTTTGTTTCTTCCACTCAAGTCCACAACGACCGTCGTTGCGAACTGAAGAGAAGAGCGGTCGTATCATCATGATACAACCGCTCGAATAAACTTTTTTATAAATGTACTTCTCTCAATCCGTTGCGAGAGAAAGAATTACTAACTCCCTTCCTCTTCTTCGATGGACTGTTCCGCTTTACGAATAAACAAAATACTTGCGAGTGCACACATAGCAAACGCAGTAATATTCTGATCGTCGCCGATACCTTTTGCGGATACTTCGGCGGAAAGCACCTCGCCAATCCGTGCAATATCATCAGCGTGTTCATCTAGAAGCTTCCAGAGCTGATCTTCTTTTGATTTTGCAATAATGTATTGCCGCTTTTTATCGTTCACAATTACTCCTTTTATCTTTATTCTTCGGCTTATCACCTTTATGAACCCGCCGCTGGCAATTTACTAAAAAGATAGCAAATCGCCAGTGGCAGGCGCGCCTCGCCGTATTGGCGAGCCGCTTCCTGCTTGCATAGTACTTCGTTATATCCTGCCGCATGAGTAGCCGGTCGTGGGCTTATAACGTTATGCTATTCAATTTGTAAACGCTTGCCCCTAAACAAAAAGCGGTTAGGTGACATATATAATCTTCGTAAAGAGAGATTGAATATAAATATCACGTAACCGCCTTCGTCCACCATAGCTTTAGCGACGGTGGATTCTCAGTCTTTATACGGCGACTGATAGTACCGCTCTCTCCTCAAAGATGATATTGGTTTGGTTGAAGGTTCGGGAGGTTCAGAGAACCTGTGCTACTGAGTAATTGCCACTATACTCCTATTGTGTAGAAATGTCAAATGTATATAAAGCTAATTGATAATTAATGGCTTTATTGAGAGTTATTATACCCTTCGACTTCGCTCACTCTTCGACAAGCTCAGAGTTTCGTTTCACTCAGGGCATTTTTGCTCTGGCAAAAATGTAGCGGGGATAGGGATTGCACCTATGGTCTCCTGGTTATGAGCCAGGCGAGATACTACTTCTCCACCCCGCGGTGTATTTTCTTCTTGTGTAGCGAGCATACCAGAAGACGAGCTATTTTGCCAATAGTTTTGAACAAAATGCTATAGAAATTGTATTGCGGTATATGCGTAGTATTGGAATATGTGTAAGTACGACCACTAAGAAGCAAACCTTGGTGCGTCTCCACAAGCATCCGGCCTCTTTTTAGAGAAACCGGCTTAACAGCCCCGCCTATTGCGGGGTTGTCTCTTGTAAACGCTCCCCTCTCCCCAATTGGGGAGAGGGTTAGGGAGAGGGCAACCCACAACGCTTGCGACAGCCCTCACCCCTGCCTGCGGGCTAGGCCCTCTCCCCCATATGGGGAGAGGGGAACTCTTTACTTCACTTTTTATCCATATCCCCGTACTCTATAATTCATCGTACGGTGACGTAGCTCAGTCGGTTAGAGCACGGGACTCATAAGCCCGGGGTCGGAGGTTCGAATCCTCCCGTCACCACCATCCTTCGCTCGCAGAGCTTCGGCCGGCAAGCACTTCTACATATTCGGTGGCAGGCCACACAGACAGTCGTGTTATACTTATCAGTATGACTGAATATTCTGCGCGCACGCGGCCGAAACCGCTCGTTGTTATTATTCTCGATGGATGGGGCATAAGCTTGCTTAAAAAAGGAAACGCAATAGCTGCAGCAGATACTCCCACTATGGATACGTATGCGCGCACGTACCCCAGCGCAACAATCAGCGCTGCGGGTATTGAAGTTGGCTTACCAATACATGAAGTAGGAAATTCTGAAACGGGACATCGAAATATTGGCGCAGGCAAAGTGCAGTACCAAGTACTCCCAAAAATAGATAAAGCAATTCTTGATGGATCGTTTTTTACCAATCCTGTTTTTTTGGATGCAATTAATCACGTGACAAAACATGGATCAACTCTTCACTTGATGGGCTTAACTTCACCGGGTGGCGTCCACTCACACCTGAACCACTTGGTTGCGCTACTCGAACTATGCGCAAAGCAAAACATGAAAAATAATGTATATATTCATATATTCACAGATGGCCGAGACTCTCCAAAAATGGAATCATTGGGCTACATACAAACAATTGAGCAGGCTATACAAAAATTTTCCGTAGGAGAAATAGCGTCTGTAACGGGAAGATTTTATGCAATGGACAGAAATAAAAACTGGAATCGCACAGAAGCCGCGTATAATATTCTTACAGGAGGAGTGCGACAAGCAGGGGCGCCAACGGCCGCAGAAGCAATTGCACAATCATACAAACAAGAAGTATTTGATGAGCAAATTCCCCCAACTGCAATTACGCGTGGAGGAGAAAATATAACAAAAATTCAAGATAACGACGCCGTACTCTTTTTTAATTACCGACCAGACAGAGCGCGGCAAATTACACAAGCATTCGTAGCTCCTGAAAAAGTTGATTTCCCGGCCAAAAAATTTCAAAACCTCTTCTTTGCAACTATGACGCAGTACGACCCAAGCATTCCTACTCCCTATGCGTTTACCGAAGACGTTGCCCCCTTTCCTCTTGCTCGCGTTATTTCTGACGCCGGCTTAACACAATTTCATATTGCAGAAACAGAAAAATACGCGCACATAACATATTACCTCAATGTTGGTAATGAAACGCCCTATACAGGAGAAACGAGAGAACTTATTCGATCTTCTAATGTCGATACCTTTGCTGATGAGCCAAACATGCAAGCCGAAAAAATCACAGATAGAGTAGTTGAAGAAGTTGCCAGCGGAACCTATGATGTGTACTTTATTAACTTTGCAAACGCTGACATGGTCGGGCACACTGGTAACTTTGATGCCACCGTTACTGCGTGTTCACACATTGATACATGTATTACAAGAATACATAACGCAGTATTTGAAGCGAGGGGCGTACTATTAATAACGGCCGATCACGGAAATGCGGAAGAAAAAATAGACGTCACTACCGGACGCACACAAACAGGCCATACTAGGAATCCCGTCCCGCTTCACTTAGTTGCACCAAACTTGCAACGAATTACACCAAAAAGCGACGATGAACTTGCTACCATTTTTACCGCTCCAGTTGGAGTGCTTGCGGATATTGCGCCTACCATACTCGACATTTTGCATATCGCAAAACCGCAAACCATGACGGGCGTATCGCTATTACCTTCACTTCGGTAGCTCGGGAGTACGGTTTTTAAAGTCGTGCGCATCTTCATATGCAGATGCAACACGGAACATACGTTCTTCTTGGAAATGCGGTGCGATAATTTGAAGACCGACTGGTAAACTATTTTTTGTCATACCGCATGGCACAGACATTGCGGGAAGCCCGGCCACACTCACCGGTACGGTATATGCATCTGCTAGGTACATAGCAAGAGGATCGGAAGATTTACTACCAAACACAAATGCCGCTTCTGGTGATACCGGACCGGCAATCACGTCAACGTCATGAAAAGCTTTCTCGTATTCTTTCCGAATCAATGTTCGCACTCTTGATGCCTGCCCATACCACGCCTCCACATAACCACTGGAAAGTGCATATGTTCCCATCAGAATTGCTCGCTTTACTTCTGGGCCAAACCCTTCACCACGAATTTTCTTCGTATAATCAATTAATGTTTCAGTATTAGTTTTACTACCTTCATATCGGAGGCCGTCAAAGCGTGCAAGATTAGAAGATGCCTCTGCTTTTGCAATGAGATAATACGCAGCGATTGCGGCAGGAGTAAGAGGGAGAGAAATTTCTTGAACGATAGCGCCTTGCTCTTCTAGAGAATATATCGCTTCTTGCACAATCTTTTTTATTTCCGGATCGATTCCCTCTGCAAAAAACTCTTTTGGTATGCCAATTTTGATGCCTGCAATAGGTTGCCCGCATGATGTGCTATATGCGCCAACTTTTTCTCGCGTGGATGTTGCGTCTAGCGGATCTTTGCCAGCAATAATTTCTAACATAAGCGCGCTGTCACGAACCGTGCGGGTTATGACTCCTGGTTGATCTAAACTGCTGCCATATGCAAGTAATCCATGGCGACTTACTCGACCGTAGGTCGGCTTTACTCCCACAACGCCGCACATTGCAGATGGCTGTCGTACTGACCCTCCGGTATCTGTTCCTAGCGCTGCAAACACCTCTCCACTGGCAACGGCAGCTGCAGACCCGCCACTGCTCCCTCCTGCAACTCGCGTTATATCCCACGGGTTTTTAGTTTGTGGAGGAAGTCCATTATTTTCCGTACTCGAGCCCATTCCAAATTCATCTTGCTGTGTTTTTCCAACTACTACCGCACCCGCATCAAGCAATTTTTGAACCACTGTTGCATTAAAAGGTGATACGTATTCCTTGAGAATTTTTGATGATGCATTTGTATACCCTATTGTTGTTGCGATATTTTCTTTAATCGCAATAGGGAGTCCTTTCAACTGACCATCTTGCCTTACAGATACATCTTCAAATACTTCAACAAATGCATGAATATGCGGCTCCCACTTTTTAATTGCCGAAAGTGACTCATCAACGGTTCGAGGAATATTCATAGAATTTCTGGCAGCGAAAATACTCCGGGCACTTGCACGTGTCCATTTTTACTATTTGCTTTTTGCAATAACACTTCAGGAGAAGTAAGCATATTCTCTTGTACTACGTCTTCACGGGTAACATTTTTAAGTCCAGATACGTCATCAGCAGCTGCAACGCCCGTTGTATCTATAGATCTAATTGTTTGAAAATTGCCAAAGATTTGTGAAATCGTAGAAGCAGCACCTGCTATTTC